>CACYHG010000001.1 GCA_902774175.1 uncultured Bacteroidota bacterium
ATGACCGTGATCCCCTCGCGGATCAGCGTCCCCTTTACGGGATCGATCTTAATCTCAGTGGTGTCCGGAACCTGTTTTATGCAAACTATAATCTTCATGCTCCCCTCCTATTTTAACAAATGACCGGCTATCACCATCCGCTGTACCTCGGAAGTGCCTTCGTAAATCTCCGTGATTTTCGCATCGCGCATCATACGCTCCACCGGATATTCGCGCGTGTAGCCGTAACCGCCGTGGAACTGCACCGCCTTGGTGGTCATCTCCATCGCGGTCTCGGCTGCAAACAGCTTGGCCATGGCCGCATCCTTGGTGTAGGGCAGCTTCATGTCCTTTTTCCATGCCGCGCTGCGCACCAGAAAACGGGCGGCCTGGATTTTTGTCTCCAGGTCGGCCAGCTGGAACTGCGTGTTCTGGAACGAGGCGATGCTCGCGCCGAACTGCTTGCGCTCCTTGGTATATTTCACTGTCTCGTCCATTGCCCCTTGCGCGATGCCGAGAGCCTGAGCGGCGATGCCGATGCGTCCGCCGTCAAGGGTCTTCATGGCCAAGTTGAAACCCTTGCCCATGACACCCAGCAGGTTTTCCTTCGGCACGATGCAGTTTTCAAAAATCAGCTCGCAGGTGGCCGAGCCGCGGATGCCCATCTTGGCCTCCTTCTTGCCGATGCTGAATCCGGGGAAACCCTTCTCCACGATGAAGGCTGAAATGCCCTTCACCCCTTTCGACTTGTCGGTCATGGCCATCACGATGAAAACGTCGGCGTAGGCGGCGTTGGTGATGAAAATCTTGGTGCCGTTCAGCACCCAGTGGTCACCGGCATCCTCCGCCACCGTCTGCTGCATTGCGGCATCGGTTCCGGCATTGGGTTCGGTAAGGCCGAAAGCCCCAATCCATTCGCCCGAAGCCAGTTTGGGAAGATATTTCTGTTTCTGCTCCTCGGTGCCGTTCTCCAGAATCGGAGCCATGCAGAGCGAAGTGTGGGCGGAGAGGATCACTCCGGTCGTGGCGCACACACGCGAAATCTCCTCCACCGCACGGATGTACATCTGGACGTTACCTCCGGCTCCGCCGTATTCCTTCGGGACGGGAATGCCCATAATCCCCAATTCCGCCATCTTTTGGACGGTCTCCATCGGGAAGCGTTCCTGCTCATCCACTTCGGCTGCCAAAGGCTTCACCTCATTTTCCGCAAACGAACGGATCATCTGCAGAAAAAGCTCTTCTGTCTTTGAATTGCTGAAATCCATTTTTTAGTTTTTTTTTAAGAATACAGAATATAGAAGTTAGAAGTTAGAATTGGCAACCATTCTGTCTTCTATCTTCTGACTTCTGTCTTCTACCAATTAATACTTATAGAATCCTTCGCCAGTTTTGCGTCCAAGCAGTCCGGCACGCACCATCTTGCGCAGCAGCGGGTGCGGACGGTATTTCGGGTCGCCGAACTCCTTGTAAAGCACCTCCATGATGGCAAGGTTCACATCGTTGCCGATCAGGTCGGCCAACGCCAGCGGACCCATCGGATGGTTGGCACCCAACATCATGCACTTGTCGATGTCCTCGGCGGAGGCGATGCCGTCGGCCAGGATACCGACCGCCTCGTTGATCATCGGAATCAGTATGCGGTTGACCACGAAACCCGGAGCCTCCTTAACCTCCACGGGCTGCTTGCCGATGGAAGTGGCTAACTCAACTATGCATCTGGTCACCTCGTCGCTGGTGAGCTGCCCTTTGATGACCTCGACCAATGCCATGCGGTCGGCGGGGTTGAAGAAGTGCATGCCGATGAACTGTGTGGGACGGCTGGTGCAGGCTGCAATCTCCGTAATCGACAGCGAGGATGAGTTGGTGGCGAAAATGGCCTCCGGCTTGCAGATTTTGTCAAGCTCCATGAAGACATCCTTCTTCAGCTGCATCTCCTCCACAGCGGCCTCAATCACAAGGTCGGCATCGGCGAATGTGGCGTAGTCGGTGGTGGTGGTGATGTTCGACAGCAGCGCATCGACGGCCTCCTGGGTCATCTTGCCCTTCTCCACCAGTTTGGCATATCCTTTTGAAATGGAGGCCATCGCCTTGTCAAGGCTGGCCTGCGTGCGGCTCTTCATGACCACCGGCATCTTGGCGGCAAACGCCTTAACAATGCCCTTGGCCATCGTTCCTGTTCCTATGACGTATATTTTCATCTTGTATGGTTTTGGTTTATGAATAATTTCATCTGAAAATAATTTGCAAATATCCACAAAAAACCAATACAAATCCCCTCCGCAGGAAGAATGTTTTCAACATTTTTTCATTATTCACACGGATTTGTAGAGACGTGGCGCGCCGCGTCTCTACAACATTGCGTACCTACAATCAATAAACCAGCACCTTTTTCGGCGCAAAACGGCCCACACGGACAAAATAGACACCCTGCACCGGCATTACCAACCGCTGGTTGTCACCGCATTCCACCCTACAGACGATTTGTCCGGCCGTGTTGAACACCCATGCGGTGCGGCCCGCCGCACCTATTATGAATATATCACGTCCGTAGCTATAAACATTTATGCCCGCAGACTGTAACGGATCCTGTTCCGGCACAACAACATCCAGTTGTGAGGAATCGATGAAGGTATAGCAGCCTATCGTCGTACTGGAAGGCCTGAAAAAACCGTTGATGTCCCTCGACACCAAAAGCAGTGACGGACAGGCCAGCTCCACGGGATTGCCAAGCTCCAGCCCCACTGCGGTATCGACAAACTGCGGCGTGACAGAGAGGCTGTGGCTGTCCTGCCGTGTAAAACGGACGAACTCCTCAAGCCCGAAATTCTTCCCGCACACGTTGGCCGCATACTTGGATGAGACCAGGTTGTTCCATGAACGCAAACCGAGGGACGGGCCATAGGCACTGTCCTGAATGTAAAGCGCGTAACCGCTGCCTACACCATCTGCACAAAAAAGATTCCGGCTCATATTGCTCCTGGTTCCGGTTCCGATAGTGGACAAGTACATGGCATAGGCAATGCCGGTGTTATACACCAAAACGCTGTTGTGATGCAGCTCCACACGGGTGTGGCCGCCGGAGAGGTAAATCCCGTATTTCTTACAGCTGCCGTATCCGCCAGACACGCGCACCTCGTTGTTGGTGACAATGGTTGAAACGGTGTCATAGTCATCTCCGGTATTCAAACTGTATTTGATGCAATGCAGGTACAACCCCCACCCGTTGTTGCGGCTGCAGACATACAGCCTGTTGCCGTCAATGGTGTCCATCCCTCTGTAGTAATTGGTATACAATCCGTAATAAGTGTTGCTGTTGGAACTGTATCCTGGAATGCCGGTGAGCCCGTAACGGCTGACGATGGTGTTGTGGCTGATGCTCGGATAGTTCCCGTAATAGGCAGTGTAGATTCCGGCATAATAGGCATAGGTCAGACGATTGCTGTCGATAATGGCGGAGGGGATGTCGTTGCTGTCACTGCATGCCGCGTAGGCCATATAAATGTTATAGTAGCCTCCTGACAGGTTATTTCCTATCAAACGGATATTTTCCAGACTGTATATTCTGCTGTTGCTGTTGGCATATTCGTCACCGTAGGTGATGCACCTGCAGTTCCTGTCGGTTGAGGTGGAGCAGGCGTACATGTTACAGTGGCGGAAAGTTAGATGTGAACAGTTTTTCTCCAGTTTCACACCGATGGTTCCGCTAACACTGTCCCCGAAAGAGAGGCTCTGGAATGTGACGAAAGGAAGATTTATGCAGAGTAGCGCGGCCCCATCCTTCAACGGTTCAAAAACCACTTGCGCCCCCTCCTCCGCCTGTAGGGTGACATTGTTTGTGACACTTGTGCCCGGAATGGTGTCGGAGAGGCGCAACGCCCCATAATTGCCGGAACGGAGCCTCATCACCACAGGCCCGGCGACCCCACAATGGTACAGAGCATCCTTCATCACCTCCGGGTCATCAAAATCGGCCTTTGCGCCGCCGACCGTATAACTGCCAGCCGCAAGTGTGCCGCCGCAGACGAATTTGTCAAGGATTGCCGTGTCGTTTGCATGGTCGGCATCGTCCGACAGGTTCGGTTTCTCCACCCATGCCACAAGACGGTTGCGGGTGAACACCCCTGCGGTGTAGCTTCCGATAATGACCGTGTCGCAACCGCCGAAGCCCAATCTGCCCTTCCATCTGAAATCGGCCTGACGCACGCCGTTTGCGCTCCACCGGATGGTGACTTCCGTCAGCGTGTCCGCACTGAGGTTGTGTAATGTGACGCATAACGGGACGCTGTTCCCGCTCTGCAGCGCAGTGCCGGCGAAATCATACAGCGCGGCATCCATTGCGCCGTTTGGGAGCGGCATGGCCTGGTTTGCCCCCATGGTGGTGAGCAGCACACGCCCCTTCCCATGGATGTCATACTTTACCGCATCCGTGCGCAGCAGCAGCTGGCGGCCTTCCATCCGGAGGTCCAGCACGGAAGAGGTGTCCGCATAGATGGGTTCCACGCTCACACTGTGGGTGTCCGTTTCCAGATAGTTCTGAAAATCGGAAATGGAGGCATAGCCTTTACCGACCATTCTCATCAGAACGCTCCCACCATGGTTGTAGAAGTTGTTGTAGTCCGAAACAAAACCCCAAACTTCAGAACTGCCATCACCGGTAAGGTCAATGGCCGGAGCCTGCATGACATCAATGACATTGCCCCGCAAGACTGTCATGCCTCTGGAGTCTCCGGAATGCCTGTATCCGCACACGGCACCTTCCCCACTGACACGGACAGTGTTATGGAAAAAGCACAATCTGTTTGAAGTGGATCTGACCCCGTAACCCTGATACATCCGGATGCAGTTGTTGGCAATCAGGGCAGAACCCCTCCCGCCATAACGGTTTAGATAGTTCAGCGACATGCCGTATGTTCTGCTGGCATACATGGCGTGGCGGTGTCTGATGTCGATAAGGTTGCCGACAATACTGTCCGCCTGGACCCATTGCAGCTCCATCCCGCAAAAGGCAAGGGAATCGGTATTGGCGAACCTGGATGCAAGCCGGTTATGGCTGCAGCTGGCAAGATGCACCGCATACAGGGAAACCGGCGAATTGCTTTGTCCGCTGATTTCATTATGGTCCACCATCACATTTTTACAGACAACGTTGGCCGCCAAGCCCGAAACAATCACTCCGGCATAGCCCCCACGGATGAGGTTCCCGGCAATGCAGATATTATGGCAACACTCGTTATCAGGGAGATATTCATTGTATGTGGAGATGCCGTAGCATTTGCTTTTACCCTTGCCGACCGTATCGCAGAGCAGGTTGTTGTGCAGGATGTCGATGTCGCCGCATCCGTTGTTGAGCTGCACCACGGAGCCGGATTGGGAAAGCAGTTGCAGTCCCATGTTTTTCAGGGTGAAACCGTGGATGTCCCGGCCGATGGTCAGGACCGTTCCGCTGTCGGACACAAGAACGCTGTTACGGTCTTCCGAAACGGAGGTCAGGGTGAGGCGGTGGCTCCCCATGGCCTTTCCTATGTTGGAGATGTCCATGCTCCCGCGATAGGTGCCCTCCTCCAGGGCGATGGTGATGTCACGCTCCACGCCGCACTCCCTTATCCGCCGCAGGATGATGCCGAAATCTTCAAAGGCGAAGTCAGCACTGGCGGAAGGTCCCACAACATAGGTTCCCCCCATAGGCCTGTCGCAGATCACACGGCTGTGGAAAATGGTATCGTTCAACGAATTGATGTCGCCCTCCATGCTTATGGCCGCAATGAAATCGTGCAACCCGTCCGAAAGCTGGAAGCTGCCGATGGAGATGGTGTCCGCTTGTTGGAACGCCAATGGGACGGCAGGCCGGTAAGTGAACTCCGGACAACTTGTACGGTCAATCACCAGGCGGATGGCTGCCTTCCGGATTGGCTTCAGACCCATGTTACGGACAACCACTTTCAAAGGGACGTATCCGGAAGAGGAGAGCTTCTCCATGTCGGCAAACCCCTCCAGCATGGCATCTGTGGAATCGGGGCTGAGCATGTGGCAGCCCATGGCCGTCCTCCTGTCCCTCAAAAAACCGTCGATATCCCTGCCAACGCTGTAAAAGGCGGGGCAGGTGAAACGTGTGGAGTTACCTATCTCCAAGCTTACGCTGTCCCTCCAGTCAGGCGCGACGGACAAGGAATGGCGGTCGCAGCTGCTGTCAACCTTCCGGATATCATCCATCGAGGCCATGTTGCCGTTCAGATAGGCAAGCCAGGCACCGTCGCTGTAGTAGTTGTTGTAATCCCTGTCGAACCTGAATTTGTTGATATAGTAGTCGGAAATGTACAGGGGGTAGCCGTCATTGCCGCTGTTTGCAAATATGTTGTTCCGGATGACAGGGTAAAGGCTTGGCGTAACTACAGATGTGGTGAAGCCGTAGGCCGGCGCGGAGGATTGTGTGAAAATGGTATTGTGCACAACATGCACCGGCAATTGGGTACTCTGGCTTGAAATTCCGTAAACGGATTTTTGCCCGTTCACAAAAATTTCGTTGTTTGCGATGAGCATTGTGTCCCTTCCTGTTTCGGTATATAATCCCATGAAATACATGCCATAGGCATCGCCCTTGGTTTTGATGCGGATACGGTTGCCCTCCACTTTGCGCCAACAGGAGCCATATTGGGAATTTACGCCCTGGAATGAGACCGCCCCGCTGCCATGTGTCACCCTGTTGTGCGAAAAACTTCTGACTGTGCAGTAATAGTAGGTGTGGACACCGCAGCTGAAGGCCTCACACAATGTGTTGCTGTCGATGGTGACACCCCGGCAGTAGCTCATGGCAGCACCTCCGCCGCAAGCGTAGTAGAGGTAGAAATTCTGGGCTCCGCCCTCAATGATGTTGTCAATAAAACGGACATTGTCCAGCATGTGTTCGCTGTTGGGGATACCCGTATAGCTTACCGCGCTGTAAATATCCTGATTGGAGGCCGGAGCCACAATCCGGCAATGGCGGAACTCCACATCGGTCAGGCTGCTGTCCATTTTCACACCTGCCAGCTGGCCGTCAAAGGTGATGTTCCGGAATACAAGGTGGGCGGTATTGGCCAATGCGAGGGCGTAGCCACGGACAAAACGGACGCTGTCGCGGCACCGGCTGGCGGAACAGAAGGTGACCCTGTTCCGTTCGCTCGCCCCAGGGATGGTGTCATGGATTGAAAAGCCAAAATAGAAGAGCCCGTTCCGGACGCGCATCTCCACAGGGCCGCTCACGCCGCACTTCAACAGGCAGCCGACCGCCTCCTCCACGGAAAGGAAATCCGACAGGCTGTCGCCCACGTAATAGATGCCGTTCAACGCACTGTCACAACCGCTTCGCGTAACGGCGGGGTTCCCCCGCTGGGAGAACACAGGGCAGCATGCGCAAAGCATGACCCATACTAACAATTTTTTCATTGTAAAATATTTTTTCTATTCATTTAACCGCCAAACATCATCCCCAGCTTTGACTTCGGAAATCCCTTTCCCTCTGATGACAACCACCCTGTCATTCCCCTTCTCCAAAACCACTGTGTCTCCAACTGTTTTTGAAAAGTTCCCGGAAAAAGGGTCGCCGTTGAATTCTTTCTCCATGTCAATGTCATGCGTTGTGCCTGTTCTAAATTTGCAACTGCAAACCATTTTTAATGTGGAAATACGCGTATACATGGTTCCATATATGGAAAAGTTTTCTGAATGAATGGTAAAATACATGTCACGGTTATGTACATCCCCGCATTTGCATGTGTATGACAAATATTCTGTTTCTGGCACGACTATATCTAAAACTTTGCCTGACATCAGATGGTTGCTGTCGTTCACAAACGTTATCTCCTGATTTTCCACATAAGGGAAGTATGCTCTCAAATCATGCGGAAACGCAAGATATTCCTTTTTGCAGGATGTGACAATCCCGCTAATAGACAGGACAAATAATGCTATAACTACTTTTTTCATCTCATTCCTCCTTTTATTTTGAATCAGATTGTTTGCTGCACATAGATAATTTGACAAAAAGATATTTTTCTGCATATCGGTGTTATTTTAACGTTTGACAATGATAAAACGTTTCAGACCCCCGAAAAATTACAGGCCGCAGGATTTTTTTTTGATTTTATAATATTATAATGTAGAGACGCAAAATTTTGCGTCTCTACAACCCAACGTAGGGACGATGTAGAGACGGTGCATGCACCGTCTCTACATTTAAAAACAAAACCGGAACGACACCGTGCGTGCGTTCCTACCGCACCACCTTCGTGAACACCGGCGGTTCCCCATTGGCCACCGTCACGTACACCTGAATTTCACCGGCGGGCGGCATTTTGGAATCCTCGCGAGGAAGGTCTACGGCCGTGAAGAGATATTCCACCCCTTCCGGAATGCTGCGGGATGCGACCGCAATGGCCTTGGCGTGCAGCATCGGATAACCGTCCACGGCGGCATCGAAAACGGCAGACTCCTCCGCGCTCACCAGATGCTGCTCCGGGAAGGCCTCAGGCTGCACATATTCCCCTTCAATAAAGCCGCCTGCCATCAGGAACTGCTCCACCTCCTTCGGCATGGCCGCCATGCGGGCGGCGCGCACACCGTAGCCGGGCAGCAGCTCGGCTTCCGGCTGCTTCGCCTGCAGCTCCTTCACACTCGACTCCAGTCCTCCGCTGCCGAAGGTGCAGAACGGGACCACCTTTTTCCCGCCCAGGTCCACACTGTCGAGGAGGGTGGCCACAGGCGGCGCATAGGTGCCGAACCATACAGGATAACCCAAAAAGACAATGTCGTATTGGGAAAGGTCTGATTTCAACGGGCGGATTTTTGGCAGCACACCCTGCTCACGCTCCTTCATGCAGCGTCCGATGGTCGCCTGGAAATCCCCGTCGTAGGGCTCCACAGCGACAATCTCCTCCATGTCGGCGTTAAGCAGGCGGGCAATCTCCCCGGCCACCGCCTTGGTGTTACCGGTCTGGGAGTAATACAGCACCAGCACTTTCGGTGTTTTTTCCTCTGTTGTCCCCTTTTTACTGCCGCAGGAGACGGCGGTCACGGTCACGGTCGCAAGGACCAGCATAAGTTTTGTGGTTTTCATAGTGGTTTTTTTTTAGAGACGCCATGATATGACGTCTTTACTTGAGAGACGCCATGTGGTGACGTCTTTACTTGAGTGACTGAGACGCCATGATATGACGTCTTTACGATGAGACGCCATGTGGTGACGTCACTACTGAGACGCCATGAGATGACGTCTTTACTTGTATCGTGGTTTGCGCTTCTCCAGGAAGGCGGTCATGCCCTCCTTCTGATCTTCAGCCAGGAAGCATTGTGCGAAGTACCTGTTTTCAAGCGCGATGGCATCGTCCATGGGCAGGTCCGCCGATTCCTGGATGCTCCTTTTTGCATACGAGACCGCCACGCGGCTGTTGGCCATGATGCGGCGAGCCCATTGCAGCGCCTCCTCCATCAGCTGTTCGGCAGGGACCACGGCATTCACCAGCCCCATGCGGTAGGCTTCACTGGCGTCGATCGTCTTCCCCGTATAGATAAGCTCCTTGGCAAAGGCGGGGCCGACAATTCGTGTAAGCCGCACCGTACCGGAGAAGCCTGGTATGATGCCAAGCCCCACCTCCGGCTGCCCGAAGCGGGAACGTTCGGAGGTGATGCGCAGGTCACAGGCAAGAGCCAGCTCGCAGCCGCCGCCGAGCGCATAGCCGTTCATCACCGCAATCACAGGCACCGGCAGAAGCTCAATCTTTCTGAAGACAGAGGAGCCCAGACGGGCGAACTCCAACGCACCGGCCTCGTCCAGAGGCTGCATTTCGGAGATGTCCGCACCGGCCACAAAGGCCTTGCTGCCCGCACCGGTGACAAGCAGAACCCGCACTTCGGAGGGAACATGTTGCACAAAATCATCCAGTTCGCGCAGCATTCCCGAATTCAACGCATTCAGCGACTGCGGCGCGGAGAGGGTCAGCAGCCCTATCCCATCCTCCGGCATGGAGAATTCCAAATATTTGTATTCCATTCCGCAGCAGTTTAGCACATCGGCTTCAGATCCGGAGATACAATCAGAGTGGCCTCGGTTGCAGCCTGCACATCCTCAACGGTGAACTCCGGATTGATTTCCGTCAGCACAATGCCTTCAGGACGGATTTCCATCACGCCCATTTCGGTGATAATCATGTTTACCTGACCTGCAGCCGTCAGAGGCAGCGTGCATTCCTTCAAAATTTTCGGGTTGCCCTTCTGGGTGTGTTCCATGGCAAGTATCACCTTGCGTGCGCCCACCACCAGATCCATGGCACCACCCATGCCGGGAGCCATTTTTCCGGGGATGATCCAGTTGGCAAGGTTGCCCTTCTCGTCCACCTGCAACGCACCAAGCACCGACACGTTCACATGACCGCCGCGGATGATGGCGAACGATGTTGCGGAATCAAAGGTGCATGCGCCCGGATTCAGCGTTATGTAGCCGCCTCCGGCGTTGATCAGGTTCTTGTCCTCCTGGCCTTCGGCCGGAGCGACACCCATGCCCATCGCACCGTTTTCAGTCTGCAGCGTCACAGTGACACCTTCGGGCAGATAGTTCGGAATCAGGGTAGGCAGACCGATTCCCAAATTTACGACATCCCCATCGTGAAGCTCCTTGGCGGCACGCCGGGCAATAACCTCTCTTATCTGATTTTTATCCATAGAAAAAAATGTTTTTTTTAATTATTAATCAAAATTATACGTTATCATGTTTTTGGGTAGAGACGTAGCGTGCTACGTCTCTACAAATTATTTCATACCACGTTTGACCATTTCCTGCACAATGAAGGAGATGACATCGTCGGCGAAGGTGTTCATACCGAAACCGGCATCGTATCCCAGCTCCTTGGCCAGTTCGTGCGTGATGCGGGCGCCGCCGCAGACCAGTATCATCCGGTCGCGCAGCCCCTCGGCCTCCATCAGCTCAACAAGGTTCACCAGATTATGGATGTGAACATCCTTCTGCGTCACAGTCTGTGAGACAATCAGAGCATCGGCGTGCAGCTCCAGCCCCTTGGCGATGAACTCCTCATTAGGCACCTGCGAGCCGAGATTGTATGCCTCCACCATCTCGTAACGCTCCAGACCGTAATGTCCGGCATATCCCTTCATGTTCATGATGGCGTCGATACCGACCGTATGGGCGTCGGTGCCTGTGCTTGCGCCAACCACTACAATCTTCCTTCCGAAATGCTCCTTTATATAGGCGTCGGTCTCGTACATGTCCATGGTGGAAGATTCAACCTTAGGCACATATATGCCCTGGTAGTCCACCGTTTGCGAACAGCTTCCGTAGCAGTTGAAGAAGGTGAAGCCGGGGGTCAGCTCCTTGTAGAAGACCACCTGCGGATTCTCCATCCCCATTTTCCGTATCAGCTGCTTGGCCGCCTCCACCGCCTCAGCGCCGCAAGGAACCGGCAGCGTGAAGCTCAACTGCACCTTGCCGTCGTTCATCGTGTCGCCGTAAGGCTTTACCTTTGTCAAATCCAAGGTTTTGTCAAAATCCTTGGCCTCCATCGAATACAAACCTTCGCTCATTATCTTTGCCCTTTCATTAAGTCAACAAACGGATTCATGTAGTGTGCACCCTTCAGGCTGACGCCCTCCAAGCCCTTGCCGCCGTTTTTCGGACGCTTCACATCCCCGAAAATGCCCTTCTCCAAGGAGGAGAAAAGCCCTTCGCGGTTCATCTGCTCCAACAGCCCGATGGTTTTGTCAAGCACCTCCTTGGCGCGTGCCCGGCAGATTCCGCCCTCCACAAACTGCATCTCCTCCCCGATGCTGCGCATGTTGTTGAAGATGTATTTCGCATTTTCGATGGAGAGGTAGCGGTCGCTCATGAACGGGGTGTGGATGGCCTCTGTCGGCATGCCGAGCAGCTGGATGCCCTGATGGGTCCAGATGCCTATCATGTTGAAGAGCGCATCCTGGATGTGCCCGCGGAAGATGTTTCCGGTCATGAATTTGGTGGGCGGCATGTATTTCAACGTCGCCTTGGGGAAGATTTCGCGCGTCATCTGCGCCTGCGCCAGCTCATAGAGGAAGCCGTTTTCCAGCATGGGATCCATCTCAAAGGCATGTCCGAGCCCCATCTGCTCCTCCTTAAGACCGGCCAGCAACGCCAGCTGCTCATTTATAAGGTCGGAAGCCAGCACGGTGTGCGCCGCCTCCACGGCATCGGCGGTGGTCAGGTAGTTGTCCTCGCCCGTATTGATGATCACGCCTGCAAAACCGTTGATGATACGCGACATGTACTGGTCAATCAGCGTGCGCTGCATGTTGATGTCACGGAACAGGATGCCGTAGAGAGCATCGTTGAGCATAACGTCCAGACCCTCGAATGCCCCCATGACGGCGATTTCCGGCATGCAGAGGCCGGAGCAATAGTTGCAGAGCCTGATGTAGCGGCCCAACTCCTCGCCCACTTTGTCCAACGCGGTGCGCATGATGCGGAAATTCTCCTGCGTGGCGAAAGTGCCGCCGAAGCCCTCGGTGGTCGCTCCGTATGGCACGTAGTCCAGCAGGCTCTGGCCGGTGGTGCGGATCACCGCAATCACATCGGCACCCTGACGCGCCCCCGCCTCCGCCTGCACCACATCCTCATAGATGTTGCCGGTGGCGACAATTATATATAGGTAGGGCTTCGGCCCCTCCCCGATTGTTTCAAGGTAATGCTCGCGACGCGCACGGCGCGCACGAATCCGCCCCATGCTCGCGTCGATGACAGGCTGCAGCGTTTCGGCAATCCGCTTCGGGTCAGAGGTGACCACCTGTGTGAAGTCATACTGGCCGGCAGCAACCTTTTCGGCAATCTGCTGCGGCTGCAGTCCGGTCTGCATCATGGCATTTGCCATGAAAAAAAGCACGCCTTCGCCCAAAACACCTTTCTGTTTAACCGCATCCACCACGACATTGGGCAGAGGTACCTGGTTGGCGTCCACACCATCCACACCCATCAGCCGACAGAGTGTACGTTCCACTGCCACAGTGGTATACTGATTGACAAAAGTCTGCACCTGATCGGCAATCCGGCGTGCCAGATTCCTTGCACAGGCCACTTTTTCAAAATCCAGTCCTAACTTGCTCTCCATATCGAAAAATTTTGCAAATGTACAAAAAAAACAGGGACGTATGACACATCCCTGTTATTTTTATTAATTCGTATGGACGATATGTAGAGACGCGGCGCGCCACGTCTCTACACATTGCGTATAACGTCCGTACGTGGTTTACCGCGTCACGTTCATCTTTTTGACGACGCGTTCGCCGCGGTATTCGACGCTGTAATAATAGACACCGGCCGCAAGGTCGGAGAGGTTCACGCGGATGTCGCCGCTGCCGGCCTCAGCCGCAATCTCCTCACGGTACAGCACCTGTCCGTTCATGCCCATGATGCGCAGCGTAAGAACGCCAGCCTCAGGAATGCTGTAAGGTATCCGCGTCATGTCGGCGGCAGGGTTCGGAATGTTCTGTCCGACCGTCCAGCGGTCAGCGTCGACCTCCTCCACTCCTACTCCGCCCTGCACGCAGGCTTCGACCTTAGCAGTGTCGTTGCCCAAATCAATGTCGCCATCAGCGGCACCCAGACAGACTGTCACATTGTAAGCGGCCTGCGCACCCTTCACGCTCAAGCGAGGCACACGGTACTGCTGTTTGAAGGTGTAGTTGCGGTTCTCGCCCACAAAGAGCGGGGCCACCTTTTCCGTCAGCGTGGCAAATGCGACACCTGCGCTGTCAATCACCGCGGTCAGCACCAGGCTGTCCGCACCGTCCACATTGCCGTTGTTGTACAGGCGCACCTCAACCTTAGCCATCTCGCCGCCCATCGCGCAAGGAGTGGCCGCAGGCGTGATGATGGAGAGGATTCCGTTGTCGACGATATTCACGTTGCCGATAATCCGCACCGAATCGTTGCTGCTGTTGGCATCGCACGGCAGCACCGCATAGACGTCAATCAGATAGTATGGCTGATCGGCTGTGGTCGGCGGAACCGTCACCGCCTGCTGGAAGCGGTAGTGCATTGTGGCACCGACCGGCAGTGTCGCAGTGACCCTTTCGGTCAGGGTGTCCGAACCGTTGACCACCGCACGCACCTCAAACGGGCTCACGATTTCAAGGTTACCGACATTCTTCATGGTGAATCCCACATGCAGCGTGTCGCCCGGCTCCTTGAAGCCGATGACATCAAACTTTGTAACCGCAAGATCTGGGTTCAGGTTCAGGCTGAAGCGCACCGTATCGTTGGCGGTGTTGCTGTCGACGGAGGTGACATAGACCTTCACCTCGAACTGTCCGGCTGCGGAATAGTCGATAGGTCCGAGCTGGAGCGTGTCGATCTCATAGTCCTCCAAACGTCCGGTCAGGGCTTTCTTATATACAAAGTTCGACGCGCCGCTCATCTCCACCGTGATGGAGTCGCCCGCCTCAAACGGGACCTCCTGCGAGGTCAGGTTCTCCAGATAGGCCGTCAGGGTGTGGCCGGTAAGGTTACAGGCGTAGAAGTCGCTGTCAGCCGGCGCATCCACCGTCAGCTGCATATCCTGCATGGCCACGATCTTGACCTGGTCTATTGTCTGGTCGCCGCCGCCGTAGCTGTAGCCGGTGAAGGCAAGCACGATGCAGGTTCCCGTATTGTACTTTGACAGGTCGATGTGGTGGCGCACCCATGTGGGCTTGCTGTACTGCGCATCGTAACGGTAGGTGGTGTAGATTGTCCTGAAGGTGGCGCCGCCATCCTGCGAAATGCGGACATCCATCTGGTCGCGCATGTTCGGGTTGGCGTTGTCATGCGCATACCAGAAGTAGAGCTGCGGGCGGTAGCTGCCCTGCAGACGCACCGAGGAGAAGAGAGCACTGCTGATGGAGCCGCGTCCCTCCGAGGAGCGGAACAGCAGGCTGCCCGTACCGAAAGCCGGATTAATGACAGGGTTGCTGCCGGTCACCTCCCAGCTGATGTCGCCATAGGCCTGGTTCATCTTCACACCATGGAATGCGCTGGAGAAATTGTTCTCATAAGGCAGGATGGTCTTGTTGACCTGATAGTCGAGACGGAGAGTGTCATTATAGGCCTGCTCGTTCTTCGTGCATTCCAGCCATGAGGTCAGCTTGTAAAGGCCGAGGTAGGTTATGTCAAGATTCGGAATGACCTCGAAGGTATCGCGTCCCATCACTCCAAGCTTGCCCTTGCTGACCGTGATGTTGGTCACAATGTTCACCGAATCGCTCTCGCACTTCAGGTAGAGCTTCATCGGACTTACGGCAAAGTCAATCTCGTTTGTGCCCTGGTTATATATGCAGACTTTGACCGGCGTGGCGTTCGGCACGCACGGGATCTCCTCAAGCACCGGCTCCACAAAGGCGTCAACCGCAAGGTCATTGCCCTCATACAGCGGGGTGCCGTAGGCGCCCATCACGGTAAGTTTGGTGCGGGCCGCCCCGTTGATGTCCTGCGGCACAAGCGTGTTGCGCTGGCATTTCAACGGTTCGGTGAACTGACGGATGGTCAGATCCACGGTCGGGTCCGCAAAGTGCGGGTCATTGGAAACGGAATTCTTGTCGATGCCGTAATCCCTCCTCCACTGCGAGAGTGCTAAAACATTCTTTCCGCAGAAGAAGACATTGGTGTCGGAAGGATTGTAATAGTCATTGTAGTCAGCACTTGCCGAAAGTGTGGTCATCAGATCCGCCTCATAGGTATAAATGGCATAGTTCTCCTTGCCGTTCGCACAGACAATAATGTTATTGTCCATTGAGAACTGGTAGCCCTTGTCGAACTTCTCCATGAGTATGCCGTAGTTGCTTCCGCTGTTTCCGGCATAAATGGAGTTATGCATCAGGCGCACATTGGCCATTGAAAGCAGCATGCCGTAAGCTGAGCTGCCGTCCGCACAAAGGATTTCATTGTTGGCAACAAACACAGGATCCACCTTCTTGCCAAAATCCTCGGAGTTCACAAAGTTTTGGAACATTATGCCGTATGAACCGGACGTGGTGTGCATCCGGATCTTGTTCCCGATGACGGAATCCACCAGATTGTATTCGGCAAAAAGCGCACCGGTGAAATCACGTGTCCCCTCCCTTGTGGAAATCTGATTGTGGGAGAAGCTGGCGATATGGTTGAACTCATGTGCCTCAAATGCGCAGCTGCCGTTATTGATGAAGATGTTGCTGTCGACAATCACCGTGGAACGGTCCTTGGCGCCAGCCATGCAGTTCTCGACGTTGCCGCCCGATGCGATCAGCACGACTCCAACGGCACCGCCACGGATTTCATTGGCCACCAGCCGGACATCGATCATGTAGTCGGTTTTGGCGTCCTTGTTCTCATAGCTTACCACCTCGCCTTTGGAGACATTCTCGGAGGCGCAGAGCGCACAATGGTTGAAGGTCACGTTATTGATTTTTCCGAGGAACCGCACACCTCTCTCACCCGCAGTGGTGGAACCGATGGTGAGATGCTTGAATATCATGTTGCCGGTTTTGTTCAAGGTCATGCCGACAGTCTCATCGCCACCGATCACAACCATCGATTTGTCCTTGGCCACGGAGACAAAGGTGACAGTGTTTTTCGCGCTGCTCCCCTTTATCTCACCCTCAATCGTAGCACCGGCATAGAGTCCGGATTCGATTTCAAATGTGACCGGACCGGAAATGCCGCAATAGTTCAACGCCTGTATTGCGATGTTCAGATCCCTGTACTTGGCCGATGCGGACTTGCCGACCCTGTAGGTTCCGGCAAGCGCGGAATCGCAGCCCATAATCTGTATGGAGACAGTATCGTTGTCATGGTTGCCGTCAGTGCCGCCATTCGGTTTTTCAACCCACGCGACAAGCGTGTTGGTGCCGCCCACAGGCATGAACGAACCGATGGTGATGGGCTTGGACTGCTCGCCGTAGGCCAATGAGCCGTAATATTTGTATGCCGGCATTAGAGTGCCGGTAGCGCTCCAGTGGATCTCCACCGAATCAAGCTTGTCGGTGCCCATGTTGGTGATGGTCACCTCCACATTGGCCGACTTGCCGACAGAGACATACTGCGAAGGGGCCACAATGGCATCCATCTTCACATCATATTTGTTGGGCTTATAGTCATGGTAGCATCCGATGTTGGTGAAGCCTGTCAGCGGACGCAGCATGTTGTCCAAATCCCTCCTGGCCATCAGCGTGTCGGTCACCACAAGCATACGCTTGCCGTCGGTATGGAGTGAATTGGGATACTGCACAAAGAGCGGCTCCTCGGCTACGGAATGCGCATCCTTAAGTGTAAGCAGAGCAATGTCGCTCACACTGATTGCGGCCGTACCGCCGATCATCGCCAGATTCTGTCCGTTGGTGTAGTAGTTGTTGTAGTCAAACTCGCGGTATGGTGCGGCAGCGAACTTTGCAATGTCAAAATAGAGCAGGTTTGAATTGGAGGTGCCGCTTGTATAGAGGTTGTTGTACATAACCTTGGCCGGTTTGGAGGGCGTGTAGCTGTCGGCCGAGCCGGAAGTGGTGCTGATATGGTACATCGCATGGCTTGCGCCCTTGCCGAACACAGCGAATGTGTTATGGACAAAATTGACCCAGCCTCCGACAGCGCCCGCGCCGCCGCTCACGTCATAGCGCATGCCTATGTTCATGGAGCTGCCGGTGCTGTTGATGAAGAACTCGTTGTTCACCACCCAGCAGGCACCGTTGCGGACCGACACGCCGACAAACATGCCGATGGCCTGGCCGCCCGCCGTCTCAAGGCGGATGCGGTTACTTCCCACAGTGTCGAACTTGGAGGAGCTGCCCCAGTTGATGGCAGTGTAGTTGGCCGTAGTGTTTTTGCGGCAGCGGATTTCGTTATGGGTGATAAGGTGCATGTAGCTGCCGCCCGAATTGGAGATTCCGTAACGGTAGGCGTTGGTCATCAGGTTGCTGTCAAGCACCAGACCGGCACCGTTGCCGTTGGCAGCAGAGTTGAAGTTGGTGTAGCCACCGTCCATGTGGTTCCCGATAAAGTGGACCCCGTCGTTGGTGGTCCCGCTCGCAACCGAAACCGCATAGGCGCCGCTTGTGGAGGTGGTGTCGGCGCAGATGACGCAGTGCTTGAAATAAAGATCCTTGTTCACGCCTGCAAGTTCCACACCGACCTGCGATACCACAGGATTGCCTATGGTCAGGTTTTCAAAGATGACATACGAAACCGTGTTCAGGGAGACCGCCTTGGGATCGGCGGCACCGATAACCACATCGGAGGCCTTGCCGCTCTGCGAGGTGAAGGTCACCATGTTGGTCTCACTCGAACCTGGGAAAAGGTTGGTCTGTTCAATTGCAGGATAGTTGCCGGAAGCAATCGCCATGGTCACAGGGCCTGCAATGCCGCAGTTGCGCAGTGCATGAAGGGCGTCGTTCAGCGAATTGAAATGCGCACCCGACCCGCCAACAAGGTATTTGCCCTTCAGCGGTGCGTAGGTGCAGCCGTACATGTCGGCACGCAGGGTGTCGTCCTCCGGAATCTGGTCGGCCACGCCGTTGGGCATGGAGGAGACAACCTCAAGCCGGTTGACACCCGCCACCCATACGAAGCTGCCAAGCGAAATCTTCTCCTTGGCCTTCGGGGCGATGCTGCCCTTCCACTGCACGGCAGGCTTGGCCACGCCGTTGACGCTCCAGTTCAGCGTCAGGCTGCGTATGACGGAATCGCCGCGGTTCTCAACCTCCACCGTGACATTTTCGCTGCTTCCGGTCACACCGGAGGTGGCGGCAGGGCTGGCAAACGCGAGCAGGGAGGCGTTGTTGGCCAGCAGCACGCCGTCGTATGCGCCCATGCAGGTCGTCTTCTTACGCGCAACTCCCTGGATATCCGCCTTCACCAAGGCAGGGCAGGTAAACTGCGGACGGGCTATGATCTGCAGATTGTTTTTCAGATTGACATATTCGGGAATACCCCATACGGCATTGGAATCCATCGCCTGAATATCGGCGAAATTGGTGAGCGCCTTGGCGATATATCCCACCTGCTTTCCGGCGGAGGTGCTGTAGAAGGCGTTGTGGTCAAGCTGGTAGCGCTTGTCCTTCACGTTCAGGTAGAGCGGGTAGACATTTGTGGAGCCGCCACCCTGCATTATGACCAGGTTGTTTTTGATATTCACCACCCGTGTGGCATCCTTGTAGTAGGCATACAGTCCGTAGGCATTACGGCTGGATGTCGGGCTGTCCACGGTGGCATACACGGAGTTGTGGTATACGTTGGCCTGCAGTGATGCGATATACATTCCGTAGAGGATGCTGCTTGTGCAAGCCGCACGAACGCGGACTTCGTTGTTGAAGATCCATGCCGTGTCGTTCGCACGCTGGACATTGCTGCCGCTGAGATAGAAACCGTCGCAACGGGCAAAATTGAACCTGTCGGCGATGATGCGGTTGTGGCAGGCGTAACTTACCGAATCCACACGCACCGAGAACGGGAAAAAGTTGGCATTGGAGAATTCGGAACGGCAGATTATCGTGTTGTAGCTGATACTGGTCAGCGAAAGGTTCTGGATGTTGATGCCGTACTGGTACTGGTTGGTGAAAAGGTTACTGTCAATCCGGTGACCGGCACCCTTTCCGCAGTAGAACTCAAGGCCTCTCGCACCTCCGTCAAAATGGTTGCTGTAAATCTGGAAATGGGTACGTCCGTTGGCATTGCCGTTGGTTCCGTACATTCCATATTGTGTCCCCGTCGTGGTCGGGTTCATCTGGATGGTGCAGCGCGAAATGGTGATATGGTGCGCCGGATTGGTGCTCTTGCCAATCACGCAGATGCCGGCATAACTGTTGGGGCAGTTCAGGATAAGGTTGTCGAAATGGTAGTAGGCGGCATCGTTGTCAAGGCAGATGCCCCAGGCGGTGGTGTAGCTTGTGCCGGTAACGCCGTCAATGATGACCTTGTCGGTATCCTGCTGGGTGGTGAAGGTGACTGTGGTGGTGTCGCTCATCCCCTTGATGGTGGTTCCGGTGAACTTCATGGCCGCATAGTGGCCGGCTGCGAGACGAAGTATCACATGGCTTTTCAGCCCGCAGGTGTTAAGCACGAAATAGGCTTCGTCCAAATCCACGAAGTCATATTTCGGCCCGCCGACGTTGTAGCTTCCGGCAAGCGGTGCGCCGCATGCGAAGATGGAGTTGCGCAGCGTGTCGTCCTCCTGGCTGTAGTCGGATGACTGGCCGTTGACCTGGCCGATCCACACCACGATGTTGTTGTGTCCGCCCTTCGGCACGTATGTGCCAATCTTCACCACAGTGTCGGCGAAGGGAATCAGGCTGCCGGTCCACTGGAACGGGGTCTGCACCGTGCCGTTCACACTCCACTGGATGGTGACGGAGGTGAGATTGCTGCCGCCCGCATTCAGCAGACGCACCGAAACCGGCGCGGGATTGCTGTTGGAGAGATATGCAGGCCAGCCGACGAACTCGGTCAAAGCGGCATCCACACTCAAAGCCTGTGCGGAATAGCAGCCCATCACGGTCTGCAGGCTGCGCGCACTGTCAAGGATGTCATCGGTGACATCGGCCATCCTGGCGCAATAGAGCCCGTTATAGACAAAGCACTTGCCGGAGATTGTGTAATCCTGGAACGGCGGGTTGATGTTGACCGCGTTCTGCTCCTTCGAATACTGTGTCCAGGCCGCCAGCGTGGCGCGGTTGCCCGCCAGATAGCCGACGTAGCTGTTGCCATAGTAGTTGTTGAAATCCAGCTTTATGTCAGAGCCGATGAAATTGTTGGCCGTTATGTAGGCCGGATATCCGGCATTGTAGCATACGAACATGTTGTTGAAGAAGTGCATCGACATGCCGCGGGTGCTGTTGTTGCAATACATGGCACGGGACGCTCCGGCACCGTACATCACCACTGTGTTGTGGTAGAAGCGGGCCTCGGAGGCGGCCACATATATACCATAGGAGACAGCCGTGGAATTGAAAAGTATTTCGTTGTTGGCAAAGAGTCCCGAACGGCTGCTGTCCTGATTGAAGTTGCTGGCATAGATGCCGTAGCTGGCCGGCACTCCCGTTGTGGCAAGAATGCGGTTCTTCGACACCTCATTGGCTGAGCAGCTGGTCATCTGCAGGCCATAGAAGGCTGCGGCGGCGGCAGGGCGCGCAACGACCGTATTGCCGTTCAACGTGTTGAAATAGGTATAGGTCATCTTGTTGCCATAATAAGGGCTGCGCACGGTGTTCCGGTTGAAATCCACATCCGTCACTGCGCGGGATCCGCTCAGGCCGTTGGAGAAGAATCCGTAATAGGCACCCTCGATAAGGTTGTCCTCAATACGGATATGCTCCGCACTGACATCAAGCAGCGCAATGCCGTAATGGGTGTTGGTCTTGGAAAGCGTGTCCAGCAGTATCCGGCAGTCGCTCACAGTGATGTTACGGTTGCTGTCGCGTATTATGACACCGCTCTCATTTCCGGTGAGCGTAAGGTGGCTGACCACAATGTTGCGGGCATTGCGCATCAGCACGACCGGCTTGGTGACCGAATCGGCGGTCAGCACAACATCACCGGGCTTCCCTGACTGGGAGGTCACGGTCAGCGTGTCACCGGGGGATAGATATTCCATGAAATCCGACAAATCGAGCGACTCGGCATATGTCCCCTTCTGCAGCTGGATTGTAATGTTTCCGGCAGAGCCGCAGGAGCGTATCATGTCAAGAATTTCGTTGACGGTGGCGCGGGCGGGGTTCATCGGCGTGCTTGTCTTTCCGACCGTATATATTCCGGCCGGGATGTTGTCACAGCCGAAGACACGTTTCACCAGCAGCGTGTCCGCAGTGGGATTGGTCTGATAGCCGTTGGGGCCGTAGACCCTGACAACAATGGTGTCCATATGGTTGGCGGTCGGGGTGTATGAGCCGACACGCACCGTGGCCGAATAGCCCTCCTCAAGAGTCCCCTTCCACTGGTACGGGGTCTGCCGCACACCGTTAAGGCTCCACTCGACGGTGGCTGTAAGAAGATCGTTCACACCGCGGTTCTGCAGCGTAACAGCCAACGGTGTCTTACGGCCGGCCACAGCGCCAACCGCAGGAGTGTCGATTGAAATCACGGCAACACACTGGGGATTGCTCTCCCAATGACGGCCTATCTCATAGGCCGAGGAGGCCGAGGCGTTGTTCCCGACCGAGTCGGTGGCAAAAACGGTATAGGCGACCTGTGTGCCAATCGGACATTTCGGGATCACGCCCATCCAGACGGAATCGCCGGTCACACGTGTCATAAGGATCGTATCGTATTTTGTCTGTCCCTTTTTTGTCAGATAGGTGACACGCAGTTCGGGCTGCTCCAGCGGAACCAGCGTGCGGGTGGCAGCCTTTGCCATTATGGTATGCGGCCCCATCCCATACACAGTGCCGTTAACATACGGCGGTATAATCTCCACCAGCGGCGGTTTGATTTCCGATGTGGCGGCCAGCAGTTCAAAATTGTCAATCATCCAGCCCCAGGCGAAATTGCTTCCGATCTGGGAGCTTTTCTTCAGTTTGAACTTGAACTGGACCTCAGCCAAAGCCACTTCCGAACTGATGTCGAATACCTCGGTCTGCCACCAGTGCTTTTCAGGTTCGGCCAACAGGTTGTTCTTCTCCCAAACCGCATAACTGCTGTGGCTGAAAGTGCCGCGCCTGCGGTATGTTTCGCCGGAACCGAGATAACTGGAGGAGGGAACTGCGGTCCATTGCGCCCCAGGATAGTTCTCCTTGTACATCAAAGTGACCGCGTCAGAATCCGACACCTTGCAGATGTGGGAGAAACGGAGGATGATGTAACCGTACTTGGTGAAATCATACATGGGTGAGACCAACTCGATGGAATCGCCCTCTTCAGTCGGGACAAAGCCCCAAATGGCTTTCCCCGAAGTGCTTACGGCAGTATCAAACACCCATGCCGACTGCGGAGTCCGGGTGAAGGTGCAGCTGTTCTGCCTGTCGAAGTGCTCCGTAATGGTGATGCGGTTTTGCGCGTACAACCCCGCAACCATGCAGCACAATCCAATTAATAATAGAGATAACTTCCTCATTGTTTTTGTATTAGAATAATAAAAATAATTATTTTTCAATTTGCAAATATAAACAAAAAAGAGATACGCGCATTACTGTTGAACAGAAAAAAGCATCATTTCCTTTCCAAAACATCCAGACAGGACCTGGCGGCGGCAATCCATTCCGAATCGACACCAAGCTGCTCCGCAACGCGCAATGCCTCCAGCGGCACCTCGCCATTCCCAACCTCTATTAGGGAGTAGTCCATTTTGCCCTGTGCAAACCCTTTAACTTTCAGGCAGCGGCAGTTATGGTCACCGACAACGACATAATGGGTTGCCATCAACAGGCTGACGCCGCGCTGACGCAAAATCTGAAGCAGTGCGGAAACCAGAGCCGTACCCTCAGTCGGATTTGTGGTGCGCGCCGGCTCGTCCAAAAGAGCCAATAAACGGACACCGCGTCTGGAGGCTCTGATCAGCCCGTCGGTCATCTTCATCTCCGCCGCAAAGGAGGACAATCCCTCCGTAACGGACTGGTGGTCGCCGATGCAGAAATGGATTTCGTCCTTGAGGGCAATCCTTGCCTGCACCGCAGGTATGCCAAAACCGTACTGGCAGAGATACTGGCACAACGCCACACTTTTCAGCACAACACTCTTCCCGCCCATGTTCGCCCCAACAATCAGCGTGGGACGGCTGTCGAACGAAATGTCCACCGGCTGGAATTCCTTTCCGGAGGCAGCCAGCAGGTCACGCACCTCCGGATGGAACAACCCAACATAGCTGCAACCGCCCTCATCAGAAATCTCCGGAATGCACAATCCGTAACGCAGCATCAGCGCCGCCTTGGCCATCAGGATGTCCGCATGAGCCATAGCCTGTTGCGCCGCCTCGAGTGCGGCGGCAAAAGGTTTCAGTTGCACACAGAGTTCCTTGCGAATCCTTGCCTCCTCCTCGTTCACCAGAAGCATCAGCTCCTCCTGCAACTCGCCGGATTCGCGCCATTTTCTCCGCAACTCTGCAAGCCGCGCCGAGTAGGTGTCATACACATAGAATGTGGCCATCCGCAAACCGTCCGGATCCAGAATCCGTATCACCTCCTCCACATCCGGAAAAGGCAGCTGCCCAGAAAGGCCGAGACGCTGCAGCAGGCCCGCAGCCTCCGATGCCGAAAGCGCCAGGAACTTCACCTCATAAAGCTCAAGGTCATCCAGACACTCCGAAGCGGCCAGACGGGAGATTGTATGGCGGATATCCTTCAGCCCCATCAGTTTGACACGCAGGGAATCCAGCACCGGAAGTTGCGCCGCATCCGCGCAGACCGCAGCAAAGGCACGCAAACGCGCATAGGTTCCGGCAAGCGCGGCAGCCTGCGTGCAAAAGGGTGTCTCCAACAGCACACGGCGTGCATAGGAGGATTGCAGCTCAAGCTGCTCCAGCATATAGTCAAGCCCGCACGGGCTGTCAAGAGATTCTTTCAACTGCATGGCCTAAAAATAATAACTTTGGTTTAACACTCCGAACCGACATACTTCAGGCAGTTATCGACCGAATTGGCATAAATGTCCAGCAAAATGCCGCGCAACTCTGCAGTGTCACAGTCTGAAAAGGCGGTCACCTTTGCCAGATGCATGTGGAACATCTCCTCTTTCTCCTTATCATAAAAAGCTGAATACCGTCTTGTTCCGCTACGGATATCATGTGCGATATAATGGGTTGGCATAAGGTGGAAAGCGGAATTGATACGCCTGTCAAGCATGGCTGCCGCCTCCTGGAAAAAGACTGTCTTCTCCGGATTCAGCGACTGCCAGTCATTCACGGTCAGAGGCTTGCAGACCTCAAGGTGCACATGTCCCTTGGGCGAAAGGATGCCTCCCACCATGCTCTGCAAATCCTCTCCGGGAGCCTTCACATAGCCGCCGTTCCGACGTGTCTGATACAGTTCCACAGCCTTCTGTATGTCGCATGTCTCCCACTCGTATGAAATGGATACCGGCACAATATGCAATGCCGACATCGAGGCGGCCAGATCGGTTCCCCCACTGAGGGAAAACATCTTCAGGACAGCCGGATCGGTCGCATCAAGGCCGTTTTTCGTGCGTCCGTTCCGCTGGGCTATCCAGATGGAGCCGCCGCATTCCGTGACGATATGCCTGATATAGGCGGAAAGGTGGGTCATGTTGCGGTAGAAGTCCATCCTGCCGCTGCCGCTTCCGTTGCGTTCGGTCCGGAACATCTTAAGGCTTTTACCCAAATCGGCAATCAGAGGATTGTTCATAAGATTGGCCCCGAACGTGATGTGACAGACCTCATGCCCATACTGGTTCAGAACATATTGCAGTATTGCAGCATCAAGCACAATATCACGGTGGTTTGAGACGAAAAGGTAGGGCCGTCCGATCTCCAACTGTTCAAAACCGGCTGTCGTGAACTGCGTGGTGCTGGTCTCCAGAACCCGTTTCACAGCATCCTTGCCCAATGTGTGCAGGAGTTCGTCACAATTCTTTACGGAAGAAATGCGCCGGGCCACAGTCTGAACCGGTTCACCGGGATATACATAGGCTGCGATGGCAGGCATGATCTCACTCCCGGCTATGCGATTCACAGCCTCCGGAACCTCCTGTTCATTGTAGGGTCTGATATCGTCGAAATTTTCAGTCGGCATGATTAGTTATTCTTTCGTAAATCAATAAATTTTATAGGTTTGCGGCTTTTTGCAGGATAGTTTATCCGCTGGATCTCCGCCACCGGAAGCACCTCCACCTGAGGAGCCACACGGATACGGGAACGGAAACTGTCCTTCAATTCCTTCACAATCCCGACGTCAACCCCCTCGCGCAGCCCGATTTTCACCGTAACATCATCGGTGCCGGCATCGTTGGTGCTGACCTCTATCACGTAGTTTTCGATGTATTCCTGATTGTCCAGCACATCGTTTATGGCAGGCGGATACAAAGTGGTCCCTTTCAACTTGATCATGTTGTTCTTCCGGCCAATAAGCGGGGTCAGCCGGTAGGAATTCCGGCCGCATTCGCACTGTTCCGTGCGTTTGCAGGCGATGTCGCCGGTTCGGAAACGGAGCAGCGGCATCCCCTCCACACCCAGTGTGGTGACAACTATCTCACCGGCCTCACCGTCCGGCACCGGCATGTCATCCTCACCTATAATCTCAACAATAATCAGTTCCGGATGCACATGACCTCCCCTTCCATATTCGCATTCGGAAAAGGTGGCGCCCATCTCCGTGGAGGAATAGGTGGCGAACAGCTGCACATCCCATTTTTCACGGATGCGATTCCCCAACAGGTTGAGCGAGAAATCCTGGTTACGGAGCCCCTCCCCGATACCGATGATACGACGGATACTGCTGTTCCGGTAATCAATGTGATGCTCTTCTGCATACTGTATCAGTTTAAGGATGAATGAGGGCACGCACATGACCGTGTCGGGTTGCAGCCGCATGATGGTGTCCCACTGCAATTCAGGAATTCCGTTGCCCACACGTATCACGGAGGCTCCCATCTCGCGGATACCGAGGAAATAGGCCAGCCCCGCCATGAAACGCTTGTCCAAGGTGGTCATCAGCTGTACGATGTTGCCCGGCTTGAGTCCGGCGCATTCGAACGACTTCTTCTCATTGTAGGCCAGACGCTGCAGATCCTTCTCCGTGCAGGCGAAAGTGACCGGATCGCCCAATGTGCCGGATGTTGTTATGTAGTCAATGATCTTTTCCTTTGGACAGCAGAGAAAATCCTGGTTGAAAAGCTGCAGGTCCTTCTTTTCCGTAAAAGGGATTTTGACCAGGTCCTCAAGATGCCTTATCTTATTGACATCTATGCGATAACTTCCAAACATCTTCCGGTAGTAGGGCGATTTTGCCTGCAAATAGGCCAACGCCTCCGCCAAACGCGTCTCCTGATATGTTTTTATCTCCTCCGCAGATTTGAATTCTATATCATCTGAAATTTTCATGCTATATTAAAGTCTTTTTATCCAGTTCAAAAAAATGTTTTTCCATTGCCGGCTCTCCTCCGTGCCCTTGCTCTCGCTCGCGCCGAAGCCGTGGCCTCCGGTCCGGTATTGTATGTACAAATGGTTTACGCCCTGCGCGGTCAGCGCGGAATCGGCCAGCACAGAATTGCGGTAGTCCACCACAGGGTCATCCAAGCAGTTGAGCAGGAAAACCGGCGGACAACCTGCAGGGATGTGCCGCTCGATGGAGAGCGAATCGCGCATCCGGAGGTCGTTCTGCCGCCGCTCCCCCAGCAATGCCCGACGGGAACGCTTGTGCGTGCAGGGATCGCTCATGCTCACCACCGGATAGATGGCAGCCACGAAGGCGGGATGTCCGTCTCCGTAGCAGGCCTGCGACAACGCAAGATGCCCGCCAGCCGAAAAGCCCATGACACCCACGCGGCCGCTGTCAATGCCGAATTCCGCCGCATGCTGTCTTACCCAACGGAGAGCAGCCTCCCCGTCATGAAGCATGTCGGGATGCTGATGTCCCCGGAAGAGGCAGCGGTAATGCGTGGCCCAGGCCCACCATCCGGCCACACGGTAGCGCAGCACAAAGGCGGAGATGCCGTTGCTCTGCAGCCATTGCGCCACACCGGTGCCTTCGGTCTCCATGTCTAACCAGCAGTAGCTGCCGCCGGGGCATACCACCACCGCCACTGTGGAACCCTCCGCCACGTATGGCGTAAGCGTCACCTTGCCTTTGCCGTACAGCTGCACCGGCTGCTGCGACTGCACCGGCACCGCACAGACAAAAGCCAGCACCCACAGCATCAACCGCAAGGAAAACCGTCCACATTTCAAACGCACCTCTTTTTCCAACATTTATCGTCTGCCTTATTGCAAATTACAAATTTGCAAAGGTACTTGAAATTTGAATGCGGATTACTGCTTTTATATATATAAATCGTTATATATAATTATATCAGCGAGTTGCGATTAATTTAAACTGTTTTGTAAAAAGCTGTCGGAAAAAATTAGGAATCCACCTTCCTGTACATCTGCAGCATATTCATGGTAGTCCAGATGGTTGGGGTCAGAGCCTCATCGGTCATGACCGCATCCAGGCGGGAAACGTGGCCAGCAAAAACCTGATCCACAAAGCAGCAGAACAGCTCAGCAGAATTTGGGAACCAGCCTGCCACTTCGTGGCCGATACCTTTGAAACGGATAATCCAATGTGGAAAATCCTGTTTGTTGAACTGTTTGGAAACATTATTGGAACCGTTCATGCCCGAGCTAAACGGCAACCCGAAATGCTTATATGCAACAATCTTATCTTCAATACCATGCATAAAAAGTGTGGGTGCGGGCGGAGCGGCATACCTCAAATCGCGCTTACGGCAGACAACGCCTCCCGCATAAGGGACAATAGCGGCTGGCTTCCACCCTTCAGGCAGGAGAGCGGCAGGCGGCAAAGCATTGGCACGGCAATAATCAAGCTGCAGCACCGTGATGGCTCCTGCGGAATTGCCTGTAAGAATGATTTTTGATGTATCTATGCCCAACTCCGTCGCATGTGCGCAAACCCATGCGATTGCAGCGGCACAATCCTCCACCGCAATATCAACGCAATAGCTGAACAGATCGTCAATTTTCAACAGCCCCTGCAACTCGGAAACCTTCGCACTGTCCTTCAGCCCCAAGCGGTAATCAATACTGATGACGACAAAGCCCCGTTCACTCAGTATCCGCGCCGTCTTGCTCTGAAGGCTGTCATCGCGTTTCCCCATGACAAAACCTCCGCCGAACACCGAAACAACGGCAGCATGGTCTTCCCGCGGGTTGGCGGGATGATACACATCCAGATAAAGTGTGGAATCCCGCTGCACGAATGGAAAGGTCTCCTTAGTCTGCCCCTCCGCCTTCCCGGCAGCCGAAAGCAGCACTATGACCGTCAACAGACTCTTGAAAAACAGTTTTTTGAACATGCTTGAATATTCCTTCTTGTTTTTTCCCATTTCCGTTCAACTTATTATAGGTGACCTCTAAAAATTCCGCGCTTTATATCAAATGAATGATTCCAAGGAAAAGTTTTTACGCCAATACCAGAATCAGAACAAATCATTCAGGCATACTTCATTTTGTATCTCTCCGCTATAGGCGTTATGCGCCAGACCATCCGTTGTCACAAGGACGGTGTGAAGCGCCTTTTTGGTTTTTGTGACCTCCTTGAACAGCGTTTTCCGCCTGTCCAGTGTCGCCTGATAGGCTTCAGTGATGGCAAACTTGCCGGTTGCATATTTCATTTCGCAGAGGTCGATGATTCCGTCACTGCGGTCAATCAGCAGGTCAATCTGTGCGCCTTCTTCCTTTTTCCCCACCTCTTCCAACTGCTTTTTGGGGATGTGCCGCCATGCGTACTCGTTGGTCAGTACGCCGCTGATGCCGAGTTTCCGCTTGATCTGGTCGGTGTGGCAGAGGCAGACCCGTTCAAAGGCCCGTCCGCACCAGTTGTTGTACTGCGGTTTGCCCTCCATGAGCTGCCAGAAGTTCCGGCCGTGCCGTTTGCCTTGGATGAACTCATAATAGAACAGGGTGTAGTGGTCGGTCAGCTGGAATATCTCATCCCTCAACTGCCTGCCAGGCATGGGATAGCTCCGGATGAAGCCGCACCATTCAAGGTCGTTCAGGATTTCTGTCAGGGTGCCGTTATCGCCCAATTTCCCTTTTTCAATGATTTCCTTCCGGGTCAGCCCCTCCTTTTTTCCGGCCAGCAGTCCGATGACCTTGATATAGGGTTCCGGTTTTTTGAAGAGGGAGGCATACAGCATGTTGAATTCGTCGTACATGTCCCCATCCTCCGAGAAAATCAGACGGTCAATCTCCTGTGTCAGACTGGCCCCTTTCTTCAGCAGGTTCCAGTAGTAGGGGACACCGCCGAATATCATGTAACCGTTCAGAATCTGCTTCCGGGTCATTTCAATGCCATGCGACTTCATCATCTCTTCGCACAGAGCGAGCGGGAAAGGTTTCAGCGCGATGCGGTGTGTCAGCCGGTTGTGCAGGCCGCCTTTGTTTCTGATGATTTTTTTCACCATCCATGAGGTGGCGCTGCCGCAGATTACGAAGACAATGTCTTTCCTTGCCGACGCCCACCCGTTCCAAAAGGATTCGAGTTCGGAGAGAAAACCGGAACGCGGTGCGTCCATCCAGGGCAGTTCGTCCAGAAAGATCACCTTTTTCCCTTTTTCTCGTCCGATCAGCATGGTCTTGTAATTTTTGCAAAGATAGAAAAAAAATGTACGTAAACCAGCGGTATCTCCAAAAAAAAGTGCGATCCCGCGCGTTTACGGTAAATTTTTGACCCGACCACCTGAAATTCATCTGGACACAAAGCGGTAGCGGATGGTGTTCGGATTCATCCCGGCAAATGCCGCTCAAATCTATGGAAATATCACATCTTTAAGATCACCCCAGTATGGATCATGTTCGCTGACTCCTATCCGACCCAATTTATTGGAGATTTCGTTATAATCTTTTCCTTCAATACAAAACAATCTCTCCAATATGCTGCACAGGTTGTCGTAATTGTATTCTGACATAATGATAGTATAAAGCCCCAAATTAGAACGAGATTCTTTTAATTGATTTTCAATCCATTTTGGACTGCATACACATACCTGAAAAAGTTCTTCGCCCACTTCACCCTCTATTCCGACAGAGATTTCAATCCAGAATTTGAAAAAGTGTATGTCTTCCGGTTGATATGAACATAAAGGGTCGTAATCGGCACATAAAAAAGAACACCTTCCGGCCGGAACGCGGATGCCGGGCCACATCCAGATAAAGTGTGGAATCCCGCTGCACGAATGGAAAGGTCTCCTTAGTCTGGCAGTTGGCTGTCCAAAAGCCAGACAGAAGCAGAAACAAAACAAATTTAAAACGGACTTTTTTCACGGGAATGGCAATATCTATGAAAGAACCCGCTTCACCTCCTCTTCCGTCAGACGGCGGTAGCGGTGCTGCAAGTCGGCATGGAAGTCCACCTCAAAATACTCCTCATCGTAAAAGGAGAGTTTGGAGTTGGTGTCGGGGTTGCACTCCCAATAGACAATCTTTTCCAAATCCAGCCCTTTACACGCACAAATCTGCTCCGCAAGGGACTGCCCCGCATAGGTTACGGATGTCCCCGGATTCTCCTGATACAACTCTATGACTATCACGTATGTCACACCATCCACGCTGCGGATTTTCAGGCCGCAGCTGGAAGGCATGTCCCATTGTCCCTTGAAATCGAATATCTCGTCGTAATAATGCGAAGGCACTTTCATTTCACCGCTCCTCCATTTATGTTCAAAAAGATTCTTTTCTGTTCAAAAACATCTTATTTTGTCCCGATGTTCCGTTTCACCTCCTTGCCGAACGAACGGTTGGCCAATTTCCGGTCACGCGGACGGTAGGTGCCCTCGTTCATCTCGCGCAATGCGACATTGCAGAAGAGACGGAACATCTTGGCCTCCTGGCTCTCCGTGGCATAAAAACTCTTCCATGCATAGTCATACACATCCTGCAGCTCGTCCGGAGTCATCAGCTTGGGCTGGAACACAACCTGGCCTGCGTTGTAATGGTCCCAGTCGAAATCGAAAATGCGCCCCTGCCTCAGCAGATCGTCATAGACCTTGGTATGCGGGAATGGCGTGAGCACCGTGAATTCCGCCAGATCCAAATCAATCTCTCCCAAAAAGTCAATCAGCCGCTTGCAGTCGTCAACCGTCTGGTTGTCCAGACCCAACAGAATGGTCCCCTCCACCCCGATGCCGTAGTCATGGTAGCGTTTCACCCGCTCCTTGATGTAGTCGGAGGTGTCGTACACCGCCTGATATACATACCATGCACCCGCCTTGGCCGCCAGATCCAGCACCTCAGGGTCATCCTCGATGGTGTGGCTGATCCATTTCTTTTTCAGCGGCGCGATGGCACGGAACAGCTCCATTTCCCACTCCTTGTTCTGCGCCAATGAGTTGTCCACAATGAAGAGACGGTTGTTGTCGATGGAGGCCATATCCTCCACCACCTTGTCGATGGGACGGGGACGGAATTTGCGACCGCCCAGATAGGAGACCGCGCAGGGATAGCAGCTGAAACGGCATCCGCGCGAGGCATGGAACAGGTCCACCATCTGCACCCCCTTATGATTATAGAGTTCCCGCTTGTAAAGGTCTCGCCGGCAGGGACCCACCGATTCAATCGGAGGCTGCTGCCCCATATAGTTGTACACCTTTTTCAGGCAACCCTTTTTCCAGTCCTCAAACACCTGCTCCTGACGGCCTTCCGACTCACCAAGGAACACGCTGTCCACATGATTCACCGTCTCCTCGGCATGAAGCATGGTGGAGATACCTCCCGCCATAACCTGGATGCCGCGCCGGTGGTATTCCTCGGCGATGGCCCAGCCCCGCTTCACCTGCGTGCTTAGCATCATGCTGAGCGCAACCACGTCACATGGTTCGTCAAAATTGATTTCCTCCACATTCTCATCCGTGAAGGAGACATCCACATATTCCGGCAGAGTGGCCGCAAACGCCACCGGACCGTGAGGCGGCAGGTTGAAGGTGGTCTGCCCTCTCAGCTTCTGCCACTTGGGATATATCAGTTTCAGCTTTATTCTGTCCATTACAATTATATTCTCAAAAAAGAATGCAAAATTAGTAATTTTTCACACATTCACATTCAGTCCACACATTTATTTTTTATCTCACTAATTATGTCCGTCCGTTTCAACAACGCGCAGACGGTGGCAATGGCGGTCAGCGCGACCCCGCACATGCCGTGCAGATTGATGTTCTGGCCCGTGAGATACAGATTCTCCACCTTTGTGTAGACCGACAGACGGGAGAGCATCAGATTGTTGCTGTCCCTGTGGAAACCGTACAGGCCACCCTCCCTGTTCCCCAGATAATCCCTGATGGTGAGCGGCGAGGAGGTGAAAACCTGCGCAACACTTTGCATAAAGCCTTTCGCAACAGTCTTTTCCATAAATTGCAGCACCTTGTCGGCCTGCATTTTCTTCCATGCCTCATATTCCTCACCGCGCTTTCCGACACTGCTCTCCTCCCACCTGCGCACCCACGCGAAGGGCATCGGCACTATTATGACCATCGTGGCGGCATACCTGGAATCCGTCGCATCCGGCTGTGTCATGCACATCAGGCATTGCGGCCACTTTTCCGGCGGACAGATGCTGTCCGACCAGCCGTTTCCGGAAGCCGTGACATAGCACGGATGGTTTGTGTGAGGATAGCTGTGCGGCCTGAAACGCACATATACCTTGAATGCCGAATATGATGACGGGATGCTATGTATACGCTCCCGATACGAAAGCGGGAATGCCTTAGGGTCAATTATCCGCAACATCTCATCCGGATGCAGGTCGCTGATATAATCGGTCGCCGTATAGCTTCTGCCATCTCCGGCCTCCACACAAGCCACACGATGCCGGTCCGCACTGATGTGGCGCACCTCCGTCCCCGTCAGCACCTCACCTCCGTTCCGCCTGATAAAGCGCACCAGACAATCGGCCAGCTGGCTGCTGCCTTTCAGGAAATAGTGGGAGCCGTTTATATGCAGCACATTTATCAGGGCGTGTATGTATGCGGGCGTCTCCCCTTTAACACCGGCATACAGCGGGGTGATATATGACAGGAGCGACCGCAGTTTCCCATCATTTATATATTTTGCGACAAACTGGTCGGCAGGCATGGTGAACTCATCGCTGTGCAGGGTAAGACGCTCCTCCGACTCGTTCAGATAGAAAAGCTCCTCCTCCTCCGTGAGCCGGTAAAGGGCATCCACGTAGGCCCTGATGTTGTCCCGTTCATGCGGGAACAGGCCGCCCAAATATTCCACGTATGCGTCACGGCCTTTAGGCAGACGGTAGCGATGCCCGTCAGCAGTGTCAAATATCTCGTCAAAAGCATCGTCATCGGTGGGGGCAAGATCCAGCTCGTCCATTATCCCCAGATATGAGCAGAGGCACCGCAGCTGCCCTCCGGGCTGGAAACCGCCGAAGACATGCATCCCTGTCGGGAAGAGCGCTCCGCCGCGACGGAAGCACTGCAGACCGCCGCCCGCCACGCCGTTCTTTTCCAGCACCAGCACCCTCTGCCCCGACTTGGCCAGAAGCGCAGCGGCAAACAAACCGCCAAGGCCTCCGCCCATCACCAAAGTGTCCGGCTTCATGACGGCTGGGGAAGCGGCAGGATAGTGTTTCTCCATCGCACCCACCTCGGCCATGCGCCTGTTCACATATTCCTCACCCAACAGCTGCGCGGCGAGGTTGATGGCTCCGACCATCACGCCCAATGCTCCATGCGCATTGGTGTTCTGCCCGACCATAAAGAGGTTGTCCAGCTTGGTCCGCCATGAAATCCTCCCCACGACGCCCAAGCCGACATCCTTGGCCAGGCCGTACATCGAACCGTCAGGTGTGGAGGTGTAGTCGCGGTAGGTCAATGGCGTCGCAGACTCATAAAAGGCGATTTTATCCCCTATCTGCGGAAAATCGGCGGACAGGGCCGACAACAGCTGACGGGCCTTACGCTCCTTGAAGGCGGCATAATCCGCACCCCTGTGACCGATACCAGTATGTTCCCACTGTGAAAGCTCATCCGCACCCATATAGGCAAGCACAACGCCGCTCTGCGCGAAACGCTGCCCCTCCTCCATGCAATGATGCATGTAAAGGTAGCCGCGGGGCCATGTGGTATCATTGTAATCGAGCATCTCCCACGGGCTGTTGCAGCGGAACCCATAGAAATTGCTGTTCATATAGGGCAGGGCACCCTCCTTGAAACCCAAAAAGAGCGAAAAGACCGAGGGAGTGTTGTGCATCCGCGCCAGACGATTCCGGAAACTGTTGTGCCAGGAGGCAGCCGGCGACAAAAGGGCAAGCAGGTTGGAGGGGTGTATGTCGGAGATGAAACAATCTGCAGTATAGGCATCACCCGTATCACATTCGAGCCGTTTTACCGTTTTAGCCTCACAACAGATGCGCACCACCTTGCGTCCGGTAATAATCCTTCCGCCGAAATCCTGAATCTCCTCCGCCAATGCCTGTGCGATGCGGTCGCTGCCACCAACCACACGGAAGGCGCTGCTGTTGTAGAAATCCGCGATAAAGGCATGGGTTGAGAAGGGAGTGACATTCCGCTGTGCCGCATACAGGGCAGCATTCCCCATCAGCACCTCGCGCAGCAACGGGTCTGTAATGCACTGTTCCAAAACCCCGTTCACACTGGAGGTGAACAGACTGTTGTCAATATTGCCGGAGAAATTCTCAGGCTTCAAAGTTCGGTATGGAGTATAGCAGACCACCCTGTCAACCGTCTCCCAATATTTGCGCAAGGCATCGCGCTGTGACGGGAACCGTTCCGCCAGCCGCTCCACCATGGCCTCCCTCCCGTTGGCGAAGGCGAACCTCCCACCCTGCAGCGAGACAATGTCATAAGCCATGCTGTCCAGACGGGAAAGCGGGATTTTGTCCTTAATGTTCAGAAAACGCAGATAGCGGGAAAGCGGCTGTCCTTCGTCGGCACTGCCTATGAAATGCATTCCCGTCTCGAACTTGAAGCCGTTGCGGCTGAAGCATTGCAGGCAGCCGCCAATCTGGCTGTGCTGCTCCAGCAATGTCACCCTGTAGCCACCGCGCGCCATGATTGCGCCGGTCACCAGGCCACCCAGACCGCTCCCTATGATCACGCAGCTACGAGACATTCCCCTCCCCATTTAAAGTGTAGTGAAGATTGTCAGGCACAATGGCGCAGTTTTTCGCCAGCAGGTAGTCATCCTCATTGTCAAAACGGACATCAATCTGTTTATCGGGATGCGCCAACGCCAGCAACAGCGGCTGCTCGCCCTGCCCGGCCTCATAATTCTGCAGCGAAACAGTTTCAGGATGCGCCAACGCCCTTCTGCACCGTGACGCCACCGCACCACCCTTGTACAGGTACTGGTGGCGCACCAGATAGGCGAAATAGGCTTCGTTCTCCTTCTCGCGACGCATGTCAGACAGCTCCGACACAAAACCGTTCCGTACAGTCGCTGCCCATTCACGGGCATCCCCGCCTTTCAGCAAAGTGGCGTCATAACGCCTGCCGATGCGGACATCCACCTCACCCTCGCGCAACAGCAGATCGTTTTTCGGCATGACATGCTCCGCTCCATGAATATACACGGGCAGAATGTCCGCCTGCAGCTGCTGCGCAAGCTGGAACGCCCCCTTGTGGAAACGCCCCGTCCTGCCGTCCACGGAACGGGTCCCTTCCGGGAAAACCATGATCGAATATCCGCGCCGTATCAGACTCTGCAGCTTCGGGAAATTGTTGTCATACCCGTTGCTTGCCGGATAGAACTCGGCATAACGGATAATGATGCCGTACACCGGATTGCGCCACACCCAGTCGTTGGTGATGATCACAATCTTCGGATTCAGCATCAGTATGCAGAGCAGGTCAAGATGCGACTGGTGGTTGGCCACAATGACCGCCGGCTTTGAAAAATCCTCACCCGTCACATTCTCCAGATTGAAACGGACACCTGGGAGATGCCTCGTGGCAAAACGGGTGAAACGGTTTATCATCCGGTGAAAACGCAGCCGCTTGGCTTCGCTATCCTTTCCTATAAATTTGTATATCAATGTATATGGGGTCACAAAGACAAAAGCGGCGATAAAAAAGACAAACAGCGTGACAAAGGTGTACAAAAGCCGCTTGAGCGTGACAGGAACCTGACGCACCTTACCCTTCTTAACGGTCATCCAGCGGTAGATGAGCGGAGGCAGGTAGCAGGCCATCAACACAACGGTGGCCATACCGATGACGGCAACCTCAGCCAAAGAGCGCATGGCAGGGTGCCTTGCGAAAATCAGCGTGCCGATGCCGATGAACATGAGCACACCTGAAATGATGACGCTGCGGCGGTATGAACGCAGTCTTTTTTTGCCGTAGGCATATTCGTACATAAGCCCTTCGGTGATGAAGATGGTGTAATCGTCCCCCTGGCCGAAGATGAAGGTGGCCAGAATAATATTGACAATGTTGAATTTCACGGCAAAGATGTCCATCAGCCCCAAAATCCAGAGCCATCCCACCGTCAGCGGCAGGAAGGAGAGCAGCGCGAGCTCTACTCTTCCCAAAGAGAGCCATAGGAAGAAAAAGACAACAAAGCCGCACATGTACAATATATAATTGAAATCGTCGCTGAGCGCATTCACCAACCGGCTCCCGACGCTGGAGGCGTCAAAGGCGAATGTTCCCTCCTCTCCACGCCGCGACACAGACTCCTGCAACGCAACCGTTTCCGACGGTGCGGCATGTGCGAACGTGACTATGCTGACACTGTCCCCCTGCCGCAGCATGTAGTTGCCGCAAACGGACTGCAGCAGCGTCATCTCCCCAACAGGGACCTCAGAATAATCCCGTTGTAGTGTTGAAATGAAAGCGTCAAAGGCATTCGGGGTGAAGCCGCAACGCTGCGCCTCAGCCTGCAACTGCCGTTCAAGATCGGGACAGGCTTCCCTGAAGCCGCGCCAATTCTCCAATGCCTGACGCTGCCTCTGCGGGGAGGGCATCAAGCCATTCATGCCGGAAAGCGCAATTCCGGCAGTCATGCGGCCATCCAGACTGTCCCATAACAATTCATTTGTGCGCAAAGCCTGTTCCAAATCCGCACCTTTGGCCACAATATAGACCGTTCCGGAAGCGGTGTCGGACTGCAGTCCTGAAAGCAGATCCAGATCGCCACGCTGCTCCGCCGTCATATAGTTTATGTTGTGCAGGTCGGCATCGAACGAGGTGCCGGTGCTGAAATATCCGAAAACTGCAGTCAGCAGCAGGACAGGCACCAATGCCCGACGGGCCCATTTTGAAGTTCCGCCTCCGCGTTCCGCAACCTTTTCCAACTCCAGACGCCGCCCCGCCCTTTCGCGCATTCCCGGCTTGGCAAGCAGCGGCAGGAACAGCATCACAAACAGGATGCAGCCTATCAGCAGCAACGCCCCGAACAGGCCGAGGTCGCGCATGGCCTCCGCCCGCACAAAAAGCAGGCAGGCGAACGCACTTACAGTGGTTATGTTCCCCGTCACCAACGGATCAACCATATCCTTCAGGGTTTCGCGCCTGTCGGGATGCTCCCGCAGATGGTCCAGGAAATGCAGCGGATAATTAACCGCAATGCCCACCAGCACCGAACCTATCCCAATCACAATTATGGAAATGTCAGGCTTGAAAAGGGCAATCATACCCAAGGCGAAAAGCCAGCCGAAAAGTATGGAGAAGGCTATCCAGAAAATATTGCGTTTCCGCCCCATCACCCTCCACAGCACCAGCATTATCAGCACGATGGCTATAGCCATGGAGATGAGGCTGTCCCTCTTTATCTGCGAAGCGTTGCTGACTGCAATCAGCGGAGCCCCGACCGCCGACACAACCACACCCTCCACCTCCGCGCTGACTTGGCCGGAGACGCTCTTGAGCTCCTTGTCAAGACGGGCGTTGTTTTTGGTGTCGTTTGAGGAATATGGAGTCTTTACAAAAGCAAAAGCATATCTGTCATTTTCATCGAGCAGGTAGCCCTCCTCAACCTTATAGGCATCGGACTGGCTCAAGCCGGCCAGCCGCTGCAACGCGGGCGAGAAAAGGTTGAGCGGATCGTTGACCACCGCCTCCCTCGCCATCGGCGGCATCGGGAATGAGACCATCCGCTTCACATTCCGCATACAGGTGGCCAAGTAATCCGGCTGCGAAAGCAGCGAATCGATGCGCCTGTAGTCGGCCGGAGTGAGGAAAATGGCGATATGTTTCCGGATGTAATCCATGGCATCCGCAATCTCCGTCTCCTCCATCCTGACTGTCAGGAGAGCGGCAGTATCCACCTGCGCCCATTTCTCCTCAAAAAGATCCACAGCCTCCATAAGCTGCATGCGCCGCTCCTCACCGTCAGGGAAAAGGGAGCTGTCCGCCTTGAACAGGACAACTATCTGCGAATTGTCGCCCAAAGCGTTATATATTTCCGTATAACGGCGGTTCTGCGCATCCTGAGGCAGAAAATCGGCCGCATTCTCCTTGTAGCGGAGCCGGAGACTCAACAGCATGGACGCAAACAGACAGACAAGCAGCAGCATAACGGCAAGCCATCTGCGCCTGCTGAGGAAATCATAAATTGAAAGAAAAAACTTAGTCATGCCGCCCTCCAATTTTACGGAAAAGTTTCAACGGCCATATAAAAAACAACGCCACAATGGTCAGACCGGCATTCAGCAGGCTGATCCTGAAAAAGTCGGCAAAGGGCTTGAAGTGGGAGACCCGCTCCCCCTCGGGAGGATAATAGACCTTAATGGGCATTGGCAGAAGCGGCACATTTTTCCACGCCGAAGCGACTAAAAGCATCAGTTCGGCCTCATAACGGGCGGTCATCAGATGCAGGTTCGGCAGACGGTCCAAAGGATAGAGCCGGTAGCCGGTCTGCGTGTCGGGCAGGCTGATGCCTGTCTGGAGACGGAACCAGAAGTTGGAGAACCTGTTGGCGAAACTGTTGCGTCCGGGCATACGCTCCGCCTGCAGGTTGCGGCTCCCTACAATAAGGCTGTCGGGATGGGAGTTCAGCGTTTCGATAAAATGCGGAATCTCCTCCGGAAAATGCTGCCCGTCAGAATCCATGGTTATAGCATAACGGAACCCACGCCGTCTCGCCTCGTCCAGGCCGACGCGCAGGGCATGACCCTTCCCCCTGTTCCTGTCATACGAAACGGAACTGATCCTGCCGGAAAAACCGGAAATCACAGCGGACGTGCCGTCATTGCTCCCGTCATTGACAACAATCAGGTTCGGGCAGTAGGCAAGCGCCCCCTCCACCACCTTTCCCAAGGTGGCCGCATTGTTATATGTGGGTATCAGCACACAGACAGAGGCTTCGTTTCCCTGCATATTATAAGGGCTCAAAAATATAGACCAACGACAATTTGGCAAACAGTTTCCCCTCATCACGGACCACAAGCTGGGTCCTGCATCCGTCCGCTGTCTGCTCTATGACATCAAACTGATAAATGATCCGTTTGCCATCCTCAGGAAGAACCAGTGCCAGAAATTTGGCATTCTTCACAGCCTTCAGATAGAGTTCGCACTGCAGACGGGAGGCCAGCAGCTCACCGGCCAGCTGGATTATGCAGACACCGGGTGTGACCGGTTGGGAGGGGAAATGGGCCCTGTACACCTCATGCCCGGGATTGGCCTGCAGCCGGCAGAGGAGACCCTTCTCCGTCTCCTGCCATCCCTCCAACAGAAACATCTCTCCCAGAACCTTCATTTGCACACAGATATTAACGATTTACAAACAAACTGTTATCTATAGGCACATTGCATGAAACCTCCTTGAACCTGATAGTGGTCCGGTCGCCGCCAGCCTCCACAAACTTCACCTCGGTGACACGTTGCGACAGCTTGTCAAACTGCAGGGTCAGCTGCGTGAACATACGCTTCATGCTGCGGCTTTTGGGCTGCATCTCCGCCCTCCAGGACTTTCCGTCGTCAAAGAGTTGGATTTCGTACATATTTTCGTCGAACAGCTTGCGGCCCGACACCATGCCGGTCACCATACCGGTGATTGCCTTCTGGATGCGTCCGGCGGCACTGCCGGCCTTATCCTGCTGCTGTCCGTTCATGAAAACCGAATCCCCACGGACAATAAGCACATTGGAGTAAGGTTCCGTATATTCCCACCTCAACCTGTCAGGTGAGCGGAAGGCCATTTTGCCTTTGGATACCGCGTCCTCCACCAGCAAGGCGGAGGTTTTGGTCTGTACAAAACTGCATTGCATGCTTTTGATTTCAGAAGCGGTGCGGGTCAGCTTCTGCATCACCTCCCTGGCCTTATCAGCCGGAAGCGCCCCTCCCTGCTGCGCGGAAAGCGAAAGGAACGACAGCGCCCACAGGATGAACAAAAATGTTTTTCTCATATTATTACCGCAATTTAACATGTCACCTTATGATGAGCATACAGCCCAGAACAACCAGCGCCAGACCTATCCATCGCACAAATGGGATGTTCTCACCAAAGACGAGCCATGCAGCAATCATGCCGAAGACATACGCCAGCGCGGTCAACGGGTAGGCCTGGTTGAAGGGGTATTTTTTCAGGATATATAGCCACAGGACCGTGGCCACGCCGAAGCTCAAGCCGCAGGCCAGCAGCCACCAGTCGGTCAGCACCGTTTTGAAATAGGCCCATGACCACTCGAATCTGCCCAGTTTTTCCATGGCAAGTTTCAGAAAAACCTGCCCGCCGGACAAAAAGGCGGTCTGAACCGCCACCAATGCAAACAGCCGCCACATCATGCCTCCAACAATATAAGTGAGCGGCTGTGGCCGTCCCCACGGTTGTACAACAACAGGCATCGTGGAGCTCCGGACAACCGTTGCTTTTCATCAACATATAGGAAATCAGGGATAAATCCCCGCTTCAGGCACTGGGCCGCCACATAAAAGCCCAATCCGGATGCGGTGAAACTCTGCCCGAAAAGATGCTTGTAGCGCAGCAGAGGCTTCTCCCCCACCATGCGTCTGGTTTCAGACAGATAGAGGGCATCTGAGGTAGGGTTGCCGCTGACACCGCAAAGCACCGCGTCAATGTCATCTGTAGTGCGGCCCGCCCGAGACAGCAGACCCTGCAAAGCGACGTTCAGCGTTTCCTCATCAGAATTGGACAAGATGCGCATGCCCGCCAACCGGCATAGTGGTTGGCCGGAACCTGCCGCCGTTCCGCAGCCCAGCACCACCGCCGTGGCCGCCTCCCCGCACACCTCCACGCCCTGGCCGAAGATGTCGCCCTTGCGCAGTATCTCATAAAACACCGGGGTCATCTCATCGTGTCCGCCCACCAATGCTGTTTGGATTTTTTTCAGTCCGAACTGAAGCCATGCGTCATACAGGGCGGAATCAAAGGATATGTGCTTGTGCGCATAAGTGTTGTTATAGGCATGGTTCCCGGTACGGATGGCTATCTGCGAACTGATGGTGTTATGGGTGGACTGCATGAAGCAGGTGGGTTTCAACAGGCTCTCCCCCTCCCTGCACAAAGGGTCAAGGAACAGCTCGGTGTTTTCAATGCAGCCGTAGCCCGTACCGGTAATCACCGCTTCGGGTGATGAAACGCCTGACTCACGCATCGCCTCCAAGGAAACCGCGATGGCACGTTTCAATATAGGCCCCATGCGGCGCGCCTCCATCGGAGGAATATAGGGTTTGAAATCGGGATTGGCCGCACGCACAAAAGGCTCGGACGGATACAAGGGATGCTCCATCCACTCCTCACACAACGGCTGCTGCATGGATATCTGTTTGGCGGACAATATATAGATTTCCTCCTTGTTCATCGGCCTACAGGTTTTGAAAACAACAGGGAGGAATCGTTACCGCCGAAGCCGAAGGCATTGCAGAGCACATGCTCAAGCCCGGCCTCACGGGTTGCAGTGACCGGCACCAAGCCCTCTTCGATGGGTTGGCTCCAGTTCAGGTTGGCAGGGATAAAACCGTTCCGCATCGCCAGCAGGCAGAAGACCGCCTCGATGGAACCGGATGCGCTCGTGGTGTGGCCTGTAAAGGGTTTTGTTGAGGAGAAGGGAGGCAGCTGCGGCCCGAAAATCCGCCGCAGCGCATGGCTCTCACTCAAATCGTTATTGGGGGTTCCGGTACCATGGGCATTCACATAACCGACGTCCTGCGGAGACAATCCGGCCATCTCCAACGCCTCCTTCATGGCAAGGAAAGCGCCCTCTCCGTCAGGTGAGGAGGCTGTCTGGTGGAAAGCGTCACAGCCATTGCCGTAACCGGAAAGGACTGCCTGCGCCGGCACGCCGCGCCGTTGCGCATGCTCCGCGCTTTCCAGCACCAGATAGGCCGCGCCCTCGCCCAGATTCAGGCCGTTGCGCGTGGCGTCGAACGGACGGCAGGGCCGCTCGTCCAGAATCATCAGGGAATGGAAACCGTTGAGGTGGAATTTGGTGATGCACTCGCTTCCGCCCGCAACCACCATATCCGCTTCGCCGCACCGGATCATATTGGCGCCCAATATTATGGCATTGGCCGCCGAAGAGCAGGCGGTGGATGGTGTTGTCACCATCGCCCATTCACCAAAATGCTGCGCGACAGCCTCCGAGCAGGAGCCGCAGTCGTGCAGCGCAATGTATTCCATGTGGGATTCTCCGGAGAGAAAATCCAGATAATATTGTTCGCTTTTGTCCATGCCGCCCACCGTGGTCCCGGAAATGAAGGCCGTTTCCGGAAGCATTCCGGCGGACACTTCCGCCTCCTGCAACGCCTCCTGCAACGCCAGCATCCCCATCAGCGCGGTGCGGGTGGTGAGCGCATCCGGGGCAATCCCCAGCCGCTCCCGCATCTGCCCGTTGGAGAGTTTCACCTCACCTACCGGAAATTCATGGTGGGATGTCTGCAGATACTGCACCTCACCCACACCGGAACGTTCCGCAAGCAGCGAGGCCAGACATTCCCGCTTGTCCAGGCCGATGGCGGATACCACGCCCGAACCTGTAATCCAGACAGGAGCGGCGGCACCCACTATTTGGTCCTGTTTTTCTGGATATAGTCGGCCATCACCGTGATGGACTTGAAAATCTCCTTGCCCTGGGCAGGATCCTTCAGCTTGATGCCGTAATTACGCTCCATCATCACAATCAGTTCCAATGCGTCGATGGAATCCAGACCCAGACCGTCCCCGAACAGGGAGGCGTTCTCGTCAATATCCTCCGGCCTGACCTCTTCCAGGTTCAAGGCCTCTATAATCTTCACCTTTAATTCTTCTATCAATTCCTTCATAGAAATACCCTATAATGTTCGTCTGTTATTTAACAAATAAATTTTAACGTTGGGTTTGTGGATATATTGTCGGATTACAAAAAAAAATCAAAGCGATGTGAACATCCGTTCCAGAGTGGCCGCCAACCCATGCCGGTCCAATTCCCCTTCCCGCTCCACCAGGAGCATAAGGCACTGCCAATGTGATTCGTCAGAACATTCCGTCCAGCCGACAAGCTGCGACTGGCAGACAGGATCCTGGAATGCGGCGGCGACATGCATGGCAATCTGTTCCGGGTCGAACTTTTCCAACACGACAAAGGATGTCTCGCCATAATATTTGTTCCGGATGGCGATTTCTCCGGTCACAATGTTGGGCAGCGTGTATACAAACAGCGCGGGGCTGGGATAATAGTTGTCCGCATCACTGATGGTCTCCTGATAACGTCTGTCAGCAACCAGGGAGGCACTGCGGTTACAGAAGACTACGCTGCGGTCTTCACGCGGAACAAAACGGGGAGCATCCTCGCTCTGCAGCAGCAGCTCCGAGGCGACGAATCCCAGTTTGCCCAGCATGTCCATCTTGAAAAATTTGGGATAGTCGCCCACCTTCCGCCTGTAAAGCTCATGCAGCATCTCCACGCCACCACCCACAACACCTAACGTTTCGCCATTGAGCGACAAACTGTCCGGAGAAAAGGAAAGCCATTTTTTTATACGCATAACCCACCTCCTTTCGCAAAAAGCAGCGCGGCGTTGCAGCCGCCGAAGCCGGAGAGCAGTTTAACAAATGCCCGTTTGTCTGTGGATTGGTGTTGGGCTGTCAGACGCAACGGATGTGAGACGCCGCAATGTTCAAAACCTTTGGTACCCAAAACGCAACGGTCATCCACCGCCCGCATGGAGAGTATGGTTTCCAGCACGCCGGCCGCACCCATCGTGTGGCCGAAATGACCCTTGAGCCCGTTGACCGGAACCTCCGCCAAACCAGCGCGGGTTATGGCGACCGATTCCATCTCATCGTTATAGGCGGTGGCAGTGCCATGCGCATTTACGAAGGCCAACTCTCCGGCATCAAAACCGGCCAGCACCGCCTTAAGTGCGCGGTAGCTGCCCTCACCTTCACGCGAAGGGCCGGAAATATGGTTGGCGTCGTTGCGGATTGCTCCACGGCAGGCAACCCATTCCTCCGGCTGCGCCTTTTCGCGCCGCGCATAGACAATGCAGGCTGCGGCCTCACCCAGATTCAACCCTTTGCGTGCCGCATCGAAAGGGCGGCACGGCTCGTCCGACAATGCCTTGAAGGACTGGAATCCGGAGACGATGAACTGGGACTGCATGTCCGCACCCGCAACAACCGCATAGTCATAAAAGCCGCCCTCAAGCAGCCGCATGGCCTCAATTTGGGCACACAAGCCAGATATACAGGCATTGGAGACCACCACGGGCGGGTTGGGATTACCAAAATGTGCGCACACCTTCCGCGCCGACACCCCAAGCAGCACACGTTCCTGCGGAAAGCCGGAAACATGTTCATCCAAAAGACAGACATTTCCTTTGGTGGTGGAGAAGACAAAAACAACCTTCGATGAGGCCGCGTCAACATGCGCATTCTCCAATGCGGCCCGGATGGTACGGACAAGCACCTGTTCAAATGGAGTATAGCTCTCCAGATGCAATGCGGACGATTCCGCCGCAAAGGCCTCTTCGTCAAAAAGCGAGGCGACAAACGGCTCCGGAACATGCCATTTTCCGCTATATCTTTTCAGTGCGCTCCGTCCCTCCCTGACAGCCATGTAATTGGCCTCAGTGCCATCACCCAACGGGGAGAGGATGTGATCCGACAGCTTTACAATCATGGCATCATCCCCCATTTCCTTTTCCATGCCTCAAAAAATTCGGGATTCCCCCAAACCATCTGATAGCTCTCCTTTTCCATGAACACCTGCACCGAGTGGCCGGTAAGGACCACCTCCCCGCTTTCCAAATCGGTTATTTCGTAGTCAAACACCAGTTTGGCCGCTTCCGTGGGACGGTAGAAAATCCGTATTTCAGCCCTGTCGCCATAGCGTAGCGGACGTTTGTACTTGAAAGTCAGCTCCACCAGAGGGGCAAAATATCCGTTGCCATAAATGGTAAGGTAATCCAGGCCATATTTTTCCCCGAACGCCTCCCGCGCATCCTCAAAATATTTCGCATAGTTGCCATGCCAAACTACGTGCATGGAATCCACCTCGCTGAAACGGATGTCTATTTTCCTGACTGCCGACAAAACACTCTCTTCCATCACCCCTAACTGTTTTCCGTCAATGCTATTTTCATTTGTGCGTCACAGAGTGTCTCATCCCCGACGCACACGGTGGCATGGACCATTGTCATCTGGAAGACCTCCTCCATGATTTCAATTCCGAACACAACGGTTTCACCCAATAAAGGCGTGCGCTTAACCTCCAATCTGCTGATGGCTCCGATCACCCCGATTTTCACGGTTCCGCCAGCCTTCAGGCTCAAATAGCCGATACGGGCGGCACAAGTCTGGGCGATGCCCTCTATCATGCCCGGAACTGAAAGATGTCCCGAAGTGAAGAACAGATTGTCCTCCCGTACAGTCAGTTCCGCCAAGGTCCGCTGTCCGTCACATGAGAGCACCCTGTCCAGCATCACAAAAGGCGGACGCTGCGGCAGCAGCTCCAACAGGCCGATTTCGTTTATCTCTCTGTCCATAAGTCGTAATAATTATACCATTGTGTAGGATAGCGGCGCAAAACAGACTCCAGTTCAGCCACATAATTCTGTGCAAGCTGCACCACCTGTTCACTCCGTCCGGACTGCGTGTCATATTGCAGCGGCCTCACAAGGATGCGGTAGGTGCGGTAGCCCTCCTTCATCACAAAAACCGCAAGCGCCCCAACCCCCTTCCGGACAGCCAAAGCGAAGCCGCCCATGGGGAAGTCCGCCTTTTTTCCAAAGAAGAGGCATTCCACGCTTTTTGAGGAACCGTATATGCGGTCGGCAGGAAGGCTCACGATGTCACCGGCCTCCAAAGCCGCATTCATTGAAAACAGGTGCGACAGATCCTCCCTTACCGGAATCATTCGGATTTGGTGGCGCGAAAGCCGCTCCTGCCGGTTACGCATGATGGTCTCCGTCTCCGCGGCATATACCAGCGCATGCATCCGTTTGCGCTCCGGCTGAAGCGCGTAGCCGGCCATCTCATAGTTTCCCGCATGGGAACTGAACACAACAAAACCGGCATCCTCCTGCTCCCTTTCCCGGAACAGTCCGATGCCATCCATATTGAAACGGTACCTTTTACCGGCAAAACAGCCGAAGCGGTCCAGGACAACCTGACCGAACTGGAAATGGTTCCTCCAGACATAAACACAGGACTTTAAGGCACCATATCCGAACGCTGTCCGGAAAAACCGGTACATGGGTTTGAAGCCCTTGCCGAAAAATAGGTAGAAAGGAAGAACAAGGGCCATAATGCCGTAGAGCAGCCATAACGGCAGGAAACGGAGCATGACCACCAGGGACTGCTGCATCCAAGGCAATCCGTCTGTCCTGCCCGACCATGGACGGTTTCCTCCTGCCTCTGCCATACGTGCTATTTGCTGACTTTCTTCCCGATGTAGTCTATAAACTGGGAATATGTCTTAACCTCCGACATCTCCTCCGGCTTGATTTTAAACCCGAATATCTTTTCAACAATAACCACGATATCAATAAAATCAAGGCTGTCAATGCCGATATCCTCCTTCAGGCGCGCCTCTTCGCTGATCTTCTCCTCCTCAATTTCAAGATCCTCAATCAGAAAATTCCTGACTTTCCCCTCTATTTCCTCTCTGCTCATTTTATATGATGATTTTAACAATTTCAAATTATTCACATACTACAGGGTTTGCTGCAGACCATGATGCTGTGCCCCTGTCCCAATCCGTCATGTATCATCTCCACCTGCAATCCGGCCTGTTCCACCAACCGCCGCATTTCGTCGGAATGGTACATCTTGCTGTTGCCGTTGGCGATTGCAGTGAAATACAGACTGGTCATGGTCAGGCAGAAGGCCGCAGTGTCGAATTTCTGCCTGTCCCAGAAGGTCTCCATTATGTACAGCCGGCTCTCCCCATCCATGATAGAGGCCGCACGACGCAGAATGCTGACAATCTCATCCGCGGCAAAGCAATCCAGGAACTGGCTCATCCAGATGGCATCATAGTGTCTGTCGGTCGGAAAGGCCGTGCTACCATCCAGCAGGTTGCCACCGTATCCATGGATGCGTCCCGCCCCGTTTTTGCCGGCGGTGAAACGGCGCATAAGCTCAAGCTGCTGCGGCAGATCCATAATGGTGACCTCAACCTGCCCGTCAAAATCCACGCAGCGCAACGCCCAACGCCCGGTATTGCCGCCCACATCCAGAAGGTTTTTAGGATGACGTGCGAACACAATCTCCAACGCCTGTCGGAAAGATTCGTCCGAATAGAAATGGTCGAAGGCGAACCAGCTCTCCTGCACCTGCTCCGGAAGCTGCGACAACCCTTCATAAACTGTGGGCCAGTCACCGAAATGGCGCAATCCGGCAGGTTTCCCCTCCTTCAGGGACTCCTCAAGGCGGAAAAGCCCCTCATAGTTCACATCATGATTGAAGTTGATATTGATACGGGTACGCCGGTCGTTCAACAGGAACCAGCCGGTCTTGGACAAGGTGAAGCGGTCATTCTCCGCATCGGCCAGCAGTGTGCCCGAACAGAGCGAAGCCTCCATCAGCACCTTGGCGGCATATTCGGAAATGCCCGCCTTTTCCGCCACCTCCGTAATTGTCATGCCTGCCCCGCTTTGGGAAATCATCTCAAAAATCCCCCATTTCAGCATCAGACGGCTCACCTGGAACAACACAGGCCCCCATGCGATGAATTCAGCCATCCGCTGGGCCTCCAGGGCGGAGAGCCGTTCCGTGGAAAACTGCTTGTCTAAGGCCGGATCGATATACATTGTCTACTTTTTTCTTGTTTCCTGAATATTTACATTTTCCTTATCACCAGGGCGCTGTTGGTGCCGCCGAAACCGAAGGAGTTTGAAAGGACCGTATTGAGCTCCTTTCCTGTCGTGACATTGATTATGTTCAGCTTTTCCGAATACTCGTCCGGCTCCTCAAAATTGATGTTGGGCGCGATAAAGCCGTTCCGCATCATCAGGATGGAGTAGACAGCCTCACTGGCCCCGGCCATCCAGCACTCGTGTCCGGTCATCGACTTGGTGGAGGAGATTGGCGTTTGCAGGGGACCGAACAGATTGGCCAGAGCCATGGCCTCGAACATGTCCCCCTGCGGAGTTGAAGTTGCATGCGCATTCACATAATCGATATCCTCCGCACGCACGCCGGCATCATCCATGGCACGCCGCATAGCCCGCATACAGCCCTCCTCACTGGGCTGGGAAATATGCGGTTCCCCGTTGGAGGAAAAGCCATATCCGGCAATTTCAGCATATATTTCCGCACCGCGCGCCACCGCATGTTCATAATCCTCAAGAATAAGGGTGGCAGCGCCACCGCCCGGCACCAGACCGTCCCTGTTCCTGTCAAACGGGCGGGAGGCCTTGGTGGGTTCGTCAGTTCGTACGGAAAAGGCGTTTATGCCGTCGAAACTGCCCATGGAAAGATAATTTGTCTCCTGGGCGCCACCGCAAATCACCACATCCTGCATACCGTTGCGGATCAGCATTGCGCCCAGTCCGATGGCATGGGAGCCGCTGGCACAGGCCGCGCTGATGGTCATGTTTATCCCCTTCAGTCTGAAAATGGTTGAGAGGTTCATTGTGACAGTGGAGTTCATGGACTGAAAAATTGCGGCCGAACCGATCAGCGTGGTGTCCCTCTTCTCCACAGCAATCTCATGGGAGGTTATCACCGCCTTGGCGGACGAATCGTTACCGAACAGCACACCAACCTCGTTTTTGGCCAGATATTCTTCATCAATACCGGCCTGCTTCAATGCGGCCAAGGTGGACATGTAGGCATATTCGCCCTCCTCCGCCAGATACATACGTAACTTGCGGTCCAGCAAGCCCTTCAGCTGGGGCTTTTCAACAATGCCTGTCAAAGGGGAACGGTATCCGTAGGCCACGCGCTCCGGATCAATCCCGATGCCGGACCTGCCCTCCCTGAGAGAGGCGCACACAGCATCCAAAGAGGTCCCCAAACAGGACCATATCCCCATACCTGTCACGACCACCCTGCGTCCCATATCCGAAAAACTGCCTTTAATTACCACTCAATTCCTATGCGCAGCGAAATGCCGGTCGGATCCGCCTCCTTGGGTATCCACTTGGTTATCCGGTTGCCCAGGATGTCATACTCATATTCGCTGGCTTCGTATTTGACCTTGTCGAAATAGGAGGCGGCCAACATCAGATTCACAGCGAAATCCCTTTTTGATGCAAAACGGACACCGACTGCCAGATCGGCATATCCGCCCGTATTGTAGGAAGAGGTGTATGAACCGATACGGACACCGACCACAGGGCTCACCGCCTTCTGATTGGTAAACAGGTAGCGCATTGAGGCATAGAAGGGGAACAGGTTGAAATCCGTGTTACGCTCAAAACCGACACCGACACCCACATACATGTTTCCGTTAAAATAGAAACCGTGAGTGGTGGAAAGTGAAATTGTGGAAGAGAGATCCTTGGTGAAATGCCAGCAGTTCCCCTCTTCGAGGAAACCCTGGTAACCGCTCGGCACGCGCACACCCTCCTGCTGCGCATAAGCCGTCATCCCGCAGAACAGCGCAATGGTAAACAACAATTTTTTCATGATATCCAGTTTTATGATTTTAAACATTTTATGTATACAATCCTCCATTTACGGAGATTACTTGTCCTGTTATGTAGGAGGCCTCTGCAGATGCCAGGAAGGAGACCAGCGCGGCCACCTCCTCCGGCTTTCCGAAACGTCCTGCCGGTATCAGCTTCTTCAGTTCAGCCTCGTTCAAATCCTGTGTCATATCCGTGGCGATGAAACCGGGCGCAACCGCATTCACAGTCACCTTGCGTGCCGCCACCTCCTGTGCAAGAGCCTTGGTCGCCCCGATAAGCGCGGCCTTTGCCGCCGAATAGTTGCCCTGTCCGGGCAGACCCTTCAGACCGGAGAGCGATGAAATGTTTATGATACGGCCGTTGCGGTGTGTAAGCATATCCTTCAACAAACGGCGTGTCACATAAAAGAAACCGTTCAGGGTGACATCAAGCACGTTATGCCACTGTTCCCCATTCATGAAAATCATCAGGTTGTCGGAACGGATGCCGGCATTGTTCACCAGCACGGAGATGTAATCCTCCGCATGGGATTCCGCCCACCGCTCCAAAGACGCCTCAATTGCCTTTGGGTCCGACACGTCGAACGGGAGCAGCTCCGCCTTCCCGCCCGCATCCTCAATCTGGCGTTTCACCTCTTCAGCGGCGGCGGTTTGCGAACGGTAGTTCAACAGCACCGGAAAACCATCCTGCGCCAAACGCAGCGCAACAGCCTTCCCAATCCCGCGCGAAGCGCCTGTCACCAAAGCATACTCCATACGCTATTTAGTTTTTATCTGATTATTTTTCAAGAAAAGCTCCACTTTGCCTATCTCCTCATAAAAGGGGCTGTCCTCCACAAAGAAGGGCTGTATCTTTCGGATTTCATCATATGCCCGCCTTGAGACGGCGCCGATTTTGTCAGCCACCTTCAGGCAGTCGGTGGCCTGCGCCAGGGCAATGTACAGAACTGACATCACTTGGAAGGCGTTCTCCACCACCGTCCTACAGATCAAGGCCGTATTGGTGCCCATACTGACAATGTCCTGGTTGTCGTTGTTGTTCGGAATACTGTGCACATAATTGGGCATGGCCAACGTCTGGCATTCGGCCGTTGTGGAGGTGGCGGTGAACTGGCAGGCCTGCATCCCATAGTTCAGACCAAGGGTGCCTGCGTTCAAAAATGGTGGAAGTATGCCGTTTATGCGGTCATGCATAAGATAGTTCAGCTGCCGTTCGGCGATCATGACCAGCCTTACCAGCGCGATTTTGACCTTGTCCTCCTCCAGGGAGATGTAGTCCCCATGGAAATTGCCGCCGTGGTACACATTGCCCGTTTCCGGATCCACAATCGGATTGTCGCAGGCAGAATTCAGCTCATCTTCGAGAACCTTACGCGAATTGTAAAGTGTCTCCCACACAGGTCCGAGAATCTGCGGTACACACCGCAGGGAATAATATGCCTGCACCTTTTTGGTGAAATATGACTCCCCTTCGTGGCGGCTGTCATAGAAGGCATGCTCCCGCTTCTGCAGCAGACGGCTCCCCTCAGAAAGCTGCCGCATACGCCCGGCAATCACCTGCTGCCCCTCGTGACGCCTGCAGACGTTTTCCGGCTCGCTCATGAAATCATCGAACGATGAGGCGATTTCATTAATCCAGACAGAGGCCAGCGTCTCCCAATCCAACAGCCGCTCCGCATACATCTGGTTGATTATGCCGATTCCGGTCATCACTGAAGTGCCGTTTGTAAGCGAAAGCCCCTCGCGCACATGCATATGCAGAGGCTGCAGCCCGTTTTCTGCCAGCACATCGGCCGACGGACGCCACTCGCCCCTGTAATGCACCTTTCCCTCCCCGATAAGGCAGAGTGCGATGTGCGCCAACTGGACCAGATCACCGCTTGCTCCAACGCTACCGTGCCGGGGCACAAACGGGATGATGTCACGGTTTATGAACTCAACCAGCAGCTGTACAGCCTCCGGATGGACACCGGAGCGGCACTGCAGCACAGTACCCACACGCGCCATCATCGCCGCCTTGACGCACATGTCGTCCAAAGGCTCGCCGGCACCGCAGGCATGGCTACGGATTATGTTGTACTGCAGTTCGGACAAAAAGCGGTCATCCACGCGCCACTGCGCCATGGGGCCGAATCCCGTATTGATTCCGTATATCACCTTGTCCCTTGAAAAATCCTTCAAAAAAAGATGACAGCGCATAACATCCTCCATGCAAGCCTTGTCCACCGACACAGGCTCGCCATGCACCGCAACCTTCAAGACATCGTCAAGACTGATTCTTCCCTTTAACTGCAACATGGTTATATTTCCAAAAAAACAAATTGCAAAGGTAGTTAAAAAAGGAAAATGTTTCCCTAAAAAACAGGATTTTTTTCACAAAAAACACTCCGTGCCCCTGCGCAAATCATACACCGGAAGCCGCACCGCCTCCGCCATCGCGGCACATAACCGCTCCGAATCCATCACATACCCTGTCGGAGAAAGGGGATTCACACAAATGGCTGCGATTGACGCCCTCCAGAGCACGGAAATCCTGAAGCCATTATGTACCAGCAATCTGTATACCTGCGGACTGAGAAAAATACGGGTGAAGTCACGCACAACAATTTCCGCCTCAGAAAAAAATGGGACATTCATCAGCGCATTCGCAATGGCATCGGTAAAGGCACCGGCGAAGAAAACGGCACGAGCACCGGAACCGGAGGGCCATTTGTGGTTTCTAAGGTTCAGGGCAGTGGTCAGGCCGGGGTCATACCATTCCCCGTCTGGGGCGGCAACGCGCATTCCGCCCTCCACTGCGGCGAGCGCATCGCGTGAAACCCGACCGGTTTCAGGCAGACGGATCCACTCCACCTGCAGCGCAGTGTCACGGAGCAGCGTCGGAAGATGTAGGGAATAGGCCGCACCGGTGGTCAGCACCAATGCCTCCGTAACGGCAGGTGAGGCAGAGCTGCGGCGGGAAAGGGCACCGTCCACCAGAACAAAATCGGGATGCCACGGAGAAATCTCACCCATCCAGCGCCTGAGACCGTTCGCAGTTGACGGCCCGGAGAGCATCACCTTCCCAGGGCATCGTGTCCGTGCAATCACAATCCGTCCCAACGACGTGCCCTCATTGCTGAACCCCAGAATCTCCGCATCCAGCCTACGCTGCCGGTAATGGGTTTCGGAAGTTGAGAAAATCACACCCTCACGCAAAAAAATCTCCGGCTTGGGTGTCTCCGTGACACGGTCGGAACGCTCCCCGTCCACACCGATTGAAGTCACCGCAATAACCCGTCCGGACGGATAATGCGCCAGAATATGGTTCAGGCACACCGTCTTGCCGGTATTCTTCTCCATGCCGATTACCGCACAGCTTTTATATCCTAACAAACGTTCGGTCAGTTCCATTCATACAAAACCGGAAACGCGGATACCGCGTTTCCGGAAAATAAAATGAAAACAACTAATTTCTCGTTATTTGACGCCTTTGTTCCGCTCGTGACGGATAAGATGAGCAGGTTCCAGATTCATGCGCTCGCCCTCAAGAAGGGAGATCACACCGTCCACTGCAGCGTTGTCCGCCTTCTTTTCAGCCGCCTTGCGGCATTCTGGACACCTGCATGAGCTGTGGTATTCCTCCGGCTCGGTATAGGTGGTGATCACACCCTCGAAATTGCGGAGCACAACCTTGCCCGGCGCCTGGGAAATGACATACTGCGGCATCACAGGCGTCTTGCCGCCGCCACCAGGCGCATCCACCACAAAGGTGGGCACACAGAATCCTGAGGTGTGGCCGCGCAACCCCTCAATGATTTCAATCCCCTTGGAGACCGGCGTGCGGAAATGCTCCAGCCCCTGGGAGAGGTCACACTGGTAGATATAGTACGGACGCACCCGCATCTTCACCAGCAGATGCACCAGATCGCGCATAACATGCACGCAGTCGTTCACGCCGCGCAGCAGCACGCTCTGGTTACCAAGCGGAACACCCGCATCGGCCAGCATCTCACATGCACGCACCGCCTCAGGCGTCACCTCGTTCGGATGGTTGAAATGGGTGTTGAGCCATACCGGATGGTATTTTTTCAGCATAGCGCACAATTCCGGCGTGATGCGTTGCGGACAGACGACCGGCGTGCGGCTGCCGATACGGACAATCTCCACATGCGGGATGGCCCGCAGCCGTCTGATGATGTATTCCAGCTTCTCGTCCCCGACCATCAGCGCATCTCCGCCACTGAGCAGCACGTCGCGCACGCACTCCGTCCTTTCGATGTATTCCAACGCCTTCTCAATACGGTCGGAGGTAGACTCGCAGTCCTTCTGGCCCGCAAAACGGCGGCGGGTGCAGTGCCGGCAGTACATCGAGCACATGTCGGTGATAAGGAACAGCACACGGTCAGGATAGCGGTGGGTAAGGCCGGGGGTCGGCGAATCCTCGTCCTCATGCAGCGGATCGAGCAGATCGGCGGGCGAAATGTGGGTTTCCGCCGCCGTGGGGATGCACTGCCGCCGGACAGGATCGTCCGGGTCATCGGGATTAATCAGGCTCAGGTAATATGGGGTGATGGCCATGCGCAACGTCTCCAGCGACTTGCGAACGCCCTCCTCCTCTTCTGCTGTGAGACGGATGTACTTTTTCAGCTCATCCAGCGTCTCAATGCGGTTCCTGACCTGCCATTTCCAATTGTTCCATTCCGCATCGGAAACATCCGGGAACAACTGTTTTCTTCTTGATTCAGCCATAAATCATTTTTGTTTATGTAGAGACGCGGCATGCCGCGTCTCTACACATGTGTTAATTACGCATACAATTCTTCAAAAATTTTGCGCAGTTCCGGAGATTCGCGCAATTCCTGCAGGGTGAATTCGGCATGTCCCTTGGTGTAACCGTTGCCCATAATCATGTTCACATCGCTGCCTATGCCTTCGGCCCCGAGGCTTGCCTTGGTGAAGCTGGTGGCCATGCTGAAGAAATAGACTATGCCGTCATCCTTGGTGCAGAGCACGGCGGTCATCTCCTGATCCGGAACATTCACGCAGTTGATGGTGACATCGGCCATCTTGCCGTCGGTGAGGCGCTCGACCATTTCATAGACCTGAACCGGAGTCATGCCGGCTGCGCTCTCCACAATGTCGCAGAAGCCGAGATCCTTGATACGCTGGGTGCTCTTGGGACTGTTGGCGATGCCAATGACCTTGCCGGTCACACCGACTCGCTTTTTGGCCTCATAGCAGCAGAGCATGCCGCTCTTGCCACCGGCACCGAGAATCACGACGGTCTGTCCGTACTGGCAGAGTTTGGCGGTCTGGGCGGGGGCTCCGGCCACGTCAAGGGCGCTCAATGCCAACTTTTCAGGCATGTCGGTCGGAATCTTGGCATAGATACCGCTCTCGAAGAGGATGGCCTTGCCCTTGATGTCCACCTGGTCAACATCGGGACGGATTTCCAGAATCTCGTCAATGCGCAGCGGAGTCAGCGAGAGGCTGACAAGCGTGGCGATGCGGTCGCCCTCCTTCAGGTCAATCTTGCCCTTGAGAGCGTCGCCGATCTTCTCGACCTTGCCGAGCAGCATGCCGCCAGAGCCGGTACGGCGGTTGCGGTGCTTCCCCTGCAGTTCCACATTGAGGAGCATCTCCTTTTTGACCTCCTCCATGATTTTTTCTTCGCTGGCGCCTTCGCCCGCCTGCTGTTTGGCGTAGTTGTGGATGTCGGTGAAGGATGCCGAGTCGATATTCAGGGTCTGCACATCGATGAGAATCTCGTTGTCCCAGATTTCATCCATATTGTTGTTCAGTTTATTCGCAGGCTGCGGAAGCACGCCTTTCGGTTCAATCACACGATGGGTTCCGTATTTGTTTCCTTTCTTTTGCATATCTTTAATTATTTTTATGTTAATGTATTTAACTATATTCTGACTTCTGTCTTCTGATTTCTATCTTCTCAACCCCAAAATCTCCCTTGCCTCGTCCGAAGTGGCAATCGGCCGACCAAGTTCTTGTGCGATGCGCACCACCTTGGCCACCAGTTCACCGTTAGACTTGGCGGGCACTCCCTTGGCAAGATTCAGGTTGTCCTCGAAGCCGACACGCACATTGCCGCCCATTGCAATGGCAGCAGCGGCCATCGGGAATGCGTGGCGTCCGATACCGGTCACTGTCCAGGTGCTGCCTGCGGGGATTCCGTTCACCAGCCAGCAGAGGTTGGCCACAGTCGCGGGGGTGCAGCCGGGAACGCCCAGCACGAAATTGAACTGCATCGGGCTGCCGGGGACCTCGCCCTTGCGGGCCATGGTCAGCACCGTATCCAGATGCCCCATCTCAAAGCACTCGTACTCCGGCTTGATGCCGCGCTCCATCATCCGCTTGCCGAAGGCACGCATGGTAGGCATGGTGTTGTCGAAAATCTCGTCCCCAAAATTGCAGGTGCCGCAATCCAGCGTGGCCATTTCAGGCACCGGCGTGGTGTCGGTGGACTGCAGCCGCTCATCGGGTGTCATTCCGACCGCGCCTCCAGTGGAGGGGATCAGTATCACGTTCGGGCAGGCCTTGTAGATGGCCTCCTCACACTCCTGGAAACGGTCGCGGCTCTGGGTCGGTGTACCGTCGTCCCAGCGGACATGCAGATGCACGATGGCCGCACCGGCATCCACCGCCGACCTGGCCTCCCTGACAATCTCCTCTACCGTATATGGGACCGCCGGATTCTGCTCCTTGGTCACCTCCGCGCCACAGATGGCGGCGGTAATAATCAGTTTGTCCATTTGCTCTCCTTTTACATTTAATTAATATTAACCCTTGCGCTGGCACTCCTTGAGGGTGACACAGGTACCGGAGGCACGGCATACAAGCACCGGCTCATCCAGCACATCGGCAGCCGAATCGGAGATATCGGGGCGCGGTGCGATCACCTTGTAGGCCTCAAACTCCATCTTGCGGGAGCTCTTCCCCTCCGAAACAATACGTCCGGTCGCCTCAATGTAGTCACCGGCATACACGGGAGCCAGAAACTCCACATTGTCGTATGCACGGAAAAGCCCCTCGTCGCCGTCCCGCTGGATCAGCAGCTCTGTGGCCACGTCACCGAACAGATGGAGCATGTGGGCCCCGTCCACCAGATTGCCCCCGTAATGGGCATCCTTCGCGCTCATGCGCAAACGGATTGTTGATTTGTATTCCTTCATCTTGACTTTATAATTTAGTTCAAATAGGGTTTCAGGGGGTTAAAACCTTAAACTCTTAAACTCCTTAAACTCTTATCTTTCCACATAAATATAGTCCACAAAAATCCCCGATGCATGCACGCATTCCGGCTTGATTTCACCGGCCTTGACCAGTTTTTCAGCCTCTACAACGACCACATCGGCGGCCATGGCCATCAGCGGGTTGAAGTTGTTGGTGGTGCCAAGGAACACCATGTTGCCCTCCTCGTCCACGATGTTGGCGCGCAGGAATGCGATATCGGCCTTCAAAGGTTTTTCCAACAGGTAATCCTTGCCGTCCACCTTCACAATCTCCTTGCCGTCGGCGATGATGGTGCCCAAACCGGTCGGGGTAAGAACACCGCCCAGTCCGGCCCCGTAGGCACGGATGCGCTCGGCCAGAGTGCCCTGCGGCACATATTCCACCTCCAGAGTGCCGGCATTCTTCTGCGCGGCAGTCTCCTTGTTGGTGCCGGTGTGGGAGACAATGGCCTTTTTCACCTGATGGTTGGCCACAAGTTTTCCATGGGCCACATTGTCGTATGCGGTGTCGTTGGAGATGATGGTCAAATCTTTAACACCCTTTTCAACCAGAGCATCGGTAATCTGCACCGGACTCCCAACTCCGAGGAACCCGCCGAACATCACCGTCATGCCGTCCCTGACCAGTCCGGCCGCTTCCTGTAATGTAATCTGCTTTTTCATTGTCATTATATTATCTTTGTTATTATTCCTGTTTGGCGGGCTGTCCGTACAGCTCCGCATTGTTCTCATATAACTTGTGCAGCGCATCAATCTGATGGTCACGCAGCCTCATTTCAGGCAACCATTGTGCAAACGTGCTGATTTTGTGCAAGTCGGTGCCGACATAGTCGTACATTCCTGCATCTAACAGGTAGAGTGCGGTCTCCTTTGCCGGCTTGCCGTAGCCTCCCGCCAAAGAAATCAGGTTCAACTGCAGGAAATATCCGCTCTCCTTCCAGCGTCCGAAAAGCTCCCTGTCGGCATAGCGGTAACGCTCCGGATGGGCTATCACAACCTGGTTGTCACAGGTGGTCAGCTCATACAGGTATTCCTCCATGTCCGGACTCCTGTACATGTAGGAGGTCTCCACAAGCAAAATCTTTTCCTGCGGATTAAGATAGAGCCATCCCTCCTGCTGATGCGAAAGGAACTGCTCATCCAGCATGTACTCGGCCGCCAGCCTCGTGGAAAATCCGCACCCGTCCGCCATAGGCAGGAAAGCGTCATACCACTGCACAAGGTTTGGACGGTTGTTGTCAGCATAGTCCGTCATGACATGAGGGGTAAGTATCAGCTGCCTGAATCCGAGGCCATACAGGTAGTGCAGTCCCTCCATTGTGGCATCTTCCGTCTGGAATCCGTCATCCACACCCGGCAGCAGGTGGCTGTGCATGTCGGTCGCCCCTTGGAAGAAATCGGCGGGCAGTCTTTTTTTTCGGTCAAACAAGCCCATTTTCAATACTGTTTATTTGTCATGACCATGATCATGATGTCCGTGTTTTTTTGAACCGATACCCATAATCATCAGGATTTTCCTGTTAAACTTGCGGAGAACGGACATCTGCGCCTGACGCTTGGTCTCCTCATCGTTGCCATAGCCGTATCCATAGCCGTAACCATATCCATAGCCGTAACTGTGCCCGGTACCGTTGCCGTAGCCATAGCCGTAACCGTAACCATAGCCGTAACCCAGTTTCTTATAATTCACGTCATTCACAATTACGCAGAGTTTCGGGAAACGGTTCTCCTTGTACATTGTCTCCAAATCGCCCAATGCACGCTTGTCGGTCACGTTGGCGCGGATGACAAACACGGTCAGGTCGGCCAAACGCTTCAGGATGTCCGCATCAGCCACAATGCCGGCAGGCACCGCATCCAACAGGACATAGTCGTATTGCGGCCGGACCGCCTCAATAAAGGCATCCATGCGGACATTGTCCAGCAGTTCTGCCGGATTGGGCGGAACAGGACCGGAAAAGATCGCATCCCATCCGGAAGAGATCGCACGGCGTTCTTTCAGCAACTCCTCCAATTCGATTTTGCCGGAAAGATAGTTGGAAAGCCCATGGTTGTTGGCGTTGGGCAGCTTTTTGTGCAGCGTACCCTTACGGATGTCAGCATCAACCAGGAGTACCCGCTTGCCGGAGGCGGCGAGCAGCACGGAAAGGTTGGTGGATAGGAACGACTTGCCGCTGTTCGGGAAGAAGGAGGTGAACATGGCCACCTTGCAGCCCGGACGGTCGGTCTTGATATAATCCAGATTGGAACGGATAATACGGAACGACTCGGAAATAGAATCGCGGCCGTTCTCCCTTGCCACAATGATGCTGCCCTTCTCCTGCTCGGCAGTCTGCTTCGGCACATCGCCCAGAATCGGCACGGAACAGCCCTCCTCCACATCACGCTTGCTGTGGATATCGGTATCCATCATCTTGAGCAGGAAGAAAATACCGACCGGAATGGCCAGGCCAAGCACAATGGCCACAAGGAAAATCATGGAGGTGCGCGGTTTGGTGGGCGAAGTGGAACCGTCCGCCGCGTCAATCACCCGCACATCGTCCTCCAATGCCGCCTTGGAGAGTGACAGCTCCTCACGACGGTTCAGCAGGAACAGGTACAGGCTCTGCTTGACCGACTCCTGCCTCGACATTGAGGTGAGGTAGTTCTGGTGCTCCGGTACCGCCTGTACCTTGCTGCCAGCCTGGTTCTCCAACTGTCGGCTACGGGTCAACTGCTGCTTAAGGTTAGCGCGTAGGGCAGCCAGCGTACTGGAGACCCCCTCCTTCAGAATCTGCAGGCTGGCGTTGATCTCCTTGGTCATAGGGTTGCTAGCTGTGTTACCTTTGGTCTCCATTTTTTGTTTTTGCAACAACGTGGTATTGTATTCGGAGATGACCGAAGCCAGCTGCGGATCCTTAAGCCCCATTTCCGCCGGCACCAGTTTGTAGTCATCCTTCATGCCGTTGACAAAGTCGGCCAGATAGTCCACCATGGATAGCTTGTTTTCCAGCACCTCGCGTTCCTGCATGTATTCGTCGCTGCGACGCAGGTAGTCCTGGCCATAGCTGCCGACATCGATAAGCCGATTGTTCCGCATAAATGAGGCCTTACCCGATTCCATCACCCCAAGATCCTGGTCTAATTCTGTAATCCGGGCATTGATGAAAATGAGGCTCTGGTCAAGCACCATTGCCTTGTCCTTAACCGCCTCCTCGCGGTATATCTGCACAAGCGTGTTCAGGATGTCCTCCGCCTTGTCTCCGGAAGGATCCTCCAAAGATAGGCTGACCGCATTGGAAAGTTTGTCAACCCGTGCGATACGCACCGCCGTTCGGTAACGCTTTGTAACCGACTTGATGTTACGCTTGTCCACCTGGATCTCCTTGCCTGCATAGGAGGTATAGGTCCAGGTCGGTATCACGACCACCCTGCCGACCGGAGTGTTCACCGTGTCGTTGAGCGGGGCGGATATGACCTTTTTCGAATCGGGGAAATTCTTGAGGATGACCCGACCGCCCTGTTTGGACGGCACCACAGTCAGGCTGATGTTCGAATACGGCCCCTCATCAGGAAACTGCACATGCACCGGACTGTTGCTGTAGAGGTCGGTTTTGCGCAGCAGCGGCGTATAGCTGTATTCCACGCCGAGGTTCAGACGCTCCACCACCTGCATCATCAGTGTGCGGGACCTGAGAATCTGCAGTTCGTTTTCCACAGCGGAAGAGCCACTCATGCTCAATAAGTTACTGGAGACCAACAAATCACTGGCACTCCCCTTTTTGTCCTTGAACATGACGGTGGCCGTCCGGCTGTAATACTTGACTGATGACTTGGAGACCAGCAGGGCGACAGCAATGCAGACCAGCAGGGAAAGGGCGAACCATCTCCAATGGCTGAGCAGTGTGTAGAGCAAATCCTTCAAGTTGATGGATGTTGTCTCTTCGGGCTGTTGCGACTGTGTTTTTTGATACTTTTCCATAAAAAATCTATTATTTTGGAGTTGCTAAAGTGATGATAAGGGTTACAATGGATATGAGCGAAGTTGTCAGCGAAGCATAGCTGGCTATCCACGAGGCGTTTTCCTTTATGCGGCTGGCGCGCAAAGGTTCAAGAAGCACTACATCGTTCTGCTGCAGCAGGAAGTACGGGTCATTGAAGACATCCTTCGACTTGAGGTTGAGGTAGCGCAGATGCATCCGGCCTCCCTCCTCACGCAGCACACCCACCTTGTCCAGCCTGGTGTATGCGGAGATGTTGCCCGATTGGGAAAGGGCCTCCAGCAGGGTCACGCGCTCGTTGGTCACTGTAACCGTATGGGAGCCGGTGGCGCTTTTTATATATATCTTGTAGTTTTTGAAACGTACCAACACCACGACCTCCTCCAGATAGCCGCCATTGATAAGCATTCTCGTAATGGTGTCCTGCAGCTGCAGGCGGGTCATACCCTCAACATGGATGGCCCCCAAACTCGGCATGTTGATGTATCCGTTGATGTCCACCAGATAACCGATGGTGTTTTCCGGATTCAGGGAACTATAGCTGCTGCCTGTGTTTTTATTGTAGGTGCTCACCAGATTGAACGGGTCGGACATTCCCCTGTCACCGGACGAAGTTATGTAGATGGTCAGCTCGTCATTGGGATGGATACGCGCCTCATATGAATTGTCCAACACTACCGTCGAATCATGCGGCAAATCCTGAAGATAGGTGATGTCCTTGTGTGTGACACAAGAGGGTAAAAGCGCCGCAATTAGAAACGCGACACATGACAATCTGAAAAAAGACCATTTGTTCATATTCGTTATTCTTTTATTGTTTCATTTTGAGCAGAATCCTGCGGCGCATTGTCCAGCACCGAGAAACGGCTGTTATTACTTACAAATTCAGGCACAAGCGCCTTCATCTGCGACACAATCGCAAATTCATCCTGAGAAAGCAGTGCCTTGTGCAGCGCATCGAATGCGGCAACGACCGTATCCGGATCCTGCGGACGGACCTTTGCCCGGAAAATCTTTCCATGCACTGTAGGAAGCGTGTCCTCCTTGGAGGCAAGCAGCTCCTCATACAGCTTTTCTCCCGGACGCAGACCAATCTCCTTAATTTTAACGTCATTGCGGCCTGAAAGCCGGATCATCTTGGCGGCCAGGTCATATATTTTCACCGGCTTGCCCATGTCAAAGACAAAAATCTCGCCCCCATTTGCGATGGCGGCAGCCTGCAGCACCAGGTTGCAGGCCTCCGGAATGGTCATGAAATAACGGGTTATGCGCTTGTCGGTCACCGTAAGAGGACCGCCGTTTTCCAGCTGCTTCTTGAACAATGGCACAACCGAGCCATTGGAACCCAACACATTACCAAACCTTGTCGTGACAAACTGGGTCTCCGAGCGACGACTCTGCACATATATCTCGGCAATCCGTTTGGTCGCCCCCATGACATTGGTGGGATTCACAGCCTTGTCGGTGGAAATCATGACCATCTTCTGCACATGATACCGGATTGAAAGATCCGCCATCAACTTGGTGCCAAACACATTGGCCCTCACCGCCTCATAAGGGGAATCCTCCATCAGCGGGACATGCTTGTACGCGGCAGCGTGGAACACCACCTCGGGACGGTATTTGTCGAACAGCCTCTCCATGCGGTCCGAATCACGGACATCCGCCACTTCGAAGAAAAGCCTGTCCCTGTTTTTCGCATACGTGTTGTTCAGCTCGAACTGGATGTCATATACCGGTGATTCGCCCATATCGACCACCACCAGTTTTGACGGCTCATAGTTCATCACCTGCCGGGCAATCTCGCTGCCGATACTGCCGGCGGCTCCAGTGACCATCACAACCTTGTCATGGATTTCACGGGAAATATCCTCGTTTTCCAATACAATCGGATCGCGACCCAACAAGTCTTCAATCTGTATATCTTTGATTTGATTGGACTTCATCTGCCCTTCAATCAGTTCGTAGACATGCGGGATAATCTTGACCCTCAGGTTCAATGCCAAAGCCTGCTCCGCAAGTTTGTTCTTAACCTCCACACTAAGTGAGGGAATCGCAATTATCAACACCTCGATGCCATGCCGACGGATATAACTGTCACACATGACTTTTGAGGGAAGCATCACCGGCACGCCCTGTATTTCCGAACCTGCCTTCCTGAAATTGTCGTCCACAAAGGCAACGATTTCATACTCGCTCTCCTTATCGTTGGAAATCAAGTTGTAGGTCAGCACTCCGCCGCTGCCTGCACCGAAAACCAGCGCCTTTTTCTTGCCGTCGGTTTTCTTCGGCACGGAATATTCGTTGAAAAGACGGCGGACAGTCAGGCGTGAAATCACAAGCACAAAGAAAATCATCAGCACCTCGTGGATGATTTCGGCAAACTGAGGGAAGAAGATGTCGGCTCCCTCATGGTAACGGGCCATCAGCAGCATCCGGAAACCGCAAAGCAGAAAGAGCGAGATGACCGAACTGAGCAGTATCCGGCGGATGTCCCCGAAGCCGGAATAGCGCAGCATGCCTTTGAAAGTGCTGAATGACAAAAAACTGATGCCGTATACAGTGACCAGAATCACCGCATAGCCCAACACATGCAGCGGCTGTGACGAAGCGGTTCCCATGGACTTGAACACCAGCCTGGAACATATGAAGGCCAACAGAACCATTATGGTGTCAAATGCAAAGACCCAGATGCGGGAGAAGGAATTATTGGCGTATCTCCTCACGATTTTCTTCCAAAAACGGAAGAAAACCTTGTCAAACGCATTTTTTATTATCAAATACAACCGTTTCATTCACTATATTTTAAACAACACAACATCATTATGTCCCCTCTGCCGCGAAGCGATAAGAAAGAACTTGCAAATGTAATCAAAAAAAGTAATGGAACAGCATTAAAACGCCATATTTTTATCAAAACAAATCAGCGGAAAAAATTTCCGCCACGCTCCGCCTATTCCTGGCAGCATTTCTCCCTGTTACCGTCCCTCATGCGATATTTTCGCCCGCACTCGCATTCAAGCACATCGTCCAGACGACGGCCACATTCGCACACCCAGCCTATCCGCCGGGCAGGCACACCGGCCATCAGCGCAAAATCGGGAACATCCTTTGTAACCACCGCACCGGCGGCAATTAGCGCGCTGCGACCGACAGTGTGACCGCAGACCACCGTGCAGTTGGCTCCCAACGAAGCTCCCTCCCGTATCAGTGTACGGGCATAGACCCCATGCACCGGAAAATGCGCCCGAGGCGTGACCACATTGGTGAACACGCAGCTCGGTCCGCAGAAGACGTTGTCCTCCAGTTCCACACCCTCGTACAGGGAGACGTTGTTCTGGATGCGCACGCCGTTGCCGACCCTCACGTTGTTGCCGATGTTCACGTTCTGCCCCAGTGAGCAGTTGCGCCCGATACGCGCCCCACGCTGCACATGGCAGAAATGCCATATCTTGGTGCCTTCGCCAATTTCAACATCCTCATCCACATAGGAGGATTCATGCACAAAAAACTTTTTCTCTTCCATCACTGAATTATTTAAAACATTATCTTTCCGCCCGCATAGGGTTGTTCAGAAAATCTTCGTAAGCCAGACGGATGCCATCCTCCAGCTCCGTTCTATAACGCCAGCCGAGCTTTTCCGCCTTACTCACGTCCAGCAGCTTGCGCGGCGTGCCGTTCGGACGGGTGGTGTCCCATTTTATTTCACCATCATAGCCCACAACCTTCGCCACCAGTTCTGTCAGCTGCTTGATGGACAATTCCTTGCCCGTTCCCGCATTGACCGTCTCATTGCCGCTGTAATGGTTCATAAGGAACACGCAGAGGTTGGCCAGATCGTCCACATACAGAAATTCCCGCAACGGCGAGCCGTCGCCCCAGCAGGTGACTTCCTTCAAACCGTTCACCTTGGCCTCATGGAACCTTCTGATTAGCGCCGGCAGCACATGGCTGTGCTCCGGATGGTAGTTGTCGTTGGGGCCGTAGAGGTTGGTCGGCATCACACTGATGAAATCGGTGCCATACTGCCGGTTAAGGAACTCACAGTATTTCAGCCCGGAGATTTTTGCCAAGGCATAGGCCTCATTGGTTTTCTCCAAGGCACCCGTCAGCAGGCACTCCTCCTTCATGGGTTGCGGTGCCATGCGTGGATAGATGCACGACGAACCGAGAAACTCCAGCTTTTTGCAGTTGTTTTTCCAGGCGGCATGGATGACGTTCATCTCCAGAATCATGTTCTCGTACATGAAATCCGCCAGTGCCGACTGGTTGGCGACAATGCCACCCACCTTGGCCGCAGCTAGAAAGACATATTCCGGCTTTTCGGCGGCGAAAAAGGCCTCCACCTGCTCCTGCCGCGTCAGATCCAATTCACTGTGGGTGCGGGTTATGATATTACTGTACCCCTGGCGCTGCAACTCGCGCACTATGGCCGAACCGACCATCCCGCGATGACCGGCGACATATATTTTTGAATGCTGTTCCATCATTTTTAGTTGATAGTTAAGAGTTAATAGTTAATAGTTTAAAGAGTTTAAGAAGTTTAAGGTTTGATCCTCTGGAACTCTGAAACCCTTGAAACCCCTGAAACCCTTGAAACCCTGAAACCTCTGAAACCTCTGAAACCCTGAACTATTACTTCACAATTCCCTTTTCCAGATACTCTGCCAAGTTGGTTCGCACCTTGGCGGCGGCACCTTCGGCGGCCACTTTGGCGACGTCGTGCTCCACCATGATTTTCACCAATTCCTCAAACGACGTTTTGGCGGGATCCCATCCCAATTTGGCCTTGGCCTTGGTCGGGTCGCCCCACAGGTTGACCACATCGGTCGGACGGTAAAAATCCTCGCTCACGGCAACAAGGGTCTTCCCTACCAGATTCTCAGGCCCCTTCACGCAGATGCCCTTCTCATCAATGCCCTTCCCCTCGAACTTCAACTCTATTCCGGCATGGCGGAAGGCCAGTTCCGTAAACTCACGCACGCTGTGCTGCACACCGGTGGCGATGACAAAATCCTCCGGAATGTCGTTCTGCAGGATCAGCCACATGCATTCCACATAGTCTTTGGCGTAGCCCCAGTCTCTCAAACTGTCGAGGTTGCCAAGATAGAGGCAATCCTGCAAACCCTGTGAAATTCTGGCTGCAGCCAGCGTTATCTTACGGGTGACAAAGGTCTCGCCACGACGCTCGCTCTCGTGGTTGAAGAGGATACCGGAGCAGCAGAACATGTTGTAGGCCTCACGGTACTCCTTCACAATCCAGTAGCCGTATAGCTTTGCCACAGCATACGGGCTGTAAGGATGGAAAGGAGTGTTCTCGTTCTGCGGCACCTCCTCCACTTTGCCGTACAGCTCCGAGGTCGAAGCCTGATAGATGCGGCATGTCTTCTCCAGATGGCATGCGCGGACAGCCTCCAGCACGCGCAGCACTCCGGTGGCATCCACGTCAGCGGTGAACTCCGGCGAGTCGAAGCTAACCTGCACATGGCTCTGCGCCGCCAGGTTATAAATCTCATCGGGGCGAACTTTGTCCACCACCTTCACTATTGACATCGAGTCACCCAAATCGGCGTAGTGCAGGTGGAAATGAGGCTTCCCTTCCAGATGGGCAATCCGTTCGCGGAAATCCACCGAGCTGCGGCGGATTATTCCGTGCACCTCATAGCCCTTTTCCAACAAAAACTCCGACAGGTAGCTCCCGTCCTGACCGGTCACACCGGTGATCAATGCAGTTTTTGACATATCCTACTTTTTGAATGCTAATTCATAAAATTATAGCAGCGAAAAATCCTGGGAAAGCAATTCGCTCTTCCGGGCAAAGACCACATCATCGTACATCATCATGATAATATTCTCTTCATACTGACCGATGACACTCCGATTGGCTTTTCCTTCCAGATTCTGCAAGATCAGCTTGATGAAGTCAACGCCAGAGGCATACGCATGAAGGTATGCTCCTCCGAAACGCGGATTGATTTCTGACAAATAATAAGTTCCATCTTTGACAAAAAAATCCATGTCACACGGACCATTCAGTTCCAAAACAGAACAAACATCTTCCACAAAGCTGAAAAAACTGGTGTCTTTATATGAAATGGTTTTGCTGGCACCACCCAAACGGCTTTCTATCTTTTTTTTCGAAAATATGGCAACAGGCTTATGAGAAATGCAATCCACATACACATCGGCATTACAATCCCCTCCTGTCATCATTTCCTGAATAACGTATGTGAATTTGCCATCATTCCATTTTTCTTCCACCTCCTGCATCGTTTCACATTTTCCGATACCCACGCTCCCACTTCCAGAAATGGGCTTCATAAAAACTGGAAAAGAAATGGCTCCTGAAGCCAATCCCTCTCTGAAAGAACTCAACGAATTATAAGTTAAAATCGTATTTATATCTTTCGAGTTCAAATACTTATACATTTCATACTTATCAAAGCACAATTGTGCTGTCCGTTCTGACGGACAAAGAGGCAACACACCCTTGCACATCAGTTCATCCCTGTGTTTTGCCAACAATTCGATTTCAGGATCGATAAGTGTGGTTATGGCCTTGGCATCAAACCTGCCTGCAATATCCAACACTTTCCCAAAATAATCCGGCTCGGTGATTTTTGGAACAATACATTTGTCATCCGCAAAAAAAAGAGCAGGTGCCACAGGACTTGCATCAGTCGCGATTATTCTGCCACATCCATTCATGGATTCTCTAAAGTCCTTCAGCAGCCTGACCCGTCGACCGACGCTACAAAACATGATATTGTTGTTCATTATAACCGATTAATTATTAATTATTGATTTTTGTAAAAACTCTTCTGCATCCCATTTCCCGCGCACGAGAATAATTTCATTTTTCTTCACTGCAAAAACACAAGGAAAAAACCGGATGAAAAGTGGAGAAAGGCTCATGGTATAGGCCCCGACATTCCTATACAGGATGCGATCGCCCAACTGTAACAAGGGTCCGTTTTTTATACAAAACAGGCGATCATTTTCCAAACATGTGCATCCGGACACTATCTGTTCATTAACCGACGGACTGTCTTTTTCTGCATAAAGGTCATACAAATAGTTTTGTTTCCTAAAAAAGGGATCCACATCATTACGGGAGCCGTCTGTCGTAACAAACCATTTTTCTTTTTCCACATGCTTAACATCAATAACTTCACTTAAATAATGGAAACAGGAGGCCACAAGCGCATTTCCGGGTTCAACAATAACACGAAGTGTATCGAGACCATATCCGTACAACGCCTCCCTAAAAGCACAAACATAGTCCCTATATGTGGGTTTTTCCGGAAAAATTCCAAAAAAACCACCGCCGATATCCAGATAATCCAGTTCCAAATGATACTTCCTGATGATTTCACATGCGTATTCTATAGAATGTTTGTAAAAACGCACGCTCCGGCTATGAGCCGTCCTATGGATATGGATTCCTGACAACTGTACATTAGGCAACTTTTTTATCACAGACAAAGCATCAGAGAAATCTGACGTTTCATCCGAAAAACCAAAACGGCTGTTGTCCTGACCCCCGTCAGCATCTTCCATTGATACACGTGAAATATTGATGTTAAGTCGCAAACCGACCTTGTAAATATTGTCTTTGGATAATTCTTCAAGCCATTTCAACTCACGTTTGGTCTCAATATTCACTATAGCCCCGCCCATCACAGCCTCAAGGAACGTTTTTTTGTTTTTCATAGGCCCGTTATAAATAATACGGCTTTCCCTATAGCCACATTGTCTGGCTAAATGGTATTCGTCAGCAGAAACAACTTCCGCAAAACAATCCCTTGAGTGAACCAAATTCAACAAATATGGCAACGCATTAGTCTTAACCGAGTAGCATAGCGTGAAATCTGAAAAAAACTCTTTCAGTGCCTCCGTAAAACCTGTAATGCTCCTGAAAAGTTCCTCTTCATCAAGAATAAAAGAAGGAGAGGGGAGTTTTTGTATTATATCTTTGCCAATCATGCAATCAATTCAATTTTACCTGTTAATTTGTTCCATTAAAATCTTCCACTATCGCATTATTTGTTGCGTTAATATTTTCCCTCAAAAATACCTTTTTTACAGTACAAAAAAAAACTTTTATATCCGTAATTGGCGAAATATGGTCCACATACCACACATCCAGCTTGAACTTCTCTGTCCAGGAGAGGGCGTTCCGCCCGTGGCACTGCGCCCACCCGCTGATGCCCGGGCGTACCTCATGACGACGTTTCTGTTCCGCACTGTATAACGGCAGATATTCCACCAATAACGGCCTCGGGCCAATCAGGCTCATATCACCTTTCAGCACATTGAGCAATTGCGGCAATTCATCAATGCTCATGCTGCGCACGATCTTTCCAATCCCGGTCAACCGCAATTCGTCCGGCAGCAGGTTTCCATTCTCATCCCGTTCGTCCGTCATCGTCTTGAACTTGATGATTTTGAAAATCCTTTCATCCTTTCCGGGACGTTCCTGCAAAAAGAAGGCGCCGGCGCCTTTGTTTGCGAAATGCAGGAAAACAGCTACAAGCAGGATGAACCAACCGATGCAGAGCAAGGCGAGGATGGATAAGAGAATGTCAAGAAGACGTTTGAAGAAATGTTTGTACATGCCTATTGCAGGTGTTTCATAATTTGTCCATAGGTGTGTTCCACTGTATAATTTTCCATAAAGAACCGATAACCGGCCTCCCCCATCGCGGACATGTCCGCCGCGAGCATCCTGTCCGCACAGGCGGTAAAGGCATCCACATCGTTGCTCGGACACCAGAATCCGTAGCCGTTGGCCTCGGCAATGGTACCGACATCCGTATTCGGATCGGTGGCGGCAATGATGGGTTTCCGCTCCATCAAGTAGGACAGCAGCCTTGAAGGATAGTTGGGAATAGTGAAGCGATGGTCCAAAAAAATCAAACCAACGTCACATGCTCTTACCAATCGATCATACTCATCCTTGGGCAAACCCTTAAACACCGATACGCTCTTGGGCAGTTTCTCCCCATACCAAGAATTTATTTTTCCATATTCCGTACCATTGCCGATGATTACGAAATGGCAGTCATCACGGTCGGCATTGGCATCGAGGCATCGGATCAGAAAGGGAATGCCCTGTGGCTTGCCGAGGTTGCCTCCGTAGATGAAGACGGGGCGGTCGACGGGCAGACCGTGTTTTTGCCGGACGGCAATACGCTGTGAATCGGACATGGCGGCGGTTTCCCGGATTTCGCAGGAATTTGGAGCGACCTCCACCCTTTCAGCTTCAATTTCCGGATTGTGCTCCATAACATACTGCACATTGGCCGGACTCATGCAGCCTATGCGGTCAGAAAGTTGGTATAAACGTTTTTCCTGCCTGCGGAAATACCGGTACAGACAGCTCTTCACACCCGATTCGGCCATCATGCCCAAATCCACCGCATTCTGCGGGAAGATATCCTTCAGTAGCAGGTAAGTCATCGCTTGCAGATTCTTCTTTCTCAGGTACTTCACCACCCCCATCAAAGTAATGGGCGGTGTGGAATAAAGGATCAGGTCAAACGACTCCCCTCCCAGATGTTTCCGGATGGCCCGCCTGAACTGCCTTGTCACCAGAACCTGTCCGATTCCCTTTTCAACAACATTGGTTTTTTGCAGGTTAAGCGTCCGGACACCCAAAATCCGAACCCCATCCGTTTTTTCCAGACAAGTCGACAGCCCCATGCGCCGCTCCCGCGGCGACACTATGGTCACCTCATGTCCCTCATCGCGGAATTTCCGCATGAGATCGGTGTAGATGTCAGGTTCCGAAACACCCTGCAGGTTGCACATTGTAAGAAAAATAAGGCGCATGAGACTTGTTTTATTCCATAATTTCCGACAAATAACAGGCTGCCGCTTTTTCATCTGTCAGCCAGGAAGCCGTCCTGATGGCAGCATCCGAAATCCGTTGTATTGTTTCCAATGGCATCTTCCTGATACGAGTAATAATGGCTGCCAATTCATGACTGTTTCCCGCCTCACAAAGAAAGCCGTTCTCTCCGTCCCGGATGATGCCGTCAAAGCCCTCATTCCGGGAGGCAATGACGATACAACCTCTTGACATCGCCTCCAAATAAACCAGCCCGAATGTCTCATCCCTGGAAATCATGACAAAAACATCACTTTCATCCAGACAGCGTATCACACGCTCCCGTTTCTGCCTTCCCAACAAATGCACACATCCCTCCACATTCAGTCTGACGGCAGTGTCCCGCACCTTTTCCGACTCATTCCCTGCACCTATATAAACCATGGAGAATGACCCGCCTTTAAAAGATGTCGCCAGTGCCTCTATGATTTCCGAAGGATACTTTCTTCCTATCAGATTGCCAACAAAAACGAAACGGCTGATTTCCCGAAAAGACTTTTTACGGCCTGCATCCACATATTCCGACGGTATACCTGAATAACACATAAATGAAGGCTTTATGTATCTGGGCTCTGTCTCAAAATTACGTTTGATACCGGCAGACCTGAAACCGATCTTGTCCACTGCCTGCAGATAAGTGTCCTCATTTTTTCCAAAAAACTCAAAATGAAAATCATCATGGGCCACATATACGGTCCTGCAACCATAATAAGCCTTCAGCTCCGCCATCACTGCAAGCTGGGGATTAGACCAATGGGACACAATCACATCAGGCCTGAACCCGTTATCAAGACAATAAGCCTTTGTTTTTTTTACGGCCTTGCTGATTTCACGTTCGGAAAAACATCCGTGGGGCCTGAACTTTCTAAGCGGGAAACGGGCGACATTCACACCATCCAGCACATATTCACGTTCCTTCAAAGGGGAAACACCAATGGCAAAGCCCTCCTTGGAGGAGATTATTTCCTTAAACAGACGGGCAGCCCAATATGCCAACTTGGGGAAACGGCTGACATAATTCACGACTCTTACCTCCACTCCAGATTTCACCCATTCCCGCACAAAATAATGGACAACAGGCGTCCATTCCTTCCTGACATCATCTGCCGGATAAATGGATGTCAGCACCAACACCTTTTTCTCGCCATTGGAAATCATAACGTTACCATACTGCCAAACAATCGCTGCGTTTCCGGCAAACGGTTCACGTCAAAACCTCCACATGGAGTAAATGTCAATTCCCCAAAAGTAACCTTGCCATTTTCAAGATAAAAGTCCGAGCGGACAAATGGGAAAGGTTTGGAAAGTTTCATGGCGTATTCAAAAACCTTATCAATACCTTCTGGTTTTGGCAAGGTGAAATCTGCAGGTGCCTCCTTACCCCTTTTGTTGTAACGCTTCAAATTCCAGTCACGGTCAAAGAAATAGTATTCAGCCCCATGTTCCATCCGCCCCCTTTTGCAGCACACAAGTACACAATGCGGGACTCCGTTGAAACAATAAACCTTATAATCCACAGGAAGCTCTCCGCTTTCAGTTTCTATCAGCTTTTCGCACACAAGTTTTGGCGGAATACCCTTGTACTGCATCTCAGCATATTCCAAATAAAAGGTATCCCTTATCCTATACCAGTCATTCAATTTTTGTCTGGCATCCGCAATATCCAGTTTTGATTTGTCAAACACAATCAGGTTTTGTCCGCAACCGAAATTCCACTTCAGCACAAACTGATCGGGAAGCGTATCCCAAGGGACCTCTTCCACATGGTCGTAAGTCCCATACAGTTCGTTCAGGATTTCCCCGCAACCGCATCTTTTCACATATTCCCGGACGGCATACTTGTCGGCACATTGTGTCACCAACGGATTCTTATAATACGTGTTGAACTTCAGCCATTGGATTTTTTCATCCAGAGTCTGTGGATGCTTCAAATGCACTGGCTTCTTGAACCTCATGAAATACACCACCCTTGTATTCAACTTTGGTGAGATACGGGCGAGCGACTGCTTGAACCAGACAGCTATCTTTGAATCAGTTTTATTCATATCGCTTTTCAGGTGGCTATAAGGGAGAGCCCTCAAACCTTGTGTTCACGTTTTTTTTCACCACAGAAAGAATCTCTTCCGTATATTCTCCAAACGCCGGCCCGTGAGCGACCTGACTCAGTTCGGCGGCCCTGTTCCATTCAATCAGTGCGGGCCTTCCCTCCTTGTCCACCGACATATCCCAACCTATCAGGTTAAAATAGGGCAATCTGAAATGCATTTCCCTAACCAAAGACAACACATCCGAAAACGAAGGCATCTGATAGCCATCCAACACAGTGCCAACATCCGTTTGGGTCATCAATTTTTCCCTGGCACTTCCAAAAGCCACGCCTTTGATTTTTCCCGTTGTCAAGTCGATATCCGCCTTAATCCCTCCAGCCGTCTCGTTATCAATCACCTGATTCTTTCGGCCGATACGAATTACCGCATACAGGACCACCACTTCATGGCCCCTTCTGTATGACATCACCCTCATCGTGTTGAGTGAGGTGGGGTTAAGTCTCGCAATGCCGGCATGTTGTTCAAAGCGTTCCTGGATAATGAAACTGCGTCTGTATTTCCTGAACAAGTCCTGGACACTGCAATTCCATTTGGGAATCAACCCGTTTTCGGTTCTGATCAGTTCCACTCCCTGTCCCCATGTTCCTTCAAGCGTTGGCTTGATGATGGCCTCGCTGAGATTGCTGCATATTTCAATGGCTTCATTCTCTGTCAATGGATTACGGTCATCATAATAATAGCCATTAACGTTTTTTACGATGGTTTTAGGCCTGTTGACATCGTAAAACAGCGTATCGTAGAACCCCTTGTCCACATAGGCATGACGGAATTGGAACTTATTTAACCGATAAATGATTTCCGAATTATAAATGCTTGCAGGGATGTATTTTTCAGAATAAACGCCATTTCTGGAATACAGATACTGGTGCCACCATGTGGGCACTTCCCTCCCGAAATGTTTTTTGAAATAAGCCCTGATATCCGCCTCCTGCCCCCTTGTAAGCGGCTTCATCGGGCATAATTGCATTGCTTGCCTGATGTTTTTTTCGTAACTCTTTTCAATGCGCCTGAGCTCGTTCATGTGGAGCGCGCTTTTAACCATTTCCTTTAAAACCATAATCATTATTTGACAGCATTATCCCAATTGCAGCAATCCTTCCACGAAACAAATTCACCCCCCACCGATTCCTTTAAACGCTGGATCTGCTTCTGCATGGGTTGCATTTCATGTTTCAAATACGACGGACTGTCATCAAGAAACACTCCGTTCTTGTAGTGAGGATGACAATACAATTCAATAAGACTGTATTTCGAATACAATTCCTGATTATACAAATAGTAGTCAATATTGCTGGAAGGAATAAACCTGACATGCGGATTCCAGCATATCACACGATACAACAGAAATCTTATGCTTTTCCTTTGATGCATGCCAATGAATCTGACGGAATGAATCCCGTATCTTCGTGTGAACAGTTTCAATGCAACAGTAACAGGCCATGTCAGATTGTACCACAAATGGAAGTCGATATGACCATAATCAGATTTTCCCTTTGTCACTTCCCTGAATTTGTGGTATTGGGCAGCCATTTCATGATAAACCACCTTCCACTTCCGTATGTCAGAAAAACTGCTAGGCAAACCATCAAATGGGGTGAATTTTCCATTGGTACAGAAAAAAGGATCCTTTCGCATAGCCTCCGTGAGCGGAACATCCTCAGAATCATCGTCTATCATACTGGTTGATAAATTCAAATGCAAATGGATCCTGTCCGCATACCCTCCCGAATGAATATAATCAACAGCATCCTGCATGTATTTGCCTGTAACAATCAGGCCGGCGGAACTGATGAGACCTTGTCTGAAAGCATCATCAATGGCTTGGTTTCTCTCTTTGCTCCTTCCAAAATCATCCGCATTAACAATAATCTTCATCTGAATGCCAATTTGATAAATTACCTGCCATCAGAACTTTTTTTCCTTTCCCAGAACCTGAATTTTTCGGGAATGACAGTCAGGAAATAGGTATAGGCTTCCGGCCTGACGATGAACGACCATCCAAGATAAATGAGCAGATACACGAAAAACCGCAGCATTCCATCAGGATACATGCTCCAATGAAGAGAACAGCTGGCCACATAACTGACTGCCGCAGCAATCAATGAGGTTATTGCCACGGGAAGCAAATCACAGACCTGCCGCCAGACTTTGTAACCGATATGCTTGGAAACAAGGCTGATATTTACAAAATATGAAAACCAATAATTGATGATCACACCCACAAGCAATCCCCTGATCCCATAAAACAGCAGTCCCGACACAACCGCGATTATGCCAACCACACGTTTCAGCAAGGTCCAAACAAACATGGTTTTACTTTTTCCGATGGCTGAAATGGCCTGATAATTCACCGCCTGCAGACAGCCTGCCAATCCGGCGAAACAAAGCATCTGAAAGTAAGGGACACTCTGCAGCCACCGGTCAGAATAAAGAAGCACAAAAACTGGCTTGGCGCATAACAGTAAAACAAACATTAGCGGAAAGGTGATATAAGCCAATGTCATGGTCAGTCTCCTGATCATATTGGATAAAGCCTCCTTGTCGTCCTGCACTTCAGCATAAAGCGGATAGGTAACCTGTGTCATAATACCGGAAATACTGGTAGAGGCAAGCTGCTCGGTGCTTTCCGCCTTTGAATAATAGCCCATGGTGGTCGGATTATACACTTTTCCGATCAACAAGCCCTGAATCCGTTGGCCAAAACTGTTAATGAGGTTCGTTAAAAAAATGAAAAAACCAAAGCCGAACAGCCCATTAAACGATTGCCAGGAAAAAGTCCAGGTGGGTCTCCATTTGACATAGAACCAAAAAACGGCTGTCGGAATAGCGGCCGATATCAGATATAGCGCCACCAGTGCCCATACACCGAAACCCTTGTGAGCCATCCAAATGGCTGTCCCCAGTGCAATTATTGAAGTAAACAGCGTAACTATTGAAATGGCCCTGAAATCCAGTTTTTTCCGAAGCTGACTATTTTGAATGACATTGAACGCATTAATTATCAGAACCAGTCCCTCCACCCTCAGAACAGATGAGAGAAGCGGAATCTTATAGAATCTGGCAATGGAAGGTGCACAAACGAACAAAATGACATACACTAGCACAGACACCCCCATGTTCCAGAAAAAAATGGTGGAATAATCCGTCTGCGTCGGCTGTTTTTTTTGAATCAGAGCGGATCCGAAACCACCATCCGTGAAAACACCTGCCAATCCCATAAAAATGGATAGCATGCCTATACATCCATAATCAAAAGGCGTCAACAGACGAGCAAGGATAATCCCTGAAATAAAGGACATGCCAATCCCTGCAAACATCTGGATGGAGGTCCACAGCACACCCGAAACGGCTTTTTGTTTTAGATTTTGTTCAAACATGCGATTATACGCCCTCCGTAAATGTTATGCCTTTACTTTAAGGCTTGCAACAATAGACAGTTGTACTCCAGCATCTTGCCGAAATGACCGAAAAAAGGTTTTGATGACAAAGCCACACGGTTGTCAATCGGATTCTTGGCCTCCCTGATCAAAGCGATTATCGTTAATATCAATTTATTATTCAATTAATTAAGTGGTGTTCCGCGTATGTGTTTTTCAACGCGATGCCGAACAGGATAAAATTAAACACCGTGGCCGTGCCCGGACCAAAAGGATAGGTCGGTTCCGCCATGGAAATCACAAAAGGTATCAGCATGGCAAAATACCCCACATTAAAGATATCGGATGTGCCCAGCCTGCATGAGCGGAAAAACGACAGACACAATGTGACGGTGTAGTACAGCATAATAGGAAATGAAAAAAACAGGCCGAACGAACACCAGATGTTCAACGGATAATTATGGATCCACTCCAGATTGCTTTCCGCCTCCAATTCACCGCCCCACAGATGATCGGAAAGGAACCTCAGCCCCTCCAGGTTCCGCTCCATTCTGCCCGAAGTGATATCACCCCCCTCATAGTTCTGCACAAAACTGTTCCATACATACTCCCTAAACAACGGGAAAAAGACGAATGTCGCAGACACAACAATGATGATTCCCAAGAAAAAAAGGAAGAAAGAACCCCTGCGACTGAATTTCTGATAATAGAAAAAGAAGAAAAGCAGCACCAGCGTGGCAGTGGCGGTTCGCGCACGTATCGTAAGCAGCAAAACAGTGAACGAAAGGATCATCAGTACATACAACAACCTTTTCAGGCCATTCCCATGCGTATTCGATTGCAGAAAGACCATGGTGAAGACACCGGTCGCCAGCATGGCTCCCAGGGAATTTTTGTTATCCGTGAGGTACGTGTCCGCTATCTCGAACCCTCCAACATTCATCACCACCTGCAAATATGTCACATATCCGATACAGCAGGTAAAGAAGAAAAGGAGAAAACGCAGTTTTTTCTCATTCAGCCCCAATTGCCAGCCTATCATCGTCGCAGCCAGACAAATCCCGATGGAGCGTATGTCTTCAAACATCCTGAAATCATTGTAGCGCGAAATAACCAGCAGAAAAAAAACAATCACTGTAAAAAAAATGACAACACTGCCAATGATAACCCCAGATCTAAAAAAAGACTTTATATTCAAACACATAATAAAGAGAATGGCAAAAACCTTCAGGATATCGTCCGAAAGTACCGTACCCGACTCCATGCCAAGCGCCCTGCTTGCATCAATGATATCAGGATGCGAAGCATATGCAAACAGAAAAATCAGGTAAAGCAATACCAGATACCGCAAACTCCTCCAAAACAAATTCATGCCATTATTACATACGATTATGGTTCCCTGTATTTTAGATAGTAATTAGCACACCTCCGTGCACGGCTTCGCCGTTGCCGGTTACAACCGGACACAGTACCCGTAAAATAAATTTACAAAAGTACTCAAAATAAAAACACCTTTTGGACGTGCCGCCGGATAAATTTTCGGCAAACAAAAACGGGTCCGGCAATTGCCGGACCCGCCCGAAAAAAACTTCTGAAATACTTCCGCTACACGATAGCGTCTTTGACGCACTCCACGATGTACCTGACCTCCTCATCACCGACATACGGTCCGCTCGGCAGGCACATGCCGCACTTGAACAAGGCTTCCGAAACGCCGTTGACATAGGCAGGAGCATCTTTATAAACAGGCTGTTTATGCATGGGTTTCCACAGCGGACGGGCCTCGATGCCTTTTTGGTCAAGAAATACACGTAGGGCTTCCACGTTGGCATTGGGTTCGCAGTCGGTATGGGCGCATTCCGTGGCACGCACAACGCCTGCTGCACCGCCCACCGCGCCCTTCACCACAGTATCATAGGCATTTTCCTGCCCTTTCACATGCAGTTCCGGGGCAATTGTGATGGTGTTCAGCCAGAAATTGCTGTCGAAGCGGCTGTCGGGATTGCAATGCACCTCAATTCCATCCACATCCCTGAACAATTCCCTGTAAAGTTCATACACATGCCTGTGATGGCTGATATGCTTGTCAAGCACCGTCATCTGTCCACGGCCTATGCCAGCGCAGATGTTGCTCATGCGATAGTTATAGCCGATAGCCTCATGCTGGTAATAGGGATAGGCCTCCCGCGCCTGCGTGGCATACCACATTATCCTTTCCTTCGCCGCAGCATCGGGGCATACAAGGGCCCCGCCTCCCGAAGTGGTTATTATCTTGTTTCCGTTGAAGCTAAGCACACCGTATTGTCCGAAAGTCCCCAGCACACGTCCGTTGAAACGCGAACCGAGCCCCTCCGCACAATCCTCCACCACAGGGATGCCATATTTTCCGGCCACCTCAAGGATGGCGTCTATCCTATACGGCATGCCGTACAGGGCTGTAGGCACTATGGCCTTGGGCTTTCGCCCCGTTTTGGCTATACGGTCCCTGATGGCCGCATCGAGCAGTTCCGGATCCATGTTCCAGCTGCCCTCCTCACTGTCCACAAAAACAGGAGTGGCGCCCAAGTAGCGCACAGGGTTCGCGGAGGCGCAGAATGTGAAGCTCTGCACCATCACCTCATCGCCCGGCCCGACACCGCAGGCCAGCAGCGCAAGATGCACCGCCGCCGTACCGGCGGACAACGCGACGACACGTTTTTCCAACTCCGTACCGTTGACAAAATTTTCCAAATCCTTTTCAAACGCATTCACATTCGGTCCCAAAGGAGCCACCCAACGGGTGTCGAAAGCCTCCCGGATGTATTTCATTTCCAGGTCATCTTCCGACATACGGGCCAAACACAAATATATCCGTTTTCTCATATCTCTTCTGTCAGTCCTTTTTCTATATTCTATATTAAAGATGCATAATTTTCAATCACATACGCCACATCCTCATCGCTCAGGCGTGTATGGAGCGGCAAAGTTATCTCATTCACAAACTGGTTGTAGGCATTCGGATAGTCCTTTATGTCAAAACCCAATGCCTTGTAGGCGGTCATCATAGGCAACGGCTTGTAGTGCACATTGCAGGCTATGCCACGTTCCGCCATTTTTCCGATAACAGCGTTGCGCTCCTCCAGCGTCTTCCCGAGCAGCCTTGTAAGGTACAGATGTCCGCTTGAGGCATGATCCGTTCCATAATGGTCAAGCAGCTGCACCGGAAGAGCCTTCAGCACCGCATCATAGGCTTCCACAATCTGGCGGCGGCGTGCAAGCAAAGCCGGATAACGCCTGAACTGGGCCAGACCGATTCCAGCCATCACATCGGTCATGTTGCACTTGTAGTAGGGGGCGATGATGTCGTATTCCCAAGCGCCCATTTTAGTCTTCGCCAAGGCATCCTTGTTCTGGCCATGAAGCGAAAGCAGCTGGAAATGCTTGTACAGCGCCTCGTTGTCAATGCCGTCGCGGTCGCGCCAGGTCAGCGCGCCCCCCTCGGCGGTCGTAAGGTTCTTCACCGCATGGAACGAGAAGGAGGTGAAGTCGGCGATGGAGCCGCACATCCTGCCGTGCCATTGTGCACCGAAGGCATGAGCGGCATCCGCCAGCACGATTACACGTCCGAAAGCGGCCTGAATGTCGGTTGCCGGCCTGAAGAGCTCTCTTTTACTTTCAACAGCGGCGAATATCCTGTCGTAATCGCAGACCACACCGCCCAGATCGACCGGGATGATGACCTTGGTCCTCTCCGTAATCACATCGGCCAGCCTGTCGTAATCGATTTCAAATGAATCAGGCGCGGTATCCACAAACCTGACCGTCGCGCCCACATGGCAGGTCACAGAGGCTGTGGCCGTGTAGGTGTATGCACAGGTGATGACCTCGTCGCCCGGCCCGACACCCAATGCGCGGAGAATGCTCTCCATACATGCCGTGGCGCTGCTCAGGCAAACGGCTTTCGAGGTGCCGCAATAGGCGGCAATCTGCCGCTCGAATTCCTTGGTCTTCGGACCGGTGGTTATCCAGCCGGAGCGCAATGCCTCGGCAGCCTCCTGCACCTCCGCCTCACCCATATCGGGCGGAGAGAAGGGAATGTTCCGCATCGGTTTCCCAGGTTGAATGTCCATAATTCTGTTATTAGCTTTATGTTACGACAATTTTCGTTACGACTTTTTTCGTAATGCAAAGGTAGCACTTTTCCAGACACCTTCCGCTACCTGCCGGTGATTTTTTATTTCACATGCCGCCACCGGCTACTCACCACCTATAATCCACTGCCTGTAGAAGGGATCCTCAAGCTCATACCGGTCGGAATAGACCACATAGCCCTCCTTTTGCAACCGCTTCAACGCACTGTAGACAGTGCTTGTACGGTGTTCGCCCGACTGCAATGGCCTGTCTGTCGCCAGACGCTGCAATATCCAACGGTTTGTACGGTTGAATCCCGTCCAGAGCCGTTCGTAATCCAATGCGTGCGACGTCACAATCTTTTCAATTGCGGCCCGAACGACATCCTTCGTTTCCGGCTGCAGCACACCAACCTGCCATACATTGGCGGCCAATTGCTGCGAATAGTAGGGATGGCATCCCGTATAGTCCAGAATCTCGTCCGCCAGTTTTCCGCTCTCATCATGAAAGACACCCGACAGACCTTTTTCCAGATAATTGTAAAAGTCCTCACGCGGCAGTTTGCCAAGCCGCATAAGTTCACCAAAATGATAAAAAGGCGATTTTTTGTTCTCAAAAATATCCGTCATCATGCTTTCCTGACTTCCCAAAAGGATATAATTGATATGTTTCTGCTCCTGCATCAGCGCTCTCAGCTGCCGGTCCATTTTCGGGGCAAGATCCATTATCTCCTGAAACTCGTCCATCACGACAATCAGCCGGTCCTTTTCCGAATGCGCATTCTCCATCAAAGCCATCACATCCTCCATCAGCACCGTACCGTCCGCACCGGGCTGGAACGAAACATCCATTAAGCCCGTAATGGGGTTCGTTGAAATTGTTGGGATGATACGGAAGTGCGAAACCAAATGGCGCACCCGCTCCAACGGATGCACCTTGAAGAACTCACGCAGAAGCTTTGCGGACAAATCCTGGACAGATGTCACATTCTGTATGTTCACAGAAATGTGTTTCCTGCCGGTCAGCTTCACAGCCTTTGCAACCAGACTGCTCTTTCCGAAACGGCGGGGACTTATCAGGATCAAATGGTTGGCACTTTTTACAAACTGGCATATATATTCCACCTCCCTCACCCTGTCAGTGAAATATTCCGCATCCACTATTGTGCCGAACTTGAACGGATTCTCCATATTACGATTATTTTCGTTACGACTTTTTTCGTAATGCAAAAGTAGCACATTTCCAAATAACTTCCGCTATTTGTCGGTGATTTTTTTATTTTGCATAATATCCGCCTGTCTTGGAAGAACCGCGATGCTCTATCAACCCTATCTTCACAAGGATAGCCAAATGACGATCTATCGTTGGAAGACTTTTGCCTGAAAAAACAGAAATCCCTTTGCGTTGGACTCCTGGATTATTTTTGATTATCAGATATGTATCATTTAGTTTATCATTTAGTTTATCATTTAGTTTATCATTTAGTTTATCATTTATCTCTCCATTTCGATGGTCATGGTGGGTAATCTCAGAGACTATCCTTCTATATTCCTTCGGCATAGATAGTCTACCACTCTTAGCTCTCAACAGAACCCCTTCGTTCACCAATTCATCAATCGTTGCTGATTTAACATCCAATCCGTCGTCAAAGCATACATTGTAAATAGTTATCAATTGAAACACATTCAATTTATGATGTTGTGGACGTTTGGCCTGTTCTTGTCTTATATAAATCAAGAAAGGGACATCACGTATTTCCGTACGTAGCTTAAGGCTCACCTGATAATTGTCGGTATCAGAAAAATCAGGCAATGGTTTGGCTTCCAAAATACAATTGGTGTACATCTTGTCAACGCCTTGTCCTGATTTTTCCACTAGTCCCGTTTTCTGCAACACCTCAGCCAATCGCTTACTGCGAGGAGTACTGTTCACAATGAGCACATTGCTTTTGTCAACACCTATGGGGAAACCACCGGCATTGGTAATGGTCAGTTGATTTGGGCTCAGTTTGATGACAACGTCATTTTGAACAATCATCGACCTGTGCGCTATGGCATTCAGCACAGCCTCTCTTACCGTTTCCTTGTTAAACAGTTTGATATCAAAAATATAGGCATTCTCGCTAATATGCACCTGTGGATTTAAAGTCGGCTGGTTGATATATGCCCATATTTCCTCAACTGCCAAAAACAGTGGCTGTTGTATCTCAATACGGTCATCGTATTGAATGCTTGCGGGGTCATTCCTATATTCTATCACCACGTTGTTCTGCGGCATATACTTTTTAATGGTTTTCGATTTGCCGAGCAGTACCAATGCGGCATAATTCAACTTGCCTTTTACCAGTAAATCCAAATCACTCAAAGCTTGTTCATCCGAGATAGCCTCAAAACCAGGATTTTCGTTCTTCTCAGCATATTTCTGCTTCATCACTTCGATTGCCTTAGGGTCAAGGTCATCCAGTGTCAGACCATCACATATCTTCGCAGAAAAGTCTGGTTCCTGTTCTGATAATATTTTGAATATCTCGGCATCCGACATCTCTCTCAAACTTTCGCCAGTCCGCATCAGCGGCACCCCTTCAAACCTAAGCATTTTGCCTACTGGTCGCGAAGGCACATTAAAAACGATTACCCGTTTTCTGTCATGTGCCTCAGCAGACGGTTCAAACATTTCAGTGATAGGAACGCGAATTTGTATTCTTTTGTAGATTTCGTCCTCTAACGCTCCAAGTTCACCTTGTGCAAAACTCGTACCCACAACCTCATGAGGCAGTTTGTCCTTCATGCCGAAAACAAGCCGCCCTCCTTTTTCATTGGCTAAAGCAGCCACATATCCAAGGATACAATGTCGACGTTCCTTAGGATCGATATGAGAACCTCCATCGAAATTAAAGTTACGTTTCGCTTCCTTGAACTCTATATGGTCTTCCGACTCTTTCAGCAATGAAAGTTCGTACAAATATTTATTCTTGATTTCGCTCATTATACTTCAAATAAGCTCCATACACTGTAAAACACACATTAATGTTAATTATGGCAAGGCTCACACTCTCACCCCTCTCCCCCAACTAACTATTAACTCTAAACTATTAACTATTAACTCTAAACCATCACTCCGTCACAATCACCAAAAACGTCTTTAATATCAAGCCAATGTCACCCCAGAAAGAATGGTTTCGCACATACTCAAGATAGAGCTTGAGTTTCTCCTGCATAATGACATTGATATAATATTCTTCAGGATTTTCGGCCTTTTCCATCAGTTCGTTCTCGTTACGGAACCTGATGGAGGCCGGATCGGTGATGCCCGGACGCACATCCAGCACATGCATCTGTTCGGGGGTCCAGTAATCCACATAGTGCCGCACCTCGGGGCGCGGCCCCACCAGACTCATGTCGCCGACAAACACATTGATGAGCTGCGGCAATTCATCCAGCTTGAACTTGCGGATGAAATAACCTGAGCGCGTGATGCGCGGATCCCTTCCGCCAATAGTGACCAGGCTGCCCTTGTCGCTGCCCACCCGCATGGAGCGGAACTTGAAGATGCGGAAGTCCCTGTTGTTCCTGCCCACCCGCACCTGGCGATAAAACACAGGACCCTCGGAATCCAGTTTGATCCATACGGCAAGGATAAGGAACAAAGGGCTTAGCACAAGCAATCCTAAGCCGCTGGCGATGATATCGAAGATGCGTTTCATGATCATCGATTCGATTTTACTGCAAAAGACTTCCTAAACAAAAGTTTATACAATCCCACTAAATACCCCCAGCCATATCCAAAATGAACCACAAAATAGATCCCATCCTGGATGATGACCTGTTTTAAACTATGTGAATCCTTAAAAGAATAGTATGTGGCCAGACTAAAATACAACAGGATTACGGCAAAATAGACGAGCACGAACCATCTGGAAATGAAAAAGGTAAATAGTCCCAAAAGCAAACCCAAGACAAACAACAGTGGAAAAAACTGTCGAATTGTCGCCGGTCTTCCCAATTTCTTGTTTACCAAAGGCTTAAACAAACCATATTGATAGAACATTTTATATACCTTTTTGATGGAGTCTCGAGCATAGTAGTCGATAACAAGATGAGGCAACAGATAGATTTTACCTCCATTCTTGATGATTCTACCATTGAACTCATCGTCTTGGTTTCGGATTAGTTCTTCGTCGAAATAACCGATTCTATCAAATATCTCACGATGGAAGCAACCAAACGGAACCGTATCCACCTCCATCACATCTTTGGCACCCACACGAAAATAAGAATTGCCCATGCCGAAACTACTACTTAACACGTTGGCGATACCGACACATATCGGAGTGTCGTCAACAGGAAGCGTCCTGCACACGCCACCAACATTTTCAGCACCCAATGCCGACAAATTCTTCACCAATTCCGAAAAATAGTTTTTAGGAAAGATAGCATGGGCGTCCAGTCGTATGATAATGTCTCCTTTAGCCTCACGAATACCAATATTCAAAGCTGGCGGGACTATTTTTTGCGGATTGTCGAGCACCCTCAGATAGGGGCATTGCGGCAAATATGAGGCAATGATTTCCCTAGTGCGGTCGGTGCTCATGCCGTCCACAAAGAGGACTTCCAAATCGTCTTTGGGATAATCCTGGGCCATGATGGACTCAATGCAACGGGCGATGTATTTCTCCTCGTTGTAGATGGGGCAGATGACCGATAACATTTCTAACAAGTTTATATGTGCTCTTCAACACCACGGAAATGGACGTTAAGTTCATGGAGGTGCTCCAAAAGCGTACCGAGAGGCGTGCCCTCAGTCATCTTTGCAAAGGCGTTTACATCCTTGGGAAAACACTTGCCGCCATAGCCATACTTACCATCAGGGCCCGGCACATAGGTATGGGTGTCATTAATATAGCCAGAAAGAAGAATTCCTGTATGTACTTTGCGCCAGTCGGCACCCATCTGCTCACAGTACTCACGGCAAGCATTGAAATAAGTTACCTTGTAAGCACCGAACACGTTGTGCATATACTTGGTGAGCTCAGCCTCCAAAGGAGTCATCACGGTGAACTTCTTGCCTACAAAAATCTTGGTAAGCAAGTCGTGCGCACCTGTAAACACCATGGTCTGCTTCTTGAAGTCCTCGATGAAGGTACGCTCGGTGAGGAACTCGGGCATATAGCACACTTGATGGCCCGTCTCGTGCGAAAGCATCTCGCTGGTGCCTGGAAGAATAGTAGTACGGACAAACACCGGCACATCAGGGAGATTGCGGATTAACTCCTTCATAAGTCGCAGGTCCTGCGTACCATCGTCTTCTGTAGGTACATGTATCTGCAAAAATGCAATGTCAATATTGCTCAAATCATCATTGTATCCCTTAGGGGGGTCACTGATGAAGAGTTTGCATTCGGGGTTGTTGTGTTCCAACCAATCTTTGAGGGCCCCTCCTACGAAACCGCAGCCGATAATTCCAACATTAATCATATTAATTGTACTTTTATGTTAATTCTATTCTAGTATTTCCTTATAAAGATTCTTATATCTTGTTGCAATATTACTCCAATGGAATTGCTCAAAATCAATACTATTATTAGAGAATTGATCCTTGAAATTCAAAATGGTTTTTATGGCATTTTTGATTTCAATTACCGAAAGAGGATTAACCCCAATACCCACTGAATCGTCAAACAGGCCATCAACGCCTTGACCTTTTGTATATACAATCGGAAGGTTTTGTGACAATGCCTCAAGATAGACCAAGCCAAAGGTTTCGTGGATGGATGGCATGGCAAAAACCGAATGTGTTTTGAATATATCACATAATTTTTCTTTGTCATAAACGGGACCCAAATAAAGAAACACGCCTGGGTGGGCATCAATCATTGTTTGAACCTCGTTATTGGTATTCTTTCCTCCTCCCACCAAAGTCAAAGTGACTCCCCCAAAAGTGTCTTCCTTACGCAGTTCCAAGATTGCCTCGCACAAACGTGAAACGTTTTTGTTACTGCTGAAATCACCCACATATAAAACCTTGTTCCCGTCACAGAACTCATGATTCACGTGGTCAAGATAATAATCATCTATGCCATTGGGAATCAGCATCATTTTATCCTTAATCTCTGGCAGTATAGGCTTGATAACCTTATGATTGGAAAACTTGTTCATCAACGCATTGGATATAAAGAATATCTTTTCGGCGTTGCGCAATATCTTTTTCCCAGCAGGCCATGTGTTGGGCAATAAGTCAAGAAAACCATTGATGTCCGTGTTTCTCACTGCAACCACGTATGGAATATGGTATTCTTGATATATTTTATATGCTTGACCTCCATCAGAAAACAAAGTGGCTGCATGACACAAATCATATTTATTTAAATCAACCTTTTTTTGGAGTGACCGAAACATGACCCCTCTTTTAATATGATATACATACTTGTGATAGGGTTGGATCACAAAATCGTATATCACTTCCGTCCCATCTGCAATAAACTCATTACCGCCTATCTGCTCAGCACTACGAACCGGACAATAAATCGTCTGTCTAACACCTTGTTTAGACAATTCTTTATAAAGGTTTACATGAACTTTGGAGCCACCAAAGTCATTAGAAATATGCAAGACGTTCATCACTTATAAGTCTTTATATGAGATCAACTTTGCGCCGAACTGTTTCTCAAGATTAGAATTGAGCAAAACCTTCTCTTCCTCAGCATATTTTGGGTGACCCGGATGGCATTCCAATTCAATAGTTTTACCCGATGGCATATTTGGATTATCAATATACTCTTGAAAATAAGAGAACGTGTCCGTCATTTTAATATGCGGATGCGTTATAACAACAGTTCCGACAATAACCTTTCGTATTAAATAATCCAATGAGAAAGGAACATAGTTTCTCATTCGACGCATTTTCTTCACCCCAAGCTCTTCAAGCAAAGACGGCACCAAAAACATCAAGCTTGGGCTTGTATGGATATGATGATGACCGTCGGCATGGCTAAGAATTATTCCACCATCAAGTAGTTTTGAGTATTGGGCCTTTAATTCGTTTCGGATGGCAACTTTCATTCCATGAGTTAACTTCTTCTTCCAAAATGCTTTCCCGTTAAACTCCACGCATCCATCCTTTTCAATGTAATATCCTTTATCCAACAACAATTGACTATAGAGCAACGGCTTCCCTTCCGACAAGTTAATATGCCAACCAAAAGAAATGCGGTCATTGTATTTCTTGTAAAGCAAAACAGCACCTTCAAAGTCATCCATATTGACAATAACCGTAGTACTGGTTATCTTTCCGGCAAGAATGGCTTGTTCTATATGTTCATCAACCAAGGACGATGCTCCGCAATCATCAGCATTAATAATAATACATTTCCGCTTCATTTTTTAGTTCTTTTCTTCACATTTTGGATAGCGTTACGCAAAGGCCGCAAAGCCACAATCGCCATATTGTAATAATAAGGTCTCATGTCTTTTTTGTCATAAATACGGAATACAGTAGCCTTTTTTTTATCTTCACGCCACTGCTTGTATGTGATTCGTCCAGAAGTCACATTGACAAAATCGTCTGATATGGCAATGAAATCATGGTAGCCATCAAGTTTGACTAGATAATCGGAGAAATCACATCCGAGGGTATCAAGCATCCATAATAATGGGATGTTTACACCTGCCTGATAGAAATAATGAGAGGTTCCGTCGTTGCGCAAATTAAACTCATAAAAAAAAGCTTTATCATCAAGTACACCAAATTCCACACTAAAAAGACCTTTATAATCTATTATTGAGAGAAATATTTCAATGGCATTTAAACTGATTGAAGAGGGAATATTTGGTGATAAATAACCATGCGTTCCATCACCCCCTTTGTCCCAACGGTCTTTCATCAAAATCCCCGGAATCGAAACAGTCCCATTCCTTCCTCTAAAACCATATACCAAAGCATCATATTCTTTGGAAATGTATTCCTGCAAAACAAAACAGGATTCTTTACTTACACCACCAAGAACCCTACTTAGTTCTTCCTCACTTGAGCATATTCTCGTTTTAAACTCTTTGTCGTGATCGAAGTGGTTTTTGTCGGGTTTCAACAAGCATGGGTAGTTAACATTGCTAATGTCTGTATCCCATCGGCATTGTATACTCTTGGGAATCAAAAAACCGCACTCGGTCGCTAACTGATTCATATAGTTCTTGTCAATCACTTTTGTTAACAACCCTGGTTCTGTTGTTCCAGTCAGATAGAAAAAAGGTTCCAGTTTCTCTCGGTTTTGGTCTATATATTCAGCAACCAAGTCTCCTGTTGGAATAAGAAACGGCTTTTGCCGTTCATTTCTAAACTCGCTTAGTAACCACATCATTCCTTCCTCCAAACTATTCGTCTTATGTGATTTTGTACAATAGCGACTTTTCACAGCGCAAAGTCTCGACCCGCCATAAAGCAAGAATGTCACTTGAGCCACATCATAAAGTTGACGCAAAAGCCCCAACGGATTATACCCATCCTTGCCCCAAATAATGACTTTATTGTTGATGTGTGGATTCATATTGATAGTTTATTCAAAGCCTACTTATTATAAAACGAAGTATTGTTTTTGTGCGTTGATTAATCGTAAGTTGGCTTGCTTTCCCTAAAGAATTTATCCGCATTTGTTCTCTTAGTTCTTTATCTTCTTTTAACTTTACAATAGCAGTTTTTATTTGTTCAATGTCATCAGGTTCTATCAGTATAGAATTGTTTTGATCTAACACATCGTAATTAAATGATCTATCAGAAGAGATAATAGGTAATCCGCAAGCCATCGCCTCAATTATGGAGTTACAACACCCTTCCTTTCGGGTAGGCAACACATACACATCAGCTGCATTTAAATATAGAGGAATAAGATCATGTTTTACTCTGTCACAATAAAGTATGTGTTTACCTCGTGGTTTAGGTTCGCCATCTCCCAGAAAGATTGATTTAATATTGTCATCATCTATTTCTTCTATTGCTTTAGCAACCCTTATTTGTCCTTTTCTTTCAGTAAACCAACCGACTGTAGCTGTAATAAATGCATCATTGGGCAACTGTAGTTCTTTTCTGCATTTAGTCTTGTCCAATAATTTGAATTTTTTATTGTCAATGGCATTAGGAGCTAAAATACATTTTTCCTCTGTAGTCATGCCCAGGTCAATACTCTCCTCTTTGTTTTTAGTGGAAACACATATAACTCCTCTAACATAGTTGAAAAATGGTATAAATCTTTTATCTTTAAACGAAGGCGATATTACACTCTCACCCGTTGCCACAAACAACGGTATATTATGAGTCTTGGCATACTCAAACGCCTCTATACCACATTGCCAAAAATGACAATAACAAAAATCGAAATTATCATTTACTCGTCGTAACACCCTACAAACAGCTTTTTTCCTAAAATACTCTGAACTATATTTTCCTATTTTTAGATTTGAAAATGAAACATAATTAGGTCTATATACCTTTACACTTCCATTACCTACTTTGTTAAATTCAACCCCCTTCGTGTAAAAAGCCATATTATTAGTGATGCTATAAGGCGATATTACTGTACAATGGTTACCTTGATTTGCAAACTCATCCACCAAGTTCTTAACAAAGACCGCCCCTGTACGTTTATAGTCGGGATAATCTGGAGAAATAATTAAGATATGCATGATAGTTTATACAATTAAAAGGCCTTGCCCAATAATCAATAACAAAAAGAACTGAGTACTATTAACCTAAATAGAATTCGAAGATTCAAGAATCATTTGATGATTATGCTCACTTATTTTACCCATACAATACCCAAGACAGAGTGTATCATAAACCGTCATATCATCGTATGACATTGAAAACAATGTTTTCATAAAGAATATCATCAAAATCAGTCCGATGGCAAGATGTATTTGATTGTCAAATTTACTTTTCTTCCACGTCGTGTAAAACATAATCCAATAATACAAGTAAACCAACAATCCAAGTAAACCTTGATTAATTGCAATCTCAAGCCAGTCATTATGAGCAAAATTCCAGGCAATTGTTAATGTCGCATTAGCCCCGTTGCCAAAAAGGAAAAGCAAGGGATTGGATTCATTAATAAAATGCTGCCAAAAAATACCATATAGTTGGTCTCTTCCACTACTATTGCCTTCCAGTGTTTGTTCAACTCTCGCATTAAAATAATCACTGTTTTGCAGCATTTCCGACACCAAATAAACACCGACTATTACCAACACAAAAGTTAAAATGAAAACCCTTGTCTTCTGTTTTCTGGATGCGTTATTCATAGTATGGTATAAAAAAACGAAAAGAGACAATGTACCTATAAAAATGGCACCTCTTTTCATGCCAAGAAGAATAAATGCGATGGAAAGCCCCAATCCAATATATTGCACAACCCTTTTATGCTCCCAAAAAACCAAAAGAGGAATCATAGAAAGAAACAGATATCCAAAATTGTTTGTGAACTCTTCGGAACCATCAATAGCCATTGCAAGCGCTAAACGTTGTTGTTGAACAAATTGAAGACTCGCCACAACAAAGAATAGTAGCGTCCATTTTTGCAGCATTTCTTTGGTTAACATTCTCTTACGAGTATATACATAAAAAGAATAAACGGGTAATAATGAAACATAGATAGATTTGATATAGTTGTAGTTTCTTATCAGCACATGAGACCTCATAAACCTAATCGTTTTCCCACTCAGAATAAAAACAATGCCATAAATCGTAAACATTATTACTAATACCGTCAAGCCTTTCATATATTTTGGCATTTTATAACTTGATAATGCATATACAAAATGATAAAATGAAATACCAATCAATGAAAAGACTATCAATGTGGAAACAATTCCACCCGATTTGCCAAATATAAGAGACTGCAAGTTATATATTAACCAAAGTAAAATATATAAATTACAAAATGTAAACCATGTTCTATTTCGCATAATTATTTACAATTATTTATACTTCATTTCTTTGGTAATTCCATCCAATTTCCCCATTCCAAATCATTTCGGTCTGATGATAAATTATCGAAACCTGAAGAATCATAAAAAGTAAGCTCGCCAAAAAAGATTCTATTATTTGAATAATACAAATCCACACGCATGTGAGAAAAACCTTGGCTTAATTTTGATGAAACACATTTCATTTCTTCAAAATGTGAAGGTTTACTGAATTCAATGGCGGCATTGTTTCCTGCGCTACTTGTAATGTTTAGTTTCTTAAATTCCATATCATAATAATTAAAATTATGATATGTGAAACGGTTGGTCGCAATCAACATTACTTTTGGAACCCCGTTAAAACAATAGAACTTATAGTCAGGCACATCATCATATAATGGGTCTTTATCCAATAATTGTTCGGCAATTATTCTATGCGGTACATTTTTATATGGCCATTCCCGCAAAGAAGCATAAATATTACTCTTCATGCTTTTTCGAAGTGTTTCTACAGCCTTCTCTTTATCAAATTGGCTTTTATCAGCACAAATAACAACTCCCGTTCCTCCTCCCCCATGTGTTGTTTTCAAAATAAACCGATTTGGTAGGCTATCCCAATCAATGTCTTCAGGATTATTCCAAACTCCCAACGTGGGTATGACATACTCTTTACCGATAATATCCGTAACATACTTTTTCACTTCAGCTTTGTCTACCAATTTGGTATAAAGAGGCTTTCTGTCATACAGTTTCAACCATTGTAGTTTTTCGGTAAATCGTTTTGGATTATTCAAATCCAACTTTCTACCTAGTTTAAGCCGATACAACAGTTTTAGATATAGTTTATCAGGAAATAAAAAATTCAATCTTGTTATCAAGCTAAGGATTACCAGGGATGGCTTTTGAATATATTCTTTTAACGATAACATCTCAGTTGTTTTTGTTTTTTATTTATTAAAGAAAAAAAACTCCATTTTGTCCCTATGCGATTCACAAATAATATAGTTTTGCAATTTTAACAGCCAAGGCTTTTGTACTGGTGATGGAATAAAACCTCGGTTCTGCAATGCGGCCAAATAACGATTGCGGGTTGGATTTAGAATATTCTTTATGCCTCGCATCGATTCTTTATAATACTTACTTGTTTCTTGTTTAATTTTCTCTGAAGAATTAATAATAGAATTCAATTGTTGAATGTTTTCTTTAAAAGCATTGTGAGGTAATAGTTTTATAACAGGGTTTTCTGCACATTGCTCATAAGGAAAAATTTCAAATCCTATAGTTCCTTTAGAAAAACACAATTCAAGCAAATAACCTTCATTCCAAATTCGACCAAGATCATTCGTTTCGTCGAAACAAAAATTTCCTAAACCATAAAAAATAGGTTTTCCTTGGTATACTTCATAACCGCTGTAACAATGCTGATGATGATTCACAACAGCATCTGCACCAGCATCTACAAAAAAATGATAAGTTTCAACCATTCTTGACGAGGGCAATTGATAGTATTCATGGCCTCCATGAACTACGACCAATACATAATCCGCTTTGGTTCGTGCATCTTGGATATCATAGTATTGCTTGATGGGATTTATTGGATTAGAGCCTCCTGTATTGTCAGTTGCAATCGAAAACTCGTGTTCACAACAATTGATAACCGCCAAAGTTTGACCATTAATTTGTTTATAAAGAGTTTTGGCTGCCTCGGTTATGTTTGTACCTCCGCCCACTATGGATAGTCCATGCTTATGACAAGTCTCTATAGTATTGGCAACCCCTTCTTCACCAAAATCATAGAAATGATTGTTCGCCAAGGTCACACAATCAAATCCAACCCATTTTGCAGCTTCTATTCCCTTTTCTGAACATTGGAGATTGAGTCCCAACTTGGATATGGGTTTTTCACCTCCTTTAGTAACCGGACACTCAAAATTTACCATTGAAAAATCCGAATGCTCTAACAAAGGCCTGATTTCACCTAATATCGTTTGGTAATCACCTTGATTAAAAGCATTGGCCACTCGCTCTTGTGGACAAAAATCTCCTGCGATTAAAACCTTCATATGTTTTCAAATATTCCCAATAATTGTTACTTCTAAATCTATTTCCAATAGTATGTTCCACCATGATACGGATGCCGCTGGTCTTCAGGCGGAAATTGCATATAGTCGCCAAAGCAATGAGTCAGATATTCATGATACCTTGCCATGGATTGAAAGGTGTGCCCTTCAAACTCCACGTCGATGAGACCGTCGAACACATCAAAATCCAAAATATTGACACGACGCACGGATCCGGCATGAAGAAAGTTTTTGGCGGTTTCGTAAGGATATCGGAACAAGACAATATCATGGAACTTGCGAATAGTGGATTTATATCCAGGAATATATGCAAAAGGCAAACGTTTAATCAGTCGGTGCCTCATTGCTATCAGTTTCATTCTTTTTTTATATAAAGGATCAATATCTTTCAAGAATTGCTGAATCTCCTCTTCTGTGTCAGGCATACCGACAACGGGGTACAAGTCAATATTGACGCCATACGACTTTTCTAACAATCCTTTTTTACTATAGGTAGGCAAGTAATAGATTCTGGAAAAATGATATTCATAGTGCGGTACAGTATCTATATCGGCATACCCAAGTTTATCCGATTTGAAGATTTTCTTGAATCTGCGCATGTCGGGCAAAGGCATAATCAAGTCCACATCGTCATCCCAAGGAATGTAGCCTTTATGACGGATTGCTCCAATCAAGGTTCCAAATGCTAAAGAATATCGGATATTATTTGCTCGACAAAATGCATCTATTTCATCAAGCATCTCCAATTGGATTCTCTTACGTTCTTCAAGTGATATGGGTTTTTTTTTCATAACTGATTTAACTATTTTCTACCGATGAGTCTTTTTATTATTGACTTCAAATATGAATTGTACATGCTGCTTTTGTAACGACGAAATGGTTGAGGGTCTTTTTTGTCTCTAATCAAGCAACAATCGGCTTTTTTATTCAAATTCTTATAGTCTTTCCAAGAGCGATAACCATTTATAACATCGTCAAATGCCACTTTCTCGTTGACGTAGCAAAAGCCGTTTTTAACTTGCGTGGGTAACTCACTATCATCTCTAGAAAGCATCCCATAGATTTGAAAGGCTGGTAAGTTGACTCCTGCTCTGCAAACGGCATAGCCGTATGCAGCATATCTGACATTCAATTCCACAAAATACCATTTCCCATTCGCTTCCATAAAGTCGATATTGAACATTCCTGTCAGTTGGATATGTTTTAGCATCTGCTTGATTTGGGGCTTCAATGCTTCATTCAAACGAAAATCATTCACCCGACCGAAAACTGAAACTCCTTTGTGACCGCCATGCCCACCATCAAGCAGCTCCACTATGCCAGGAAGAACCACCTTCTGTGGGTCGCTATAACCAATGATACCATACTCTTTGTTAATGTCAAGGAACTCCTCTATCAACATCGGGGAAGGGTTTTCCTTGGCTATTACTTTCAGCCATTCCGTCAATTCTTTTTCGGTAGAGCATTTTTTTTGATGCAGTTTGGCACTATGGTAACTAAGCCGTCCCTTAACATAACAAGGAAAGGTTACCGATTCTGGCACTTCGTATTTACCATCCTTAAAATCAATCGGCCATGACTTGGCAACATTGAACCCAATTTGCTTGGCTAATTCTTTTTGAACCTGTTTGTCCATCAGATGCGCAATGGCTCCTGCCCGATGTTGTATGTGAGGCACAAAGAACTTGTTGCACAACCGGTCTTGTATCGAATCGACCAAACATGCCGAGTCGTCATCAATGGACATGACGATAGGCTTTGCTCTTTCATCTTGGCATTTGCTCAGCAATAAATCGGCCAATCCATCCGCGTCAAATTTTCTGGCAAACAACACACCATCAACATATTTCGAATAAGAATCAATGGTACGGAAAGGCTTGTCGGGCAACTGCGAAACCATATTGACAATGGTCACCCTACACCCTTCCACCTCTCCAACGGCTCGAATCAAAGCCAAACGCGAAGCAGGATTGCTGCCTAAGATGATGACAGGTTGTTTCATCACAAAAACCAGATTATCTTTTACATAGAATGCTCTTCACTATATTTACAACTGCCCTTTTCCTAAAATCCCGCATGTATTCCCTTTCAGGAAGCGGATCTCGCTCATTGCATATAAAACGGATATCCGAGTTCTTCAAGTAATTCTTATAATCCTTGAAAGAAATCTTCCCGTTGTTCCAATCGTCAAAACACATCTTGTCGTTTACGTAAACAGCCTCACCACCAATGCTTTTTGCCATATTGTTTATAGATTCTCCCATGAAACTCTTCACCATCATGGCAGGCAAATTCACACCCATCTTGGTGATGGCATAGCCAGAACCACCATAACGTAGATTCAACTCACAGAAATAGAAGACGCCCTCGCTTTTGAAGAAATCAACGTCAAACACGCCGACAAACCCAATCCGCAGCACCAACGCCTTGAAGTTTTCCACCAACTCTTCAAAGCCATTCACGGAAACGACCTTGCCTTGCAGCGCAATGCCTGGATGTGCCTTTGAAACTGCCAAAAACTGTAGCACGCCAGGGATAACGACTTCTTTTCCATCCGAAAAGCCAAGCAAGGCATACTCCGTCTCAATTTGCTTGTAATCCTCCACCATGACCTTGGTATTCCTGCTTCGTGTGTTAATGATATAGTCTAATGCTTCCGACAATTCCTTCGGATTATCACAGCGTCTCATACCGCCCTTGCCTCCATTCATGGTAGCCAAAGGCTTGGGAAAAACAGGATAATGCAAATCGGTTGGGATGGTGTATTGTCCATCCTTAATCTCAACAATAGTGGCATTGGTCACATTCAAGCCGATTTCTTTGGCCAGTTGTTTTTGGTGGGTCTTCTCCATCCAATACTCCATCGATGACGGCTCCTTGGCTATATGAGGGAACAGGAAACGCTCTTTTAATCTGTCTTTGTTATTGTCGATGGCAGCCACCACGTCGTCACCATCAGGAATCAAAATGACTTTTTGGTCAGGGTCTACACATTTGTCAAGCAACAATGAAACCAAAGCGTCTTTGTCTTTCCTGACGCAATAGTAATAATGGCTGACATATTTGCTATAGCAGTCGATGGGCTTCTCTTGCTCTTTGTCAGAGGTCATAACTATCACCAAAACCTCACATCCTATCTCTGCGACGGAACGGATAAGACTCAAGCGAGAGAGATACCCGTGACCTATGATTACTACTTTTGGGGGCATAATGAGGCTATGAAAACTAAATACCAAACCTTTTAACCTTACCTTTTTGTGGATCCATTTTATAACGCAGTTTTATAATCATTTTTGACAAAATGAATCGTGTCTTAATATACCAAGTATGGTAAGGGCATTTATCCAACCATTTTGCACGAACAATGTTGAAATGGTCCTTCCAAGCTTTACACTCCACAAAATAATAGCCTTCTTGTTTGGTTATTTTCAACATTCTGGCATTGTTTTCATTTGTGTCCCTTGTTAAAACAGATAAATCCATCTGTTTTGCTGTTGCTTCTACAAGTTTGTATAAAGAACGATAAACACCTTTCCCACTGCATTCTGGGAGAACAGCACCAAAACACAGATAACCATACTCCCCTTTGTTATACCATTGTTTTCCTACCTTCTTAATAAGAGCCAGCGTTCCCACAACTTTGTTGCCATCAACTGCAACAAACAATTTACCATTATCCCCAATTTTATTTTTGATCTCTTCCCCTGAAAGAGAAGGATAGGACATGATAACACCTTTTTCACGGTTCTTTTCATGGGCCTTCCATAGCACCTCATGAATTTCATCCCATGACACCCATTCGGGCTTTTCAACAATCTGTAATTCTGAATCCATATTTGTAGTAAATAGATTTTGAAATAAAATCAATCCGGGAACCGAGTATTCGGTCTCGGCCAAAGCTCTCTAATAATCCTTTCCGTATGTTCCCCCATACCAGAACCAAAGGCAGATTGGCTCAATCCGGGCTTGGTATTAAACTCAATCAATATAGGATTCCCGTCTTCTTCGATTGCAACATCCCATCCTACTATATCTAAAAAAGGAAGTCTATAATGCAATCTCTTCACGAAATCAATCACCTTGTCATACGAAGGAATCTGATAACCTTCCAGAATAATACCCGTATCTGTCTTCTCTATATTATCACTTCCTACTTTTCCAAAAGAGAATTTGCCCAGTTTGCCTTCTGGACTAATTGTAGTACTTAACCCACCTGCACTTTGGTTATCAACCACTTGATTTAACCGTCCAATACGGACAACAGCATAGATGATTAAGACTTCCATTCCTGAACGATAAGATAATATCCTTAATGTGTTCAGCGACGTGGGATTTAGTGCGGCCATGTCGTGATGCTGGTGAACCCTGGGCTGAATTAGAAAGTTCTTTTTATACTTTTTGAATAATTGGTCAATGGTTGTCCCATCATTATCAACAACACCGTCTTTAACCGAAATAAGTTGAACACCGTTCCCTTTTGATTCTCTTGAAGGTTTGATAATGACTTCATTCATGTTTTGACAGCGAAGGATGGCTTCCTCTTCAGAAACAGGCTCGTTTTCATAATAATAATAGCCGTTGATATTCTGAAGGATAGAATGAACAACATTTTCTCCCGGGAAAAGCAACTCGCTGAAATTCTTATCCGTGTAAAAAGGAGTCAAATGATGATTATTCGCCTTGGGCAACAAATCACACAAATACAATGTTGACGGTATATAGTACTTCGAAAAAATCCCGTTACGAGAATAGAAATACTCGTGTCCATACAATGGGATTTTTTTCCCAATAGCACTAATATAGAAATCTTGTATTTCCTTTTTCTGTTCTTTTGTTAGTCTACGACGATCCTTTATCTTATGAAGTTTTTGAGTAATTTCAGTTTTAGTTCTCCGCATTTCACGTTTTTTATTACGCCGCGAAATCATTTTTCCTAGTAAACTCATGTCAATATGGTGTTTTGAAAATATTCTTAGTACTTGGAATTTGGCCTCGGCCAAAGCTCACGAATAATCCGCTCGGTATATTTACCCATACCTGATTTAAAAGCTGATTGACTTAATCCGGTATTTGTATTAAACTCAATAATTACAGGTTCCCCGTTTTCTTGGATGGCTACATCCCACCCCACAAGATTGGCAAAAGGAAGCTTCAAATGCAATCTCTTCACCATTTCAATAACTTTATCGTAAGATGGAATCTCGTATCCTTCCAAGACAACGCCCGAATCTGTTTGCAATATGTTATCTTCATTATAACCACCAAAAGCCACCTTACCCAGTTTTCCGTCTTCTGTAATTGTTGTACTAATACCACCGGCACATTGATTGTCGATGACCTTTCCTTTTCTACCGATTCGAACGACTGCATAAACAATTAACACTTCAGAAGTGGAATGATATGATAGAACGCGTATTGTATTAACCGAAGTGGGATTTAAAGCTGCCATCTTTTCGTGTTGCTTAATACACTCTTGGATGATGAAGTTCTTTTTATATTGTTTGAACAATTGTCCGATGGTTAAATTGTCAACGCTGGTTATTCCATTTTTTACACTAATAACTTGAACCCCTTTACCTTTGGAATGTAGCGAGGGTTTTATGACAACCTTTTCCAAATTATTGCACAACGAGATAGCTTCATTTTCCAACACGGGTTTCCCTTCATAAAAATAATACCCGTTCATGTTTTTCAGAATAACATGAGCAGTATTTTCTTTTTCAAGTAAAATATCATGCATATTCTTGTCTGAATAGACATACATGTACGGGAAATAATTAGCCTTTCTGATCAACTCGCAATGATACAGGTTTGTTGGTACATATTCTTTTGTGAAATAACCAGTCCGCGAATAAAAGTACTCATGGCTATAGAGAGGCACCTCCCTACCAATCATATCTTTATAAAAATCTTGAACCTCCTTTTTCTGTTCTTTAGAAAGCTTTCGTTTGTCTTCCAAAAGCTTATAATTATCCGTAATCTTTTTTTCCCACGTTCTTAAATCATGTCTGTAATCAAGTTTACTGACAAAACGTTTTGCAAATTTAAGAATGTCCATAACTAGTAATATTATTGTTTTTCATTTATTTTAATCATCGCCCAAGTCAGAAGGCTTCTACGAGCATCATGCTTAAACAATCGCACAAGTGATTGGTCTTTTGAATACTTTTTCTTCAAAACTCTATTAAACCAACATCTAACCAATATTTTGGTCGATTCCCAAAGATGCTGTTGGTGAAATGAAGTGTCGATAAAACGCATTTCTTTCCCATAACCAAATTTTTCTCCGATTTCCTTAAAATATTTCCAATACTTCTTTTCATCAACTAGGTATTCACATATAGTTCTATTATGTGATACACTCTCCTCACTCTTATCAAGTTCTATGGCCAAATTATCGCGATTCCTTGTGTTGATTACTTCCCAGTGCAGCTCTCCAGATTCAATGGTTAATATCACACATCGACCTTCATACCAATGAGGACGGTTCCAAGCTCGATAGTCATAACCTTCTTTGCTATTGAAGAGGAAATTGCCCAAACTATAAAATATTGGTTTTCCTTTATAGGATTCCCATCCTTGAGGACAATGAGGGTGAGCGGCAATGACACCATCAGCCCCAAAATCAATAAAATCCCTATATTTAGCTATCGTATCTGGCATAGGGACATCTACATATTCTATTCCTTCATGAGGCAAAATGAAAAGATAGTCAACCTGTTTTTTAGCATCCAAGATGACGTGATTCACTTTTAAATCGTTGACGTATGCACAGCCGAGTCCTTTATGATTTGTCACATCATCGAAAACACCTGTGTAGGCAGCAAAAGACAAAGCCATAAAGCCAATCTTCATTCCATTTACTTCAACAACCTTCACCTTATATGCTTCTTCATACGTGCCAGCCCCAAAAGAGGCATCTCCCAATGCGGCCTTGGTTTTCTTAAAACCTTCTTCACCCCAATCAAAAGCATGATTATTGGCTAATTGGAAAAGATTAAACCCTATTGAACGAAGGAAATCCGGCACATCGTCATTCTGGAAAAATCTTTCCCGTCCTTGAGGTGGCAATGTGATATCAGGTTTCAAGGGCACTTCAAAATTAATCACCTTCAAATCGCATGAATTAATTATTTCCTTTAATTCTTCCGACACTGTGATTTTTGAAGCTGATGGTTTTGAGCAAAAGTCTCCAGCAAAAAAAATTTTCATTTCAAGTGTTTCTATTTAATAATTATTCTTGATGTCTTTCCAGGAGATAAATTCAGACACACCATGATCCTTTAGCAGTTGCATTTGCTTTAACAAGGGTTGTCTATCGTGTTTCAAATAGGATGGGCTATCATCAAGGAAAACGTTCTCTTTGTAGTTAGGATGACAATACAACTCAACAATATCAAAACCCAAAAACAAATTATTCTTTGACAAATAATAATCAATATTAGTGGACGGGATATATTTTACCTTAGGACTTTGGCTGAGTTTCCAATACAACTTGTTTCTTCTATTATTAACTTGATGCATTCCTATATATCGAACAGACTCAATACTATATTTTTTTGTAAAACGACGAAGTGCCACTGAAACAGGCCATGTCAAATTATACCACAAATGAAAGTCAATATGCCGATAATCAGCCTTACCTTCTGTCACCTCAATGAATTTATCATATTGGGCAACCAATTCATTGTAAACCGTTTCCCATTTTACAATGCTTAACAATCTTCTCGGCAAACCTTTATAAGGCTTGAATTTCCCGTTCTTACAGAAAAATGGATCCTTTTTCATGGTTCCCGTAAGTGGAGTATCATCCGAGTCTTCATGCAATAAGTTTGCTGACAAATTCAAATGCAGATGGACGTTTTCGACATATCCTCCATTGTTAATAAAACCTACAGCTTCTATTAAATGCTTGCCAGTCACTATCAAGCCTGCAGAGCAAATTAAGCCTTGCTTAAAAGCATCATCAATAGCCCGATTTCGCTCTGGACTTTTCCCAAAATCGTCCGCATTAAGTATAATCTTTGTCATATTATTATTTACCTTTCGCAAAATCGGTCAAATAATCAAATCTCGGTGTCAAGACACCTTCTTTCAATATCATTGAACGGTTGATGACCTCAGATGGCTCTCCCTTCAATAATGGCTCAAACACATGCTTCGTCAACATTTCGCCAAAATAGGCACTAGTGTCCATGACCAGGGCGTTGGGGCAAGTATCCACCGCCATTACTGTGATATTGTTCTTGGATGTGAAAGCTGGCTCGTCCTGTTCCGTCATCGGATTGTAGTCATAATACGGGTCATCATGTGTGGCAGGACGAACTGTAGACTTCACACTACCTTTAATGTCGCAAGTCACATCACCAATCATGCGTATCCGCATATCGGGGTTGCGTAAATCATCTTCACTCAAATAGACAGGTGCCTCTGGTCCCCAGAAATGGGCACATACCAACACATCGGTTTTCTTCGCCCAGCGCATGAAATTGCTTTCATATTCCTTGGCATTGTGCGTGAAGTCGTTCCACGAAAAAGCGGCTCCGTCTTTGCGTTTCACCAAGCGGTCTACATCGGCCACGCAATAAGATAAGGTATTAATGGGTGCATCAGAAAGATATTCCTCTTCCGTCATCTTGTGGGCTCCTATGTTTTCCAACACGTGCTGTGCGCCCTGTGAAACACGGCCAGCACCGGTCACAAACAATTTTATTTTCGGTAATTCAATACCCTTCAACGATTCCAACAACTGGGTGAGCGTGAAACGACGGTCAGGCTTGGGCAATTCGTACAATTTGTGTTTCAAGCCATAGCCTCGTAGTGTATAGTAAACGCCAACCACACCGGCCCACCAACCGAAGGCACAAACACGGATGTTGTTGTCGTCAACAAGGTATTCATAATCACAGAAGGTGATATGCTTCTGCATGAATGCCTGCAACAGAGGACGGTTGTATTCCTGCATCTTGGCGATATGGCCAAAGAAGAAGTAATGCTTGTTCGAGATCAGGCTTTCTATTTTGGCCTCTTTAATACCAAACAAAATGTCGCAGTCTTCGACATTGTCCACAACACGCGCGCCCTCAGCACGGTATTCGTCATCTGAAAAAGCGCGAATGTCACTGGCTTGAACTACGATTTCGTGTTGGGGAAATCTCTTGTTCAGTTCCGCCACTTGCTTGGGCGACAAAGCCACACGGTTGTCCACCGGGGTCTTGGTTTCTTTAATTAAAGCTATTTTCATTGTATATTATTTTGATTTTTTCTTTTCTCCCAAAACTTAAATTTTAAAGGTATGATAGTTAGAAAATATGTGTATGCTTCTGGCTTAAAAACAAAAGACCAGCCTAGATATATTATCACATAAACAAGCAACTTAACAATGCCATCAGGATACATATCCAAATGAAGCAAATAACCAATGCCATAACTAACCAAGGCCGCTAATACCGAAGCTATTGTTATGGGAAGTAAATCTGCAATCTGTTTGTTCCATTTGTAACCTACATGCTTTGATACCAGACCTATATTGACAAACCATGAAAACCAATAATTAAAAACAACTCCAGCCAGCAACCCTTTTATGCCAAACAAGGCCAGACCCAGTACAACTGCGCCTATACCAACAATCCGTTTAAATAAAGTCCACCAAAACAAAACCTTACTTTTACCTATTGCTGCTATTGATTGTAAATTAACAGATTGTAAACATCCAGCCAACCCTGCTATACATAGGACCTGAAAATACGGCACACTTTGCAACCATCTATCGGAATAAAGCAATACAAAAATTGGTTTTGCACATAACAACAAGATAAACATCAATGGAAAAGTAATATAAGCTAACGTCATCGTTATCCTTTTTATAATATTACCCAACTCCTCTTTGTTGTCTTGTACTTCAGCAAATAAGGGATATGTTATTGAGGTCATAATACTAGAAATACTATGAGAAGCCAACTTTTCTGTTCCTTCAGCTTTTGAATAATAGCCCATTGTTGCGGGATTATATATTTTTCCTATCAACAAGCCTTGTATTTTCTGGCCAAACTGATTAAGAAGATGCCCCAAAAACATATAAAAGCCAAAACCAAACAATTCCTTAAAAGATTTCCATGAAAAAACCCATATAGGTCTCCATTTAACATAGAACCAAAACACTAAAGAAGGAATAGCGGCAGCTATAAGATTTTGAACTACTAACGCCCATACTCCAAAACCTTTATATGCCATGAAAATAGTTATACATAGTGCAATGATGGAAGTGGTTATCGAAACAATGGATAATAATTTAAAGTTTAATTTCTTTCTGAGTTGGTTCCTTTGGATAATATTCAAAGCATAGATAAACAAAACCAATGCCTGCACACGCAACACATCACTCAATAAAAGGATGTTATAAAACCGAGAAATTAAAGGTGCACAAAGAAACAATATAGCATACAACACAACCGCCATAGCGATATTCCACCAAAAAATGGTAGAATAATCTACTTGAGTGGGTTGTTTCTTTTGTATTAAAGCAGATCCGAAACCACCGTCAATAAACGCTTCTGCTAACACCATAAAAATTGAAAGCATACCAATGCATCCATAGTCGTATGGAGTAAGCAATCGTGCCAAGATGATTCCAGAGATGAACTGAATAACCATGTGCGAATATTTCTGGAATGCCGTCCAGACCATACCCGCAGCAGCCTTTTGCTTTAAGCTTTTTTGTTTAGCCATATTACTTGATCTTACTATACTCCCTCAACATCGTCGAAGAAATGCCTTCCGTCCTAGGGATAATTACCACCTGCTTGCCATTGGCCTCACACCAAGCAACGGCCCTTTGGAAACCGGCATGTTGCTGGTCGGGACCTTTGGCGAAGACATCGAAATCAATATGCTGTATATCCAAATCCACATCGTTATAGGTTACCACTTCATCCACCCAACGTATGGCACTTACCATGAACATGCGCTCCTCGGTGGAATAGACCATCTTGGTGCCAGGTTTGTATTTCAGTATGCTGTCGCTGTCCTGCACGGCCACGATGAGCTTACAATCCTGGTCGGGAAACTGCTCCTTTATATGCTTGAAAAGCAAGATGTGCCCGATATGGAGCATATCGTAGACACCGAAGGTGAGGATGGTTTTCATTTTGAAAAAGTATTAGGGAAACTATGGATAAGCCAGTTTCTTTATTTATTAGTGTCAATAATATGTCTTAAAACAAAGTATTAATAGTCCTTTGATGGAGTCGATACGATTGTCACGACTGGAAGGAACTTGATCCGTTAAACTGGTGCTATGTATTATGTTTGTCATATAGAATGATGGAGACTTGGTAAAGGAGTAATTTGGGAGCAGGTTTGAGGGTTTGTGGCATATAACTACTAGTTTTTTAAGTAATTATTAAAAAATAAAGTAAAACGATGTATATAGGGTTAAAAAAAACAATGTTTAGTAGTTATACAATTCAAGTGTCGCAACCACGGACAACATTTGATTAACATAAGTCACAAAGTTGTCATGCAAATTGGCGAGGTATTGTTGTTGGATTGTTGGAGAATTCATTTTACTGGAGTTTCAACAAGAAAGTCACTTCTTTCCAAAAAAGCTGTTCATCTCATCAACGGTCAAGTTACCGCTGGCGATGATACGCTGAGGCGAGACCATGATGGCAGAGCTTGTTGTTCATTTCTCTTTGCTGCACAGACTGCACGAATTGCACGGATAGTAATTCCTCAATCGTGCATGTTTTGGGCGTGGCAAGCATCCACGACATTGACGGTTTCGCCATCGAAGGTGTAAGCAAAGTACCATTTGTCGGTATTGGCCATATGATATTTTGCCCAACGTTTCAACTTAGGTTCGCGACGCAAGAGTGTTCCCTCAATGTTGTAAATAGACATTAGCGCATCATGAACGTTACGTTTGTAATCAGCTTTATCGTAAGTGTGGCGATACTTTTTTGCAACATTGCCATAAAACGTATAAATCTTTCTTGCAGCACGAGGCTTTATGACATATTTCATATCAGTCTTGTGCGTAGATGTAATCTATCTCCTTCTCAATGGCGTCGTACAGCTCTTCGGGTGTCATATCGCACTCCGGTAAAGGATGCATGGTGCTATAATCCCGAAGACAGGCCACCTCCACTTCGTCCAGCCCGGCCTCGCGGGCGATATTGTCCCAACTGATGGAAAAATCGCGAGCGGTGCAACGCCATGCCACATCGTGTGACTTTTCCTTAATCTCATCGTATGAGAGAGTAGCATATTTTTCGATGGCCTCTGACATGGCCTCCTGCTCACTGGCAGAGAGTTTGTTAAGGTCTGCATCTTGCAATGGACGCACGTACATCCAGTTCTCTACCTGGAAATACTTACCTAAACCCTCCATGTCAGGCAGATAAGAGTCGCCGCGAACAATCTTCAGCATGTCGTAAAGCCGCGAAGGCACAGGGCCTGCCTCCATGGCGATATAAGTGTCGCCCGTGATAGGACGCCCCCAATCGGCCAAATGTTGACGATCGGCGAAATATATAATCTTGAATATCTTATGGAAATCCTTGCGTTGCACACGGTTGGCCACATAAAGCAATGCATTAAGTGACTTTTCCTTATCAAACTGAACATTCATACTTCTCTTCGGTTTAATCTGTTTGCAAAACTACATATAAACATTGCTTCCCGCAACGGACACGACCCAGACGTTCGTTTAGAATCAAATGATATATTGTGTTGATATGGGACTTTTTCGACAATAGATTTGGCTATTGGCTGCTGGCCACTGGCTATTGACAGCTCAATGATAGAATGAAGCTCTCAAGCTTTTCGGTAAGCTGCCAGAAGCCAGAAGTAGAGGCCAAAAGCAGCCCTAGTCAAAGTCATTGTGCCTGTTGGTAACATTTTGTCTCTCTATTATTCTTACTTGCCTTCCGCAAAATCCTTCAAGTAGGCAAACCTCGGTGTTAGTTGGCCGTCTTTCAGAATCATAGAGCGTTCAATCACGTCTGAGTGTTCACCCTTTAGCAAAGGTTCAAACACATGTTTGGCCAACATTTCACCAAAATAGGCACTGGTGTCCATCGCCAAGGCGTTCGGGCAGGTGTCTACCGCCATCACCGAGATGTTGTTGGGTGATGAGAAAGCAGGTTCATCATGCTCTGTCATCGGATTGTAGTCATAGTATGGATCATCGTGCGTGGCAGGACGTACCGTTGATTTGATGCTACCCTTAATGTCGCAAGTCACGTCGCCAATCATGCGGATGCGCATATCCTTGTTGCGCAAGTCTTCCTCGCTCAGATACACTGGAGCCTCTGGTCCCCAGAAATGAGCGCACACCAACACGTCGGTTTTCTTGGCCCAACGCATGAAGTCGCTTTCGTATTCCTTGGCGTTGTGCGTGAAATCATTCCATGAGAACTTGCCACCGTCCTTTCGTTTCACCAAACGGTCCACGTCGGCAAAACAATAGGAAAGTTTATCAACCTTGTCCGTGGCAAGATATACTTCTTCCGTCAACTTGTGGGCACCGATGTTATCCAACACATATTGTGCGCCTTGTGAAACACGGCCAGCGCCGGTCACAAACAATTTTATTTTCGGTAATTCAATACCTTTCAACGATTCCAACAACTGGGTGAGCGTGAAACGACGGTCAGGCTTGGGCAAGTCGTACAATTTGTGTTTCAATCCATAGCCACGTAATGTATAGTAAACGCCAACAACGCCAGCCCACCAACCGAAGGCACAAACACGGATGTTGTTGTCGTCAACGAGGTATTCGTAATCGCAGAAAGTAATATGTTTCTGCATGAAAGCCTGCAACAGAGGGCGGTTGTATTCCTGCATCTTGGCGATATGGCCAAAGAAAAAGTAATGCTTGTTCGGTATCAGGCTGTCAATTTTGGCCTCCTTGATACCGAAGAGGATGTCGGCATCGCTGACATCATTCAGCACCTCAACGCCTTCGACCCGATACTCTTCATCGGAGAAAGCGCGGATGTCGCTGGCCTGCACCACAATCTGATGCTGGGGAAACAGTTTGTTAAATTCTGCCACCTGCTTAGGGGCGAGGGCCACGCGGTTGTCTACGGGCGACTTGGTTTCTTTGATTAAAGCTATTTTCATGATTATGAATTATTATCTTTGGTATTAACAATGTAAATCATTGCTATTCCGTAAAAACGGGTTAAGAATTCTTCGAAAAATTTGAAAATTAATCTTTTATATGTTGTTTTCCGAATATCGCGATGTGGGATAACGAATATATCTCTAATCCTTGTTAACATCAACGCACTGATGGGATAATACACCATCGGCTTGTCGTAGATGGGCAACAACTGTTTGCTTACACCCTTGGTAATCGGGTAAAGCCGCGTGCCGGAGCCTCCGGCGAGTACTATTCCTTTCATGTCATATAAAGTTTATAGGATATCGGTTAAAGGTTTTTGACTTGCTTCAACCGTTACCTTGTTTTTTCTGTTTAGTCTTTCATAAAGGAGGCGGCCCTCTGAATTATTGAACCTTTTGTACTCACGCACTTCTTATGAGAGACCAGCAGGAATCCCGCCCCTTGTGTTTGGGCAGTTCAGGCTGTGCGGTGACCCTCCCTGCCCCAAGCGGCTCTGCCTGCGCAATACTTATGGTTCAAGGTTCTTGAACAAGCCAAGCGACCGTTGGTCGAGCGAACGGTTCAAGATTAATGGTTGTTTTAACCAAACGTAACCTACCATAATCAATAGTCTTCAGAATGCGCGTAAGTTCTGCTGACTCGCTTCCACTATTATTCTACTCTGTATCCTTGACGATATTTGCTATCTTCTTTCCTTGGTAATATTGAAAGTCGGGTGAACTTCTTTTCAGAAATACGCTTTTGTAATTCTATCTCGTATTTGTCCAAATCTTCCTTTCTGTACTTTCGCTCTTCGGGTAGAAAAGCATAGATGGTTCCTTCATAACCTTTTGAACATTCGTTAACACCAACTTCAACCAAGGTCTGAAAATCATCGTAGTTCTTAAAGCGATATTCAAAGACTTCTTTAAACTTCTTATCTATGATATAAAGATTATTCAAGATGTTGTTGATAACTTCCAAAACCATCATTACGTGTTCACGGTCAGGTTTCTCTATTTGATGAGCTGACTCATTTCCCATAAACCTTGCCTCGTGCAATCGTTCGCAGTCAGATGTCGTTATTATTCCTTTATCACGAAGTTTATTGATCTTTGTTACCAGTTTTCCCGTATCTATTCCCTTCTGAAGGCATAATGCCTCAACAGTAGCACGGAATCCTATGGCAGCAAGTAAGAGATTGCCGTTGTTCAAAGCATCTACCGACTCATTATAAGCGGTCTTCACCAACGAAGGTATATCCCAAGAATATAACGGCTCAATACTGTTTTCCTTTATAGGATACGAAATGTGCTCTGTTACAAGTTCTTCATATCCTTCCTGGTTATATTGCACGTTGCTCTCATCCTCTATCTCCTTGTCAAAGGAAACATTGTCGCAACCACAGCATTTCACGACACGAAGAGTCTCCCTATAGAAATAGTCCTCATCGGGTGAAACATTCACTCCTTCACCCAATACCAAATGGTGGGTTCGGTGTTTACATACAGAGCAATAGCAGTCAATAGTTTTCTGTTCCATAATAGAGGCTAATAATATACCTGAATATCGCCATTTCCTATGTAAGACCATGGATTGCCCGCTGTCCGGTCAAAATTGCACGCCCACATCCCATACCCATTAGTATGCAAATCATCCTCTGTTTTCAGAATTCTGAAAGAGCTATCCTTATACAAATCCAAAACTTCCACTAATGGTAAATCACTTTTCCCTTTATGATAACCTGTTGTTACTGACAAAATTGCAGGTGGTTCATCTTCATGCTTTAAATCGTTTAAAATGATAGGCAAAGTATCTGAAGTGTCAGATCCGTGATGCGGTATTTTTACAAAATACAAATTATTCAATTTGTTTCTGTCAATTGAATCTATTGCCATATTCTCAACGTCACCTCCAAAAAAGAAGCCCAGGTCGCCTAATCTTATTATGAAAGAAATAGATAGATGGTTTCCTTTATGTGTCTTATTAAATTCTAAGTGACGAAAATTCTGATTCGCAAATGGGGTAAGAATTTCAATGCTGAATAATACGTCATCATGGCTGCCATCAATAAAGTTAGTGGCATAAGAAGGTGGACTGACCCGGCGATTGCTAGTATTAACTCTTTCAACATTCATCTTTCCTATCATCTTGTTTGTCGTTATAGCAATCCAAGACTTAAACTTATCGAAATCATTTAATACCTCCCAAAATGATAACCCTTCCGGCAAAATGTATAACGTATCTTTTGAGGTGTAATCTGACGTTATCGTCTTAAAACCCACAGAGTGATCCCTGTCAGGATGCGTCCATATAACGTAATCCAATTTCTTTTCTTTAAGACTAAAATCCTTCATAGCATCTTCTATTCTATTACACCCATCTTTCTCATAACAATCGACAAGGATTGTTTTGAGTGCTACCTGCGAAGACGCATTGTAAAGAACTATAAGAATACTCTCCCCTTCACGATAGTAGCCCAATACATATATTCGCAACCGAAGATTCCAGCAGTCATCAATAGATGCATTTTCAATCATTCTGAAATAGTTTCAAGATAACTTTCTTTCATACAGTATTTATAAACGTCAAAGGCTTTCAAGTTGGCTGACGTCAGCCATTCATTTATATTGGCATTGGCTAAGGCATCACTCTGATAATATGCATCTATATCTAGAGTAGATTTATACTCCATTTTACCTGATTCGCCTTTTACATAATCCATTTTCCCACGCACATTAAAACGAAGGTTATTCAAATTGCTTATCTCAAAACAATCCACATAATCAGTTGCGAGAAAAGATGAATTATCAAAACCATAAGAAGGAATTTTATATACGTGCTCTTCAAATATACTATCGAAATCCCGCATTGAAGGTTTACTTTCAACGCGTACTTTTCTTAGACCTAATCTCCTTGGGCAAAAATAAGGAACATTGTCTTTAAATGTTGTTATCGCACCCTTAAAGCAAGAGACATAATTATCTAATCCATCATAATTATTGTCACATTTGAGCGTCATACAAAGATAATATTTGGAAATATCAAGCATCACCTCACAATTAACGTCTTTCATTCTATGATAACGCATGATTGTCTCCCGCTCAATAACGCTTACTGGCAATGACAAAGTCTTACTAATGGTTTCAATATCTTCTTTTCTGAGTTGGATATTAAACTCACGATTATGATGCTCTATCCTTTCTTTGAAGGCACTTGGAAAGCGCTTATCAAACCATTTTACAAGTTCTGTACTATCTGCCACTCCAGAATAATCAAGACGTAATATTACAGTCTTCATTTTTGTGTCGTGGGTTTTTTCCCTCTTAAATCTATCTTTTGCCATAATCCCAAAACCGTTTATACATCCTAAAAGTAGTCCAATAACTACTCACCGAATTTCTCTGTAAAGATGATTTTTTGTTCTGGCAGGCAGTATCGAACTGCAAACTTCTGTTCCACCTGTGCTGCCAGAAATCCTTATTGCTTAAATATGCTCCTCCACTCCCCTGAAATGCACATTCAGCTCGTGCAGGTGCTCCAGCAGGGTGCCGAGGGGCGTGCCCTCGGTCATCTTGGCGAAGGCGTTGACGTCCTTGGGGAAGCACTTGCCACCGTAGCCGAACTTGCCATCGGGACCATGGACATAGGTGTGCGTGTCGTTGATGTAGCCCGACAGAAGGATGCCGGTATGCACCTTGCGCCAGTCGGCTCCCATCTGCTCGCAGTACTCACGGCAGGCGTTGAAGTAGGTCACCTTGTAGGCTCCGAACACATTGTGCATATACTTGGTCAGCTCGGCCTCCAACGGGGTCATCACCGTGAACTTCTTGCCGACAAAAATCTTGGTAAGTAAATCATGCGCACCGGTAAACACCATCGTTTGCTTCTTGAAGTCCTCTATATGCGTTCGCTCAGTAAGGAACTCGGGCATATAGTGCACCTTGTGGCCCGTCTCGCGCGAAAGCATCTCGCTGGTACCTGGCAGAATGGTGGTGCGGACGAACACCGGCACATCAGGAAGGTTGCTGATCAGCTGCTTCATGAGACGCAAATCCTGTGTGCCGTCATCCTCAGTGGGGACATGTATCTGCAAGAAAGCGATGTCGATGTTACTCAAATCATCATTATATCCCTTTGGAGGGTCGCTGATGAACAATTTGCATTCAGGATTGTTGTGTTCCAACCAATCTTTGAGGGCTCCTCCTACGAAGCCACATCCGATGATACCGATGTTGATCATATGTTTATAAGTTTGGTTTGTTTAATTAATCAGTATCATTTGTTTGATGGCTCACACTGATTTCACGGATAGCACAGACTTTGGCTGCAAACATTTTCTCATTAACTCAGCACAGTTCGCTACTCCTGTCAAGTCGTTTAAATACTCTGACAATTCTTTCGCCGTGTTGAGATAGTTTTCTATGCGCCTGGTTTGGTTTCTCCTGAAATACAACAGTAATTCGGCCAAGTTTTCACACGAGATTTCATACTCAAATGGATAGGCCGATTGTCTGAAATAAAGCAAACACTTATGCCACCTCGTGTAACATTCTTGATATACTTCTTCCCCTGTCAGCTCAGATTCGCCATTCTTCCAACGAGTGAATATTGTATTTGCAATATTGTTATGACTTTGATAAACCCTGTAAGTATTTGATGTTTTGAAAAAAACATCTAAAGCTTCATCGTATGATTGCATAGCTTCATCGTACTTCTTGCAGCTGAGCAAAAAATGTCCCCAGTGGGTCTTTAGACCTGCAATTCTCTCCTCACGAAGTTTCCCATTACTCTCTTTTTCCAATCTCATCAAAGCCCTATCCTTCTCATCCTTCATCATCTTAAATGTAACGCCTTCTGGGAGAATATCCGCCATTGCCCTGGAAGAACCCGTCTGAATGTTGTGGTAAATCTCAAACAAAAAAGAAATCATTTCAACTCGATATATGCTATCTCCATCGAATTTAATAGCGTTCTGCAAAAGTCCTGCCGCCTCTTTGTAACACCCGTTCCTAAACAACAAACCAGCACCAAAAAGAGCCTTCTTGTAGAACGTAAGTTCACTGTAATCAAGGGCACCATTCAATTCGACATGACTCTGGCTGTAAGTGACGGGAGCTCGAAAATAGTCAGCCAAATAGCAAATAAGATCATCGGTATTGCAATTGACTAATAAGCCTTTGTACCTCGAAAACGGGTTATTTGCACCTATTATATCATCTATGATCACATCCCCTTGGGAGTGATTGACAAAAACAATCTTTGTGTTTGTACCTGCAGCTGCTTTGATATAGGGTGTAAGGTCAAGTTTATCGGAACAACTATATCCAAAAACAAAAACCGTTTTCAACTTGGCTTGTTTGAAAAAGAAGTCAATCGCCTGTTTCCTTCTCTCTCGCATTTGTTTCTTGGCGATTGTATTCATCACGGTTCTAATAGTGGATGCTTTGTTTATTCCGCCGTGAACCTTGATATAATTCACCTTTTCGGAAGAAAGAAAACGAAATTCTTTCTCGTCATAGACAACATTGAGAGATGGAATGTCTGTTTTCTCTATCAGCAAGTCAAAGTTTGTTGTCAATAATTGAGAGACCAAACCTTTACCAATTAAAAACTTTACCAATTGGTGGAAAGCAGTTGGTTCGCCTAACTTGAATATCTCAAGGAACTTATCAAGAGGGGAATATCGATTAAGTATCTCAAGAAATGCTTCAAAGGGGTATTTTAGTTCAATTATTCTTTTAGCATAGATTTCTGGTAAAGTCAATGATGAGACAATACTATTTACAATTGTCGGAACCACCGGTATACCAGCATTTTGCGACATACCCGCTCCAAAGAAGAAACCAGCACTTCCTTCTTCTATTATTTGAGCCAAACGTTTATATATCTCTTCCTGATCACTCACTTTTTTATTTCCGGCATCAAATATCATTTACTCCGTCAAATCCGTTTTGGTATGTTAGCCGTAGTGTTCCTTATACCACTCTGCAAACTTCCTCAACCCTTCTCGTAATGTTATCTTTGGTGTAAATCCAAAGTCCCGCTCCAAGGCCGTGGCATCAGCATACGTTGTTGGCACATCGCCGGGTTGCATCGGAACCAGTTGCTTGTGCGCCTCGAAGTCATAGTCCTGAGGCAGCACGCCTGCACGCACCAGCTCCTCTTGCAGGGTCTGTACAAAGTCCAAGAGGTTCTCGGGCTGGCCGCCGCCGATGTTATAAATCTTATAAGGTGGGATAGGTAATCCATCTTCACCCGTCTTGCGTTCGGGGGCTTTCTTCATCACTCTCACGATGCCTTCTACGATGTCGTCCACGTAGGTGAAGTCGCGGCGGCAGTTGCCGTAGTTGTAGATCTGGATGGTCTCGCCTTTGATGAGCTTGTTGGTGAAGCCGAAGTAAGCCATGTCGGGCCGTCCGGCGGGGCCATAGACGGTGAAGAAGCGCAGGCCCGTGGTGGGGATGTCGTAGAGCTTGCTGTAGCAGTGGGCAAACAGCTCGTTGCTCTTCTTGGTGGCGGCGTAGAGGCTCACGGGGTTATCAACACGGTCGTCCACACTGAACGGCACTTTCTTGTTGCCACCATAGACGCTGGAGCTGCTGGCATACACCAGATGCTCTACGGGATTGCGGCGGCAGGCTTCCAGGATATTGTAGAACCCAATGATGTTGCTCTCAATATAGGCATCGGGGTTCTCAATGCTGTAGCGCACACCCGCCTGAGCTGCCAGATTAACAACAATGTCAAACTTGTATTCCTCGAACAGTTTGTCGATGAGGTCTCTGTCTGCGATAGATCCTTTGATGAATCGGTAACTCACCTCTTGGTGTCTGCAGCTTTCGGTTTCCAATTCGCGGAGACGGTATTCTTTAAGGGAGACGTCGTAGTAGCTGTTGAGGTTGTCGAGACCTATAAGGGTGCCACCAGCCATCTCGTGTAAGAGACGCTTGACGAGGTTGGCGCCGATGAAACCAGCGGAGCCGGTAATTAATATGGTTTTCATTGTTATGGACTTCAATTTATGTTTTCCCAAAATCCACCGTTCATAGATCCCATCTGCACAATCCCCTGCAAGTGACGACATAAACGGCTTAGGCCTATATATGTTCCTCCACCCCCCTGAAATGCACATTCAGCTCATGGAGATGCTCCAACAGCGTGCCGAGGGGTGTGCCTTCGGTCATCTTAGCAAAAGCATTAACATCCTTGGGGAAACACTTGCCACCGTAGCCGAACTTGCCATCGGGACCCGGCACATAGGTGTGCGTGTCGTTGATATAGCCCGAGAGCAGAACGCCCGTATGCACCTTGCGCCAGTCGGCACCCATTTGCTCACAGTATTCGCGGCAGGCGTTGAAGTAGGTGACCTTATAGGCACCGAACACATTGTGCATGTACTTGGTCAGCTCCGCCTCCAACGGGGTCATGACGGTGAACTTTTTGCCCACAAAAATCTTGGTGAGCAGTTCGTGTGCACCAGTGAACACCATTGTCTGCTTCTTGAAATCCTCTATGTGGGTGCGCTCAGTGAGGAACTCGGGCATATAGTGCACCTTGTGTCCCGTCTCGCGCGAAAGGCGGTCGCTGGTGCCGGGCAGAATGGTGGTGCGGACAAACACAGGCACATCCGGGAGCTTTTTGATCAGCTCCGTCATCAGGCGGAGGTCCTGCGTGCCGTCGTCCTCCGTAGGGACATGAATCTGCAGGAATGCAATATCCACATTGCTCAAATCATCATTATATCCCTTGGGAGGGTCGCTGATGAAAAGTTTGCACTCCGGGTTGTTGTTTTCCAACCAATCCTTTAAAGCTCCACCCACGAAGCCGCATCCGATAATTCCAACGTTGATCATTGTTTTTTATGTTTGATTAAGTTCAAGGTGTTACCTATTTCAATTATGGTAACCTCTAAAATTAACTTATTTTCCTGTTTCGTCGCAGCTGGCAGCCGAGGTTATTAAACCGCCAGACCGCAACGGTATTTTTTTAATTCAGACACCTGTGGCATAGAAGTCAAACTTGTCCTTGAAGAAACTGCGAATCAGGAAAGTCTTGCCCACACGTCTGCGCCCATATACCGCCACAAACTCGCTTCGTCCCGACTGCATATAGTCTGAAAGTTTTTCCAATTCTCGTTTCCTGCCTATTATCTTTTCCATCTACTAAAATAGCATCTATTTATATTAAATAGATATAAATCATTATTTTATAAAAAATATATCTTGCGAAAACAGCTGATTTTTCACAAACTTTCGCCAATTATATTCCCGTTTCTTCGTCCAACTCTCAACTGCAACTTTGGTTAAATATTTTGAACCCCCTTAAATGTATGCAGTGATGCACATTTCTCCTCGCAATACTGCGGTACAGTGGTGTGTTAATTTTTTAAAGTGGATTCAAATTTGAACACTTGAAAACACCTCGCTTACACGTCTTTCAAACTCGTTTTTTTTTCTTTTCCGCAATTTCAGCGATAGTTGTGTCTCTCTTTATTGCTTTCAACCGCATAAGCGAATTCTTTCCCCAAGGCGTAAGAGACCAATAAATATTAGTATCAGTAGCGGAATGAGTTCTGGTACTCTCACGAACGAGTCCTAATGCCAGCAATTGAACCTTGATGTTCTGAAAATGGTCTTCATAAATCAGCCATGAGCCAAAACTATCTTTATAATGAACTTTGAAATACTCATCCAAGGCATTCTTTAGATTGACTTCAGAGCACTCCACTATCATTAAGGGAGCTAATAAAGAAATAAGATCGTTCCAAGTGAAAATGACTTCCTCCGTATCATCCATGATAGAATAAAAGGATACAGATATTTCATCCTCACCTTGCGCCAGATTTTCAATCCCCTCTGGTCCATTCTCATCATATTGACGAACTATTTTGGTCAGGTTATCAATTTCCTTACGCAACTTCACGATTTCCGCATTTGCTTCTGAAGAAGCAGACTGATCCCCTTTTACCCATCCGATGCGCGGCTTCGTCTTAATGAGATTGCTAAGACTCAACACCACTTGCGAGGCAAGATCATCTCCGTTTCTCCAGAATTTGCAGAGTCGCTTCTTTACGTTTCCCAAAAAATCATTAAGTTTCTGTTCAACATCGGGATCAGACTCGGTCTTGCTTTTAGGTAACGATGAAATGTCATTGTGCAGAAACGCGATAATGGGAACGCCCACAGATACAGCATACTCATACTCTTTTTGCGTATAGCTCTTCCCAGAAGTCTCATCAATAGTGCCATATCGTCCTCCTACAATGAGCACATAATAATCGCATTCTTCTATCAAATTCTTGATTACATCCCACTGGCTCTCGTCCGAAGCATTGAAATACTCCATCCCTATCGGGAAGCAGTTCATCTGGATTAAAACCTCCATTACCGCCCTCCGCTCTTCCTGAAGATCTTCATAGGTGGAACTTACAAATACCTGGTATTTCTTATCCATTTAATTTTATTTCAAAAAATTAACAACACTGAAGCAGAGCAATGGGTCACTCGTTTACCTTACATCTATGAACCTTCTTTAAAACCACCCTTTTGTTATCAGCCTACCCGAACAGGACGAATTGTCCGAAGTTGGACGCGGATTTCTGCAACCCTGAAATAATAAATATAATTAATTTTCATGAAAAATGTTTCAGGGTTACAGTTTCTCCGCGAAGTCCAAAGGTATTAGGGGGTGTTGTTATTTTAAAGTGGAAACATTAATTAGTTTAGAGTTGAGAGTTAATAGTTTAGAATTTATAGTCAGCTAAAAGTTGAAAGTTAGTTGTCATTACGCAGAATACCCTGCAGCGTGGCGGCACGAGTCCTGTAAAATTTCCCGTCAACAGCACGCATTCGAGTGGGGGGACAAATTGTCCCCCACCTTGATTTCAGTTCGGGGTCGCGCTTGAGCATCTTCTTGATATAATCCTTTGGATCTGCACTTTCCGTCAGCACCTGCACTATGTCGTTCACGGAGAAGTAGTACTCCTCGGCATCAGCATCCCACACGATGCGTACATTCACGCCTTCAAACGCGAAAGCCACAGTGGCAAACGACATGAGGGCAACAGTAAAGACCACAGCAATGACAAGGTAAAAA
>CACYHG010000002.1 GCA_902774175.1 uncultured Bacteroidota bacterium
GAAGCTATAACCATGAGTTAAGGGCAGAAGTGGGTTTGAACAATCTGGAATTCTCCCTTTACTACCTGTTCGACAAAAAGAAATAAAAACGAATGTTACGACAGGGCTCGACGCCTCCACGGCGCGGCCCTGTTGTTTTTCATAACCCTTTGATCTCCTCCACGGGAATCCCTGTGGATTGGTGGAATCTATTCCACCACCCACTCCCCGACGGTCATGGTGTCGCGGGCGAACTGCACGCCTACCTTCACCACGCGGCGGCCTTCGGTCTGGTAGGGGATTGCATAGCCCTTGCTGTTGATCTGTTCAAGGGCCTCCTGCGCCGTGCCGTTAACCTTCAGCTCGAACACCCAGGTGGTCTCCGGCATAAGCACCACGAAGTCAATGCGACCATTCTTGCACTTCACCTGCGTGCGTGCATAGACGTTCAGCATGTTGAATATTAGCCAGAAGGTGTACTCATAAAAGCCTTCGTAGTTTTTCACCTCCTCCAGCTTTTTCTGAAAGCCCTCCACGTAGGGGATGCCTGCCAGAAAGGCCTTCATCTCCTCCATGGCGGTGTCAATATCCTCACGTTTCAAAGCTTTCCATAACTTGGCTGCAAAACCTGCCTGCACATCCGCACCGTCAAGTCCGGTGTAGACTGGAATCAGTCCCTCCGTCAGACCTGTCCTAACCTCAATGTTGGGGATGGAGAGCATAAACAGACGTGTATCCCTGTCATAGTCCTTGATGGTGAGGTAACCGCTCTGGTACAACAAAGGCAGTGCTGTAGTCATGGCCTCCGGAGGACGGTCGAATGCCGAATCCGGAACCTCAATGCGCTCCATCGTGGTTATGTCGGTGCGGAAATGCCGCATCTGCCGGATTAGGAATGTGGGGGTGCCGCTCTCGAACCAGTAGTTGGAAAGCATCTTGTCCCCGAATGCGTTCATCAGGCTGAACGGGTTATATACCTCCTCCGCTTTAGAGGAGAACCGATAACCGTCGTATTGCGCTTTCAACTTGGAATGCATCTCTTCAAACGAACAACCGAACACTTCAGCCATCTGCCGGATGTCTTCAGCCATGTCGGTGACAAGCTCCTGTTCCGTGATGCCGCATAGCGCGGAGTATTGCGGAAGCATTGAGATGTTCTTCAGGTTGTTGATGGTGGAGAAGATGCTCAGCTGCGAGAACTTTGTGATTCCGGTGATGAAGCAGAAGCGGATCATCGCCTCATTGGCCTTCAACTGTACAAAGAACTCCTGCATAACATTGCGGAACGCATCCAGCAGTTCATTCTCGTGCAGCTTGTCCAGCAACGGCGCGTCGTATTCGTCAATGATTACGGCAACCTGTTTCCCCGTTTTTTCATAAGCACGGTGAATGATGCCGCTGAACAGGCTGCCGGGTGAATTCTCGTAAGCCCCTTCGCCAAATTCCTTTTTGTAGTTCTCCAATAATCTGAAAAGCACCGAGCGCAACCCTTCCACCGTGGATTCGGCTTTCGCCACGCTCAAATCAACATGAAACACCGGATAGGTTTTCCATTCCTTCTCCAGCTCCATGATTTTCAGCCCTTGGAACAATTCTTTCTCCCCTTTGAAATAGGAGTCCAGCGTGGTTGTGAGCAGCGATTTGCCGAACCTGCGCGGACGGCTGAGGAAAACATACTTGTTTTTTGTCATCTGCCATACAAGGTCGGTCTTGTCAATATAGATGTAATTGCCTTTCCGTATCTCCGAAAAGGTCTGGGTCGGTCTTGTCAATATAGATGTAATTGCCTTTCCGTATCTCCGAAAAGGTCTGGATTCCAACGGGATATTTTCTTTCTATAGTCTGTTCCATGGGCGTGTGAATTTGAATTTGCAAAGATACTAAAAAATGGGATACGGATTTTCCCCACGGGAATCCCTGTGAAAAAAAATCCTTTGCCTGTAATATTCCGGCAAAATATTCGTTATATAGGAAAAAATAATTAATATGAGACACCGACTGATGATTTTAGGAATGCTGACCCTGCTTTTATGCGCATGCGACCCCGGACATGTCTTCAACTACTACCTGTGCAATCATACGCAGGACACAATTGTGTATGACACCATTTACAAATTGCCGCCAAATGCAATATACACTTTGATAGACCAGCACAGACTTGGCCAATGCTATGACTACGACGATATTGAGAGATACCTGTCAAACACTCCCTGTTTCTGCCCGATTGAGTTCAAGGACGGGAGCCGCATACAATACTGCAGGGATGACAGCCTGCCCAAAAGCATATACAAATCCTATTCCGATTACAACTGCCATCAGAAGAGGAACTCCTATCACACAACAATTTATTACTATGTGACAGAGGAGGACCACCAACAGGCCCTCAAATATGGCAGCCGCTGATTTTAAATACAAGATAAGCCTGATATGGAAAAACAATACTTTGCCGCCATTGATTTGGGAGCCACATCCGGCCGGGTCATGCTTGCCACCGTATCGGAGAAGGAGTTGGCCCTGAAGGAAATACATCGTTTCCCCAATCGTCTTATACCGGTTGGGAACCATCTCCATTGGGATATCTACGAACTCTACCGCCAGGTGCTGGTGGGGCTGAAAAACATTGCTTCAGAAGGGATCCGCCTTAATTCCATAGGTGTTGACACCTGGGGCTGCGATTTTGTCTGTGTGGGTTCCGACGGCGGGTTCCTGCGGCTGCCCTATGCCTACCGCGACCAGCAGACTGCCGGTGCCGCCGACCGCTATTTTGCGGAGAACTCCCGCGATGCGACCTATGAAACCACCGGCATCCAGATTATGGATTTCAACTCCCTGTTCCAGATGCACACCTTGGCGCAACGTGGTGATTCCGCTTTCACCAATGCGGAAAAACTGCTTTTCATTCCGGATGCGCTCGGTTACCTTCTGACAGGTGAGAAGGTTTGCGAATATACCATCGCCACAACAGCGCAGATTGTGGATGCGCGGCGCAAACGGCTCTCTCCGGAAATATTGTCCACCGTCGGGCTGACGGAGAAAAATTTCGGACGGTTTGTGACGCCTGGTGAAACAATCGGCACATTGACACCGGATGTGCAGAGATTTACCGGCCTTGGGGCGGTTCCGGTCGTTGCGGTCGGGGAGCATGACACCGCATCGGCGGTTGCGGCAGTTCCGGCCTGCACCGGACGGTTCGCCTACCTTAGCAGCGGAACCTGGTCCCTCATGGGCATTGAAACGACAGAACCTCTGATTAATGCGGAGGCCGCTTCGCTAAACGTTACCAACGAGGGCGGAGTTTGCGGCAGCATCAGGGTGTTGAAGAACATTTGCGGCATGTGGCTGCTGGAGCGTTGCCGGGAAAAATGTCCTGAAGTCCCGTATTCCGAGTGGATAGGGGCGGCGGAGACGGCTGGGCCGTTCCGCAGTCTGATCGACCCTGACGCTCCGGACTTCGCGATGCCGGATGATATGGAGGCGGCCATCATGGACTATTGCCGCCGTACAGGGCAGCATGTCCCGGAAAATCGCGGCGAGCTGGCCCGATGCATCTTCGAGAGCCTTGCCCTGCGCTACCGGCAGGTTTTGGAGGGACTGGAACAATTGTCAGGGCAAAGGGTGGAGGTGCTTCACATCATCGGCGGAGGCAGTCAGAACAGGCTGCTTAACCGGTGGACTGCAGACAGCATAGGCCGTCCTGTGGTGGCTGGCCCCTCCGAGGCGACCGCCTGGGGCAATGTTATGCTGCAGCGCATCGCAGCCGACAGCAGTTTGAGCTTGGAACGGTTACGTTCAGAACTGGCCGCGCAGCTGCCGTTGGAGCGTTTTCAACCTGCCGACCCAGAAATCTGGGATGCAGGATACCGGCATTTTTTGTCAGTAACTGCCGGGGAAAAAATTTTTTTTCTCCACAAATAGGGAAAAAATATCTGGTTACTTAGTACTTTTGCTGTAAACTAAAATACGAGAGAGATGGAAAAACAATTCATTGAAACAGAGAACATCATCGAACCTGCCGCCACTAGGCAGGACGACCTGACGGCCGAAGAGCGTGCCAGTTGGCTGCAATCCATTGAGCGCGACATGCGAATCATTGCGGAGGACAAACCACCAAAATACTATTCACTTGATGAATTTGGAAAAGAATTGATGGCCGCAGTTGAAAGCAAGTTATGATTGAAAAGCATGTCGTGTTAAGAGACATCGTTTGGTTTGATATTGCGACAATTTCTGAATTCATCATTAAGGTTTCCAGTCCTGAACACGCGAAGCGATATACCCAACAATTGCTTGATGAATTGGCCACATTAAGTTATTTGGCTTCAGTAAGACCGGAAAGCTGTTGGTTGTTGCCCAAACGGTATCATCCCCATGCGAAGACATATCACATCATGAAAAAGAGACTGACTGTAATTTTCCATATTGTAGGCGATTGCGTGGTGGCTGATAAGATACTGCCCTCTACGCTGATAACCTATTGATTTTTTTTTTCTGAAAAATAACAGGGCGGGTGAAATCGCATCCTATTTCTTTGTACATTTGCAGATTCAACCCATAAAAGGCGGAAGATATGGCCGTGAGAATTTTTGTAATTGGATACCAAGATAATATAAATCAAAACTATCATGAATAGAACTGAAATGATAGGCAGCGCCTATGGAATGGCGAAGGAGCGATATGCCGCCATCGGCATTGACACGGACAAGGCCATTGCCATTCTTGAGGAAACTCCCATATCACTGCACTGCTGGCAGACCGACGATGTGATGGGTTTTGAAAGCCAGGCAGGTCTTTCGGGCGGCATCCAGACTACAGGAAACTATCCGGGCCGCGCCCGCACCATTGATGAGGTGCGCGCGGATCTTGAATTTGTCAGTTCGCTGCTTGCCGGGACGCAGCGTGTCAATTTGCACGAAATATATGGCGACTTCGGCGGACGCTTCGTCGACCGTGACCAGGTGGGCGTGGAACATTTCCAAAGCTGGATAGACTGGGGCCGGTCTGTTAACATGAAACTGGATTTCAATTCCACCTCCTTCGGTCACCCCAAGAGCGGCGATTTGAGCCTCGCCAGCCCCGACCCGGCCATCCGCGCCTTCTGGATAGAGCACACCAAACGCTGCCGGCGCATTGCCGATGCCATGGGCAAGGCCCAGGACGACCCCTGCATCATGAACATCTGGGTGCACGACGGGCTGAAGGACCTCACGGTGGAGCGCAAACGATACCGCGAACTGCTGGCCGAATCCCTGGATGAGATTCTTGCTGAAAAGCTGCCGGACATGAAATCCTGCGTGGAGGCCAAACTCTTCGGCATTGGTCTGGAGAGCTTTACCGTCGGCTCGCATGACTTCTACGCCGGCTACTGCGCCACGCGCAAGGTCATATATACCCTTGACACAGGCCATTACGAGCCTACGGAAAACGTTTCCGACATGATTCCTTCGCTGCTTCTTTATGTGCCTGAACTGATGCTGCATGTGAGCCGTCCCATCCGCTGGGACTCCGACCATGTGACACTCATGAACGACCAGACCCTTGACCTCTTCAGGGAGATTGTCCGTGCAGAGGCGCTCCACCGTGCCCATATCGGCCTCGATTACTTTGATGCCTCCATCAACCGGATCGGAGCCTACCTAATCGGCACTCGCGCCACGCAGAAGTGTCTGCTGCAGGCCCTCCTTGAGCCGTTGCCGCTGCTGCGACAATATGAGGACAACGGCCAGGGCTTCGAGAAGCTGGCCTTGCTGGAGGAGATGAAGTCGCTGCCCTTCGGTGCCGTGTATGACTATTTCAACCTGAAGAACGGCGTGCCGGTCGGGGAGGAGTTCATCGGACGTGTCCAGCAATATGAAAAAGAGATAACTTCAAAAAGATAAGCCATGAGTAAAGGAAGTCTGAAAAGCACCATTGCCGTCTCACTGACCAATTATCTGGATGCCGGGGCCATCGTTGCCGGAGCCAGCGGCCTGACGCTGTGGCAGAAATTTCTTGGTCTCACCGAAGTGCATCTTGGATGGCTCAACTTTATCAGCGCCAACTGTCTCGGTGCCGCACTCGGTGCCATAATCGGCGGATTCCTGGCCGACAGGTACGGGCGCAAGTTCATATATACCTACAACCTGCTTGTATATATGTTGGGCGTGCTGCTCATCATGTTCTCCGTCAGCTTTCCGATGCTGCTGGCAGGTTTCCTTGTGACGGGCATATCCGTCGGCATCGGCGTTCCTGCCTCATGGACCTATATTTCCGAGAGTTCGGAAAACAACAATCGGGGTCGCAACATTTGTATTTCACAAATGTCGTGGGGCTTCGGGCCGATGATCATTCTTCTGTTGGGCATGTTCTTCGCTCCCGACGGCTATCTCTTCGGTTGGGTCGAAGGCATTGCGCACACCATCGGTGGTGCCGCCATGCCGCAGGAGGCCGTCAATGTGTTCAGTTCGCGCATTGTCTTTTTCTCGCTTCTGCTTGTGGCGTTTGTCGCATGGAACATGCAGCGTCGGCTGGAGGAGAGCAGCGAATGGAGGGCCAGCCGGGATGCCGCCAAGGCCAAAGGCGAGGATACGGGGCTTTGGCATGCCTTCAAAGTGTTGTTTTCCAATAGAAAGGCAATCAGGACCGTATGTTTTTTGGCGGTCATTTACCTGGCATGGAATCTTGTGGCTTCGGTGCTGGGCTTTTTCCAGCCCCACATTTATGAGACAGCGGGCGGCATCAGCAACGAGCAGGCCAACTGGATGAACTGCATCCAATGGGCCATCATCGTGTTTGTCACCTTCCTGCTATCCAAGGTCATCGACAGGACCGGCCACAAACTGATTTATGTGTTGGGGCTGCTCTTTGCCCTCAGTGCATGGGTCATTATTGTCACCGTCGGTGTGAACGGCACCGCGGGGCTCTGGCTATTCACCATCCTGTGGGGCATTGAAGGGGGCATGTCGGTGCAGATTTTCTATGCTTTGTGGGGCTCCGAACTGTTTCCCGCCAAGTTCCGTGCCGGTGCCCAGGGGCTGATGTTTTTTGTGGTACGCGGCCTTTCGGCGGTTTGGGGGCTACTCTTTGCCTTCATCTATGGCGAAAACGGTGAAGGCTTCACCCTGGCTGCCTATTGTATGATTGCGCTGCTGCTCATCTCGTTGGTGGTGGGATTTGTCGGCTGTCCGGACACCCGTGGCAAGCCGCTGGCACAAATCACAAGGGAACGTTACGGCGAAAATTATTGAGTGGAAATGGAAAGTATTTTGAATAATAATCCTTTGCTCTGTCAGGCGATTTGTCAGGCGGCTGAAGTGGCCGGACACCTTTGGCAGAAGGGTTGGGCCGAGCGTAACGGCGGTAACCTTACCCTTAATATCACTGAATATGCGGACGGTGACATGCGCTCCCTGCCCGCTTTGGAGCCTCCGAGGCCGATAGGGACGGAGCTGCCGTACCTTAAGGGCTGTTATTTCTATTGCAAGGGAACAAACAGGCGTATGCGTGACCTGGCCCGCCATCCGATGGAGAACGGTGCCATAATCCGGATTACGGAGGATGCCGCCCATTATGAAATCATTGCAGATGCTGTTGTCCTGCCGACATCGGAGCTGCCCGCACATTTGAGCGTGCACAACTATCTGATAGGTAAGGGCTCGTCCTATAAGGCCTCCCTGCATACACATCCGACCGAATTGGTTGCAATGAGCCATCACCGGCCGTTTCTGGAAAAGGATGTGCTCACGCAGCTGCTCTGGAGCATGATACCGGAGACTCGGGCCTTCTGTCCGCGCGGTTTGGGCATTGTCCCATATATGCTGCCAGGTTCCATTGAACTGGCCGAAACCACCATCCGCACCTTGGACGAAGGCTACGATGTCGTCCTATGGGAAAAACATGGTGTCTTTGCAATAGGTGAAAACATCACCGAGGCTTTCGATATGGTCGACACATTGGTCAAGAGTGCGCAGATATATCAGGATGCCCGATCAATGGGTTTTGAGCCGGAGGGCATGTCAGGGCTGCAGATGCGGCAGCTTGCCGATGCGTTCGGCCTGCCGAAGTAGCGGCTTCAGCCGTGTATGACCTCATCCATGGGGATGTCGAAATCATCCACCGGTACCTGCTCCAAATACTGGAAGCTGAAGCACACCCCGATTTTCGGTGCTTTGATGTTACATAACGTCTTGTCGTAATATCCTTTGCCTCTGCCCAACCGGTGCCGTTGCGCATCGAAGGCCATGCCCGGCACAATTGCCAGATCTATCTCATTGTATGATTGCAGCGGTTCCCCGACAGGTTCTGGTATCTGGAAGTTTTCGCCTGATTTCATCTCCTCTTCTCCACGGAAATATTTCAGCTCCAGCTCGTCCCCGACCACACAAGGGAGAACGAACCGCTTTTCAAACTGCCATTTGCGGATGAAATCGGGGGTTGGGACCTCGTCAGGCATTGACCAGTAGATGAAAATGCATCTGCTTTGCAGGAAGAGCGGGTCGCGTTCCATGGCCTCCCAAATGCGTGCGGCCTCCATTTTCTTGGCGGCTTCCGGAAAATCCTTTTTCAGTGCGCGTATGCGTGCGCGTGTCTCTTTTTTGTCCATATACAATTAACGTCCTGTTTCCGGGATATTGCATCCAATGAAGAAAAAAATGGTTCCGGTGAAGTTTCGTATCCCTTTTTTGCGGACATTTGCAGCATGATAATTCATGAGCATATTCCTGTTGTGGCTGTGCCGGCATCAAAGAGCGTCAGCAACCGACTGCTGATGCTGCAACACACGGCATTCCCGTCACTACGCCTTACCGGTCTTTCAGAGTCGGCGGACACACGGCTGCTCCAATCCCTGCTGGATCGGATTTCCCGTTCTTTAGGAAAGAGTGGCCTTGTGGAACTGGATGTGCGGAATTGCGGTACCGCTTTCCGTTTTCTGCTGCCATTCCTTGCAGGTAGGGAGGGCGCATGGCGGATTGTCGGCGATGAACGGCTCCGACAGCGTCCCATACTTCCGTTGGTGGAGCTGTTGCGCGGCTGGGGCGCGGACATCCGTATGCCGGAGGAGGGCTCTGTGCCTCTTGAAATTAGTGGGAATCCCGATTTGCAGCCGCAGTCCGCATTTGTGGATATTGGCGGGAGCAGCCAGTTCCTATCAGCATTGCTGCTCTCATTACCCGCATTTGGGAAGGAGGTCAGTTTCCGTTATGCGCCGGATGCCGCCTCCGCATCCTACCTGCGGATGACTGTCGGGCTGATGCAGGCTTTGGGGCTCCATGTGACTGCAACAGAGGGTGAGGTCCGGTATGTTCCTGGAGACAATCCGGTGCTGCCGGAGGAATTTTGTGTGGAGGGCGACTGGTCAGCCGCCGCCTACTGGTGGGCATGGGCTGCATTGCAACCGCATTCCTTCTCATTGCTGGTGAAAAACCTGACCTATTCTCCCTGGCAGGGCGATACCTGTATCCGCCGGATTTTGGCACCATGGGGGCTGCGCTCTGTTCTTACCGCCGATGGCGCACTTGTCATCAAATGTGCTCCTCCTTTGCTTCCGGACACTTTCCGTTTGGATGCTCGAAATTGTCTTGACTTGGTGCCGCTGCTCGCCGTGCTTTGTCTCCTTTCGGGAATCCCGTCCCGTTTCGACGGGGTGGAAAATCTGCGTCTCAAGGAGAGCGACAGGGTGGAGGCCTTGCGGGAAAATCTTTCACCGTGGGCCGATGTCACCTTTTCAGACGGCTCCCTGCGTGTTGTCCCGACCGGCACACCTGTATGCGGCCCTGTCAGTTTCCGCAGCTTTATGGACCATCGCATTGTGATGGCTCTCAACCTTTTTTCCGCTTTTGTACCCGTATCCTTCGATAATCCGGAGGTTGTCTCTAAATCCTATCCTGCATTCTGGGAACAGATCGGTGCACTTGTTCGTAAGGCATAAAAAAAAGGTTCCCGAAGGAACCTTTCTTTTTTCTCTGTTCAAATTACTGTTTAATGACCTTTTGTGTCACAGTACCCTGGTCGGTGGTGATGCGGATCAGGTAGATGCCAGCCCTGAACTGGCTCATGTCCAGCGATTCGGTCTCTTCCTGCACCATGAGTGTTTTTCCGAGCAGATCCATCATCTCCAGTTTCAGCACATTGGCGTTAGTCTTGACGGACAAAATGTTCTGGACCGGGTTGGGATAGACCGAAAGCTGCACCTCCTTTGCCTCCTTCACGCTGACATTGGCATAATATTCCCAAAGCAGGATAGGGGTGCCTTCGTTGATTGCGAAGCCGGTGCCCGCTTTCAGGTCGAAATCCTGTTTCCATTTGTCACGTGCGCCCTGGTCGCTGGTGAAGTTGGAGAAGAAGTTCAGTGCGGTCATGCCGTCCTTGGTGCTGCTCCAGACATCAACCTGCTCCTCAATGTCATTGTGGTTCTCCTGAACCGGAAGCGTGGTCATGTTGCCATTGACGTTGCTGTTATATACGCAGTTGTTCAGTTTTGCATTGTGCTCGTTAACGGAGCAGAAGAGTCCGAGGTTCTTGCAGTCCGCAACCTTGCCGGCGAATTGGATGATGCAGTAGCAGTGCTCGATGTTCCCTTTAATCCCATTGTAACCGACAAAACCGCCGCCGTGGTTGGCGCAGGTGACTTTGCCTTTTGCATAGCAGTTGCTGATTTTGAATGTGCTTTGGACGGTGGTGTCGTTGTATCCCACGAACAGGCCGCCCCATTCTTGGCTGACAGTGATGGTCATGCCCTTGGCATAGGAGATGAAAACGGTGGAATTCTTCAGCATGCCGATGAGACCGCCAACTTTTGTCACTCCATTGATGGTGGCTGTTTGGATGCCGCAGTGTGCGAATTCCGTGTTTAAAGCGCCTCCGCAAAGCACACCGACATTGTTGCCGCCGGTGATGGTGCTGCCGATCACATAGATGCTGTCCACTTTTGCGTGGATGGAGGACTGGCCTTGGATGTAACCGAACAGTCCGACATAATCCATGCTGGATTGGCTGATTTTCAGATTTTTGATTTTATGGTTGTTGCCGATGAAGTGCCCTTTGAAAGGGTGTTCCAGTGACCCGATGGGGGTCCATTCCTTGTTCCCCAAATCCAGATCGGCGTCAATGATCACATCTTTACCTTCAAACTCACGGGCGGCCTCGTCATTGGCGCAGGCGTCCGCAATCCATGCCAGCTGTGCCGGTGTGGTGACAACATATTTGAGCCCGTTGGGTTTCACCGGCGTTTTGGTTGTGCCGTCCCATGCGGACTGTCCGTGGCAGAATCCCACGAAACATAACATAATCAGCAGGATGTTAAGTTTTTTCATACCTTTTTTATTTAAAATGTGTAAATAATGTTAATACAAATTAATTATTTTGCAAAAATAATCATAAATCTGATATGAACCTGATATGTGACCGATTTTTTTTTTAAAAAATCAGAACGGGTAGCCGATACCGAAGCGGAATCGCAGATCATTCCATTTTACAGCCTGATTCCTCCAGCGTTCCCCTTCCGGAAGATAGGGAGTGTACAGGGCCGTGGCCACATCCATGCGCAGCACCAGAAACGATATGTCCAGACGGATTCCCACCCCGCCGTCAAGGGCAAGCTCCTTGTAAAACCTGTTGAGGTCAAATTCGCCGTTTGGTATTTCCGAATTCTTGCGGAAGTTCCAGATGTTGCCCATGTCCAGGAAGACAGCGGAGAAAAAGTTCTTGTATATCGGAGTGCGCAGCTCCAGGTTGCATTCCAGCTTTATGTCCCCGGAACTCTCAAAGTTTGAAAGTGTGCCGTGGTAGCTTCCAGGTCCCAGCCCGCGCAGGTTCCAGGCACGCATGCTGTTGGTGCCTCCCAGATAAAAACTCCGTTCAAAGGGCAGGGTGGAGGCGTTGGAGGTCGGCAGTCCCATTCCTGTGGCGGTATGCGCAACTAACGACGAGCGCTCCCACAGCATGATGTTGTAGGTGAAGTCCACATCGGCGGAGACAAAGCTTGTGAAGGGGGTTCCGGCAATTGTGTATTGACCCTTGCTGTTTTTTTCGGCACCGGAAATGGCAAAAATGCCGTACAGCAGGTTGCCGTAGCTGTTCAGGTTTATGCGCAGACGGTAGAAGTTTTGCCGGTTGTCGCTGCTGGCATTGTTGTACAGGAATTTGTAATTGGCACCCATAAGGAAGTGGTTGGTGTATTTTTCCCGGATACGCTGGCTGTATGCCGCAAGGTTCCTGTCGAAAATGCTGTCCTCGTAGATCTTCACCATGCTGATGTCAAGCAGTTTCAGAATATGTGAAGCCCTGTTGGAGGGTTTCCACTCATATTCAGCACCTATGTTGCTGATGAATCGCGAGTAATGGTCCCGCTGTTGGAAGTAGTTTCCGAATGCGAAACGTGTCTGTGCCTGAAACTTTTTCGGTATCAGCTTCTGGCTCCATGGGAAAATCATTTTCGGATAATGTATGCCGATTTCACCTCCCAGTTCGAAGTTGCGATACCGCCACATCGGCACCTTTTCGTTTGCTTCCGAGATGTCGGTGTTTCTTTGGAATTCTGTTGAAAACAGAATGTTGTCATATTGTATTTCGCCGCTGTGGAACAAATTCCGGTTTTTCAGGTTAAGGTTAACCCCGACACCGTAGTCGGAACCGATGTCTTTTCCCAGCAGCTCGAAGTTCAGGGTATGTTTCTCCCACGGGGTCAGCTGTATCTGGCATTGCAGCCATCCGCTGTCCGCTTCCGGGTTGTTCCGGCTCTCCTCAGTTGCCATGTATGAGATGCGTATAAAGCGGAAATTCTGCATGCTGTTGTACAGGTTGTAGGTTGTTTTGGCAGCATCGGCTGAATAGCGGCTTTCAGGATGGAAGCACAGCGGGTAGGTTAGTGCCTTTGGCTTGTAATGCAGTTTTTTCTGTAGTTGCAGCGTGTATGTGTATGGAGGATTGTTCTTATATTGTTCCGTATGGGTGATGTTTTCCAATGCGGTGTCCTCCGTGGCGGAGCACCGTATGTTTATGCTGCCTATATAATATTTGCGGAAGGGCTGTATTGCTTGTGCACCATTGGGGGAGGCGGCGTTTTCCTCCCCGATGTTTATGGTGAGGTTAAACCGGTGGCTGTTCAGGTTGCTGTCCACGTGGTAGACGATGTGCTCCGGGCGGAAAAGGTAGTATCCGCTGTCGGCCAGCAGGTTTGCAATCCGGTTTCTTTCGGCTTTCAACAGGTTTGCATCGTAAGGCGTCCCTTTTTTCAGCAGGCTTTTTTCTTGTGTTTTGGTCAGAATGTGGTGAATGGCGGTGTCGCCAATCTGTAACGACAGCTCGTTAAGAAGGTATGGCGCTTCTGCGGTTATGATATACCGGACAACCGCCTTCTTCCTGTGGGTCAGAATTTCACTTTGGACCGTTGTTTCAAAAAAGCCTTTGTTATACAGGTATTGCCGTAGCTGCTGGCAGGAGTATTCCACTGAAGCGCTGTCCATAAGTTTGGGCTCCTCTCCCAGATTGTTGCGGAACCATTGCCTCCATTTCCTGTCCTTCCGGTCAGGTTTGGGCAGCATGGACTGGTAAATGGCTGCCCTTAGCGGCAAAATGCCGAGAAAACGATGGTTTGCATCCGGTTTTATCAGATAGCGCATTTCGTTTTCCGAAGGAAGATCCTTGCGGTTGGAGCTGATTTCGTTTTTTACAAGCAGGTATTCCCCCTCCTTCATGTTTTTTGTGGAGGAGCAGGCGGAAATGCAAACTGCCATTGCCAAGCAGACACCTTTTGCAAGAAACGACCTCCTGTTCATCATCTATCGCATGTCAATAACTTCCACGTCAGGGTGATCTTCGGTGCGGAATGTGAAGAAACCGCTTTTGATTGTGGGGTTCAACAGGATATTATCAAAATAGTATGTGTCGGTGGCACCGTTTTTTTCGTGGATGACAGCACGCAGTGGCAGCATCTTGTCCTTGCGGATTACCAGACGGATTTTGTAAAAGGATTGCACCTGTTTCGGGTAAAGGTCTATTATCTGTACAATTATCCCTTTTTCAGCCGTTTCGCGTATGAATGCGGAACGGTAGTATTTGTCGTAGGCGGCGATGGCTTGTATAGGGTTGATGGATACATCCTGACTGCCCTCCTCATAGGGAGAGATGCTCACCTCCTTGTTTTCAGGAAGGTAGTTCCATACCGTCTGTCCATTGCAGTAGATGGTCTGTTGTGGTATCTCCAGCTTGTAGGATTTCCCCTGCGTCCAAAGTGTCCCTTTGATGGTGGTGCTGTTGGCACCGTCCTGGGAGGATTGGAGCGTGAAGCTTATTTTTGAACTTTGCAGCCCGATCCATTTCTGCTGCATCTTTTTCAGAATGGTTTGTGACGAATCGGCTATCGCCGGTCTTACCGGACGGGGCTGCTGGGCCATGGCACATGTCCCGGCAAACAGCAGCAGACATACAAACAGATGTTTTTTCATGATGACCATGCTTTGTTTTTAATACATATATGCATATATCAGGCCAAACCCATCTCTTTAAGCTTGTTTTCCAATACGGCAGGGTCTTTGATAAGAACTTCACGTGCCTTGCTTCCTTCAAACGCTCCGACGATGCCTTCCCGTTCCAGCTGGTCCATGACGCGTCCGGCACGGTTATATCCCAGCTTGAGTTTGCGTTGCAGCAGCGAGGTGGAGCCGTGTCCGCTTAACACCACTACACGGGCCGCATCTGCAAAGCAGCTGTCAATCTCCCCGTCGTCCGATGTCTGCGTGCTCTCTTCCGTGTCTTCCGGAACTTCCGGCAGCAGGTATGCGTGGGTGAAGGCGTGCTGCTCCCCGATATAGTCGCAAATCCGTTCGATTTCAGGCGTGTCGACCAGTGCGCATTGTATGCGGGTCACTTCGCCGCCCAAGGAGATAAGCATGTCGCCCTTGCCGATCAGCCGTTCGGCGCCGCTTGTGTCAAGGATGGTGCGGGAATCGACGCTGGAGGAGACCCTGAAGGCGATGCGGGCGGGGAAGTTTGCCTTGATTACACCTGTGATGATGTTCACCGAGGGCCGTTGGGTCGCCACAATCAGGTGTATGCCGATGGCGCGCGCCAATTGCGCCAACCTTGCCACCGGAGATTCCACTTCACGTCCTGCCGTCATTATGCAGTCTGCGAACTCGTCAAAAATGAGGACAATGTAGGGCAGATAACGGTGTCCGTGCTCCGGATTCAGGTGTCTGGAGCAGAATTTTTCGTTGTATTCGATGATGTTGCGGCATTGCGCCTTCTTGAGCAGTTCGTAGCGGTTGTCCATCTCGATGCAGAGCGAATTGAGCGTCCGGACAACTTGGGAGGTGTCGGTGATGATGGCGTCGGCCGCATCCGGCAGTTTGGCAAGATAGTGGCGTTCGATTTTTGAGTAGAGTGTAAGTTCCACCTTTTTCGGATCCACCAGAACAAGCTTCAGCTCACTCGGGTGCTTGTAGTAGAGCAGTGATGTGAGCACTGCGTTCAGACCGACAGATTTGCCCTGTCCGGTTGCTCCGGCCATCAGCACGTGCGGGGTCTTTGCAAGGTCAAAGACAAACACTTCGTTCGAAATTGTCCGCCCGATTGCGATCGGGAGCGCCATCTTCTTTGCATTGAGGAACTTCTCGGATGTGACCATCTCCCGCATCGGCACAATCTTGGGTTGGGAGTTTGGCACCTCGATGCCGACGGTCCCTTTGCCCGGGATGGGGGCGATGATGCGGATGCCGATGGCGGCCACGCTCAATGCTATGTCATCCTCCAGATTTTTTATCCTGCTGATGCGGACTCCGGGGGCGGGCACTATTTCGTACATTGTGACCGTAGGCCCTTCAATTGCGCTGATGGATTGGATCTCCACCCCGAAGTTGGAGAGGATTTTCTTGATGCGGACCTTGTTGTTCATGATTTCCAGCTCCCGCTCCTCTTCGGAACGGCTGGCGTTGGTATAGGCCTCCAGCAGATCCGGATTTGGGAACTGATAATGGATAAGTTCGTCACGGGGATCCAGCCTTGGAAGGGAGGCCAGATACCTCTCCTTCTCCTCATCGGTCGCATCCGGACCCGGACGTCGTGGTTTTGTCATATCTTCTGCAAAATCTTCGGTCTCTTCAGTCAAATCATCCATTTCAAATTCGTCCGTTCCATCCGGCACATCCGTTTTTTTCTCCTCTTCGGTTGCCGCTGCCTCCTTTTCCATTTCTGTGACTGTTATCACGGTCGGTCTGGCGGGGGCGGTTACGATTGTTTTTTCAGTGACGGTCGTCTCCGGCTTTTTCTCTTCAATGGGTGTTGCCGCAGCTGTTTCAGTGGCTGCAGGTTCTGTTTTCGGAGGGTAGGAGTGGTCTATGCGGATGGGGCCTTTGAATGGGTCTTGAGGTTCGTTTTCCGATGCTTTTTCCGATGCCTTTTCCCTTGCCATCTCCCTTTTTTCCTTTATTCGGCCTATTACCCGTGCCGCCAAACTCGGTTTTTGGGGCTTGATTTCCGTCTCCTCTTCCGACGTGTCATCTGTCTCTTCTGCGTTCTCCTCTTCCGGCTCCTCTTCAGATGTCTGCTGGCGGCTGAATGTCATTCCGAAGAATATCACTAACATGACTATGGCCATGAAAACCACCAGCAGCAGGAACCCGATGTGTCCCATTACGTTTATCAGGTGCTCGCTCAATGTGTTCCCGATGTCGCCGCCTAACCAGTCCGTCCTTGCATTTTTCCCGAACATCCAGCCTGTAAGCAGGGAGAGCCAAATTATGCTGAGGCAGATGCCCGCAAAGGTTTTGAAGAGGGGGAGCAGGCTCTTTTTCCAGATAAGGTAGACGCTCCATAATGCGAACAGGAACAGGAAACCGAACGAGGCAATTCCAAATCCGTATCGGATGAACAGGAATGAGAAGTAGAGGCCGAGCACACCCATCTTGTTCCCAATCTCCATGCTGGTTTTTCCGTTATGCAGGGTCTTGAACAGGTTGCTGTCGGCAATTGTAAGGTCCATGGAATGCGTGTTGAAGAACGAACAGAATGCGACAAACAGGAATATGGTGAAGAAGAGCAGGAACCAACCTGCTGTCATTTGCAGTTTCCTGTTGTGGATCCAGTCGAATCCGCCCTGGATGTCCCTCTTTTTCCGTTTTGTCTTCTTTGTCTCCGTTGCGCCGCTTTTTTTCTTGGTTTTCCTTGTCTTTGTTTTTGCGACCTGTTCGTTACGAATGTAATGGTTTGCCATGTCTCTCCTTATATTTCCTGTATGATGTCCTTAAATGGTTGATTCTATATATTTTGTCTTTAATGTCCGTCTATTCGGCGTTCATTGTACAAAAATAATTGTTTATAGTGGCGGCGGATACACTCAGGAAATGGAAATTTTAAACAAGCTTTTGTTTGTAATGGTGCGGTGGGATAAAAAAAAACACCGGCGGAATGCCGGTGTTGAATCATGATGCGCGGAGGGATTATTGTTTTCCTTTTGCGCTGGAATAGTTTACTTTAAATGCGTTGGAATGACGCAACTCCTGTTTGACGTCCGTCACAATCCCCATCTTGACCTTTTTGTCCACTTTAAGGGACCATGTGATCTTGTTGCGGCTTGCCTCATCGCGGCTCATCCTCTCCTCCTCAACAAATTGGGCGATGTCGCTCACTTCCGCGAACTGGTCGTTCAATTGGATTCGTGGTTCGTGACCCAATTTGGCCACGTACTGCGAGTTGGGTTCCCCGATGTTGATGTTGGCAACGAGCGATTTCTTTTCCAGTTTCTGGACTTCGGTCGCTTGTGGCAGATGGATTGTGACAAACAATGAGGATTCGCGCATGGTGGTGATCACCATGAAGAAGAACAGGAACATGAAGATGATGTCAGACATGGACCCCATGTTCAGGTCCGGTGTCGATTTGCTGACCTCTTTTTTAAACCTACCCATTATTTGTTTCCTCCATAGTTAACAGGTTCCGCTTCCGAGATGTTTATTGGAATCACCTTTTGCACCCCCTTGCGCTGCGCGTTGTTCAAGTTGTTGAAGTTTTTCCCGAAACGTGCGTTGGAGAATTCGTCCCTCAATTCGTTGAACGCGGCGGTAAGCTGGTTCTGCACGGCAATGTACATCTCATAGGATGTGCCCCTGTCGTTCTGCAGTGACACCACTCCTTTTGAAACGGACTCTTCCGACCCAAGCTCCTGAATGTAAACTTTTTTCTTTTCAGAAAGTGTTTCATCGTTGCCGGGGTTGGCGATAAATTCCTTTGTTTTGTCTTTGAGCATTTTGACATCTGGCAGGAATTCACTGTTGACCATAATCTGGTCATTCATGTTGACCAAAACGACCAGCACGTCCCTCTTGTGGACTTTGGTGTCTTCCGTCTGTTTTTTTGGTGGAGGCGGAAGTTTGCGTTGGATACCCTGGTCCGTGTTGATGGAAGAGGTCAGCAGGAAGAAAGTCAGCAGCAGAAAAGAGATGTCTGACATTGAACCTGTGTTCAATCCCGGTGTTTTTCCTCTTGCCATGATGTCTTATTTTTTGAGTTTGGAATAGATGATGGTGCCGAAGAAGGCTGCAATAACGCCGCACAGAAGAATATAGGTCATGTTAATCAGCGCACCTGACCATTTGAAAATGGTTGGGCTGACTTCCAGAGCCTGGGCTTTTTCCGTAAGTTGTGAACTTGCGCAAAGATATGCGAACAGCACCACGGCGATGCCAATCAGCAGCAGTATGCCTACCCTTACAAGTTTCTTCTTGTCCCCAATCACTTGGAGAATAAGGAAAAGGAGAATCAGGGCGATGGCAACTCCAATCAGAATGTACAACAGGGTCATGCTGAAACTCAGCGCCCCGGTATTGCTTTTGTCACCCATGGCGAAGATGAGGCAGGCCAGAGCGGCCAGCACACCAACCACCAGCAGGGCGATGTTGCAGATTGTTCTTAATTTTTTTGTTTTCTCCATGGTTGTAAAAATTAAAGTGTGAAAACTTTATTAATCAAAAGCCTTGAAATGTCCGGCCTTCAATTATTTTTTGTATTTTACAACAATGTCCATGAAGGTGATGGTGGAGTCTTCCATATCGTTCATAAGGCTGTCCACCTTGGAAATAAGGTAGGAATAGAAGACTTGGAGGATGATGGCCACAATCAGACCGGTCACGGTGGTGATCAGAGCCACTTTCATACCGCCGGCAACGATGGTCGGGGAGATGTCTCCAGCCTGCTCGATATCGTCAAATGCCTTCACCATACCTACAACCGTACCCAAGAATCCCAACGAGGGGGCCACTGCGATACAGAAGGCCAGCCAGGACATGTTGGTTTCGAGACGGGCGGTCTGCACGCCGCCATAGGAGACGACCGCTTTCTCAATTTCATCGATGTTGCTGTCATAGCGGAGGAGTCCCTGGTAGAAGACGCTCGCGACAGGTCCGCGGGTGTTGCGGCAGATATCCTTTGCCTTCTCCACATCACCGGTGGAAATGGCAGCCTCAAGATCCTCCAACAGTTTCTTCGTGTTGGTGGTTGCGAGGTTCAGGTAGATGGTGCGCTCGATCACAAGGGCAAGACCCAGAATGAGAACAATCAGGATGGGGGTCATCCAGCCGGGACCTCCTTCGATGAATTTGTCTTTCAACACCTGGTTGAAGGGTTTAGCCACTTCCACCACTTCCTCTTCATTGGCGGCTTCAGCAGGAGTAGCGGATTCTTCCTCTTCCGCATCCACCTGTTCTTCTGTTGTGTCGTTGGCGGGAGCCTTCTGCTCCTGGGCCATAACAACATTGGACATTCCGAAGGTTAAGCAACCTGCGATCGCAAATAATGCAATGATTTTCTTCATAACGCTGTTTAGGTTTAATTTCGTTAATTAACTGAATACGTAAAATTTTACTAAATACTGGCGGAGAGACAGGGATTCGAACCCTGGAAGCGCTTTTGGCACTTACACACTTTCCAGGCGTGCTCCTTCGACCACTCGGACACCTCTCCTGAACCTTTCCGGCCTTTCCTCCGGCCAAAAAGAATATGCAAAAGTAGCCATAATCCCAATACAAATCGGCTTTTTCCACAAAAAAAAATCAACAGGGGTTTCCTGATTGATTTTCTGATATGTTTGTGTCATGTATTGAGGCCAAACAGCCTTTTTGCGTTGTCTGTCGTTACCTCGGCAACGGTTTCCAAGGGAATATTTTTTATCTCAGCCACCCTTTGTGCGATAATCGGAATGTGATAACTGGCGTTTCGTTGCCCGCGGAACGGCACCGGCGTAAGGAAGGGGGAGTCTGTCTCCAATACAATGTGTTCAAGCGGGATGTTGCGCACCACCTCCTGTATGCCGGAGTTCTTGTAAGTGACGGTGCCTCCAACGCCAATCATGAATCCCTTTCCAATCACCTTTTGTGCCTGTGCGGTGTCGCCGGCGAAGCAGTGGAAAATGCCTTTCAGCGGTTCGCGGATGCCCTTTATCACCTCCCATGTCTCGGCAAATGCCTTGCGGCAGTGGATGATGGCAGGCAACTTCCTGGTGACGGCCATCTCAAGCTGCTCATGAAGAGCCTGCTGTTGTTCGGACACGTAGCTCTTGTCCCAGTACAGGTCCATCCCGATCTCCCCGATAGCGGAGATATCAGCACCTTCCATCTGTTCCTGCATAATGGAGAGGGTCTCCCTGAATTGTCCGTTGACTTCGCTGGGGTGAAGCCCCATCATCGGGTGGCATCCCTGGTGCGAGGCGCAGAAGTCCAGCATCGGACGTATGCTCGAAAGGTCTATGTTCGGAAGGAACAGGAGGCGTACACCTGCATTGAGGCACTGCTGCCAGACCTCTTCGCGGTCCTCGTCGAACTCTTTTAAATATAAATGTGTATGTGTGTCTGCAAAAATCATGGCTTTGGGTTGTCAGACGAGACGCAGATATTCGAACAGCGGGTGGAAGTCCTCTTCCGGAAGCGCCAGATATGTGTTTATGCCGTACCGGTCCGCGACCCCGGTGTTGTCGCGGCTGTCATCCACAAACAGGGTGGTTGCGGGATTCAGGCCGGAGTCGGCGAGCATCGCTTCGTATATGCCAGGGTCCGGCTTGCAAATCCGCATCTGATATGAAAGGTACATCCGGTTGAAGCATTCTTCCATCCGGTAGCCCTGTTGTGCAAAGAACCTCTCCTTGCAGAAATTATAGCACAGCTCGTTGATGTTGCTGAGCAGGAAGACCTCGCATCCGCTGTGCAGGCGGCGGATCAGCTCCAGCTTTTGTGGAGGCAGTTCTATAAGGAACGATGTGTAGGCGGCGATGATCTCCTCCCGTGTGGTGGGGCGGGGCGCCAGTTTCTGAAGCTCGCTTATGAATGTCTCCTGGCCGATGTTGCCGCATTCGGCCTCGAAGAAAAGACCTTTTGGGCGGTATCGGTCTATGAACTCCTCAATCTGGTGGATGCCGAGGTCATGGAAGGCCTTCCGGCATTTGTCGGGGTTAAGGTTAAGCAGTACGCCGCCGAAATCGAAGATGACAGTCCGGATGCGGGTCTCCCCCTTGTGCAGGTGCAGCCTTTCGTTCATGCTACTGTTCAACCGGTAAAGCTTCGTCAATCTGTTCGTTCCACGGCAGTCCGTAGCGGTTCAGGTCATCCATGAAGGGATCCGGATCGAACTCCTCGACATTGAAGACACCTTTGCCGCCCCATTTTCCGGTCATCACCATCTTGGCGCCGATCATTGCCGGCACGCCGGTGGTGTAGGAGACAGCCTGCGCTCCGACCTCCTTGTAGGCTTCGGCGTGTTTGCAGTTGTTCCAGATGTAGCAGGTGCGGTCCTTGCCGTCCTTTATGCCGCGGATCTGGCAGCCGATGGAGGTTTCGCCCTTGTAGTTTTCGCCGAGTGTGGAGGGTTCCGGCAGCACCGCCTTGAGGAACTGCAGCGGCACAATCTCCTTGCCTTCGTACATGATGGGCTTGATTGAGGTCATGCCCACCTCCTGCAATACATTTAATACATTAATATATTTTTGTCCGAAGGTCATCCAGAACCGTGCGCGGCGGATTGTGGGGAAATTCTTGGTGAGGGACTCCAGCTCCTCATGGTACAGCAGGTAGGATTCACGCTCCCCGATGTTCGGGTAGCTGATGGGCTTGTGGATCTCCATCGGTTCGGTCTCAACCCACTTGCCGTTTTCGTAGTAACGCCCGTGCTGGGTTATTTCGCGGATGTTGATTTCAGGGTTGAAGTTTGTGGCGAAGGCCTTGCCGTGGTCACCGGCGTTGCAGTCCACAATGTCGAGATAGTGCATTTCGTCAAAGTGGTGCTTGGCTGCATAGGCTGTGTAGACACCGGAGACGCCCGGGTCGAATCCGCAGCCGAGTACGGCCATGATTCCGGCCTCCTTGAAGCGGTCCTGGTATGCCCATTGCCAGCTGTATTCGAACTTGGCCTTGTCGCGCGGCTCGTAGTTGGCTGTGTCCAGATAGTTGGTGCGTGTGGCGAGGCAGGCGTCCATGATGTGCAGGTCCTGGTAGGGCAGGGCCACATTTATGACGATTTCCGGCTTGTATTCGCTGATGAGGGCGGTAAGAGCGGGCACATCGTCCGCGTCAATCTGTGCGGTGTGCAGGTTCGGCTTGCCGATGGCTGCGGCAATCTTGTCGCATTTCTCCTTAGTTCGGCTGGCTAACAGTATGTCTTCAAACACTTCCGGTACGGAAGCGCATTTGTGGGCCACCACGGCACCCACGCCGCCGGCTCCGATAATCATTACTTTTTTCATGTTCGCTTGTGTTAAATTTGAGATTGCAAAAGTAATAAAAAAGGGGATAGGATGGGGTGTTGAAAATATTTTTTTGAAAATGAAAAAAGATAGCTGGAAATTGTCTACTTTTGCACCTTGTTTTAAATGTGACCAAAAAATAAAAAACAGTTAAGGAAAATGGCAGTTATTGGAAGAATCAGAAAGCATTCTGTGATTTTGTTATCCATTGTTGCACTTGCACTTCTCGCCTTTATAGTTGGTGATTTGAAGAAACCCGGCAACAAGATCTACAGCAACTTTATCAAAGTGGGAAAATCGAAAATTTCCTATTTTGAGTTCGATGAAAAATACAATCATTACCATGACATGGTCAGCCAGCAGAACGGCGGGACCCTCTCACATGAGGAGGAATACCAGTTGCGTGACAACATCTACAATGAACTTGTGGATTCGGTTACGCTCTATTCCCAGATGAATGCGCTTGGCATCACCGTCACGTCGGATGAGTTGCGCGACCTTGTGGCCGGAGATAATCCCAATTCCTATGCCCGCCGATTCTTTTCGGATGCAAGCGGAAACTACAACAGCCAGCTGGCCCAGGGATTTCTGGACAACATGTCCCAGTATGATTCAAACATTGTTAAGGCCTATATGGACTTGGAGCGTTACATTGAAAAGGAGGCACTCAACAACAAGTACTTCACACTGCTGGCAAAGGGCGCATACCTGCCGAAGGCTTTCGCCGAGATGAGCCTTGACGAGGAGGAGACCACTGCGGACCTTCTGCTTGTACAGGTTCCCTACAGCCACTCTTCCGTTTCGGATGACAAGGTGACGGTTTCCGACAAGGAGATTGAAAAATGGTATGAGGAGAACAAATACCGCTTCGAGCAGGATGAGGAATGGCGCAACCTGGAGTATGTGATGTTCCCGATCGAGCCTTCCGCCGCCGACCTCACTGCCATTGAGCAGGATTTCCGCGAACAGTTTGAGGAATTCAAGACGGCTGAGAGTCCTCGGAACTTCATCTCCCGCATGGTGGATTCCCGTTACGACAGCACCTACTACAAGCAGGGACAGCTGCCCGCAGGTCTGGACAGCATTGCTTTCCGGATTCCTGTCGGTTCCTACATCGAACCTTTCATTGACGCCGATTACTGGTATTTTGCCAAGCTGCTTAATGCCAAGATCCGTCCCGATTCAATAAATGTCAGCATGATTTTTGTCTCCAAGCATGGTCTGCAGAACGCACAGCGTAAGGAGTCTGCCAGCAAGAAAATTGTCGACAGCGCCTATCAGGAGCTGCTGGCCGGAGGTGATTTCTATGAGGTTGCCACCCGCCGTTCTGACATTCCTCAGGCCCAGCTGCCGGATTCCGGGCGTTTCTGGATGACGGACGGCAGTGCGGAGCGTTTCTTCGTTGACGGCAGTCCGGTCCAAATGTTCTTTGACACGCTGTACATGCGTGCGCCGGGCAGCGTGGTGAAGGTGGAATATCCAATCGGAACCTACATTTTCCGGGTGAATGCCAACACTCCTTTCTCGCCTAAGGTTCAGCTGGCCATTGGCAGAAAGCAGATTTCCGCCTCTTCGGAAACGATCGACAACATTGAAAGCGCCGCCAACAATTTCGCCAACGGCACTTCCACTTATGAGCAGTTTGACCAGAAGGTGACTGCGGAGAAACTTAACCGCCGCTCCTTTGAACGTGCCTCCGCAACCTCCTATTCCGTTCCTGGTCTGGACGCCTCCTCTTCGCGCGAAGTTGTGCGCTGGGCGTATGACAAGGATACCAAAAAAGGTGATGTCTCCAATGTCTTCTCCTTTGAAAATATGTTTGTGGTGGCCGCACTGAAGGATATTTATCCTGCCGGATATGCTCCGCTTGACATGTTGCGCCAGTATGCGGAAACAATGGTCAGAAGGGACAAGAAGGCCGAGATGCTGCAAAAATCTTTGGATGAGACCATGAGCAAGACCACCGATCTGAGTCAGATTGCCGCGAAGTATGGTGCTGAGGTGGACACGCTGTCCGTGAGTTTTGCAGACAGGAACCTTGGCCATTACGGTGCCGAGGCTGAGGTTATCGGAAAATTGTTCGGACAGGCCGAAGCAAACAAGCAGATGGTCAGCAAAGGTGAGATGGGTGTCTACGTGCTCTGCCCTGTCAGCTTCAAACAGCCGGAGGCCATGTCGGCCGCAGGCGACAGGAGCGAAAAACTGAACAGTTACGTCGAGCGTCAGAAGATGATGACGCAAAACCAGATGTCGCAGGGCCTGACCGCCACTTTGCGTAAGATGTACAAATTGTCAGACTATCGCGCTAAAGTCTTTTAAGCGCATGCGAAGGAATATTTTTTTCATTTTTTTCATTTTTTTCATGACTTTTTTTACCGCCTGTTCGTCCGATCAGGCGGTAAAAAAATTCTATAGGGCATACCTGACGGGTGATTATGTCCGTGCGCGGAACCATGTGACGGTATCGCAGCAGGAGGACTTCTCGGTTTTTGCCGGCCAGTTGCGTCAGGATGACAAGAAACGCCTGCGGCAGCGGCGTGTCAGAGTCCGTGACGTTGCTGTTGAACATCTGAACGACACTTCTGCAATCGCCTCCTGTATGATTCTGCTGCGCGAACCGTCACAGCGGGAGGATACCCTTTACCGGCTTGTTCTGCTTAAAAAGGATGGCCGCCGCTGGAAGGTCAGCAGCGGTGTCTGGTCTGAGAGGTGATGAAGGGGTACGGGCGGCGGAATGATTTTTCCGCGCCGTGGAGTCTTTTTTTTCTTCGTGCAGCGGAAGTTCGTATCCCGATTTTGAGTATTTTTGCAGCGTAATATTTTTTTGGATTAAAAAATGGAAAAGAATGAGTTGTTACTTCTCACAGAAGATGTTATAGCATCTAAAATACACCTCATCAGGGGTGTTCAAGTGATGTTGGATTTGAGGAATTTCAAAACTTGATGTGCAAAAATTTCACATCAAGTTGGGGCGGTACGCGCAAACTTCCATACGCTTTTACCGAACAGGGCATCTATATGCTGATGACCGTGTTGAAAGGAGACCTTGCCGTGAAACAGAGCAAGACACTGATTCGTCTTTTCAAGCAGATGAAGGATTTCATAGTCCAAAGTCAGGATGTGATGGAAAGCCCTGCATTGTTAAAACTTTCCCTTCAAACCCAACGAAATACTAATGATATCATGCAAATCAGGCAACAGATGGTGACACATGACGATATTTCAATTATCATCAGGGATTTCACTGATCCGAAAATAAAAAAAGACTATCTGTTTTATAACGGTCAGACAGTGGAAGCTGCAATAGCATACAATGAAATATATTCCTCAGCAAAGGAATCAGTCTATATTATAGATGATTATATCGGGTTGAAATCTTTGGTGCTGCTCAAATCTGTTGCGGAAAACGTAAAAATAACCATTTTCACCGATAACAGGAACCATAATCTCCATCGAAGTGAATTCAATGATTTTCAACATGAATACCCGAAGGTTGATATTACATTGAAGAAAAATGGTGGCATTTTTCATGACCGATACATTATCATAGACCATGGAACGGCCAGTGAGAAAATATTCCATTGCGGCGGTTCGTCAAAGGATAGCGGCAAACGCATAACATCCATAACCCAAGTGGAGGATATTATGCTATATCAAGATATCATAGCAAACTTGCAACAAAATGAAAAAGCAAATATTTCATGTGACGCATGACTGTTCCCTGCATATTAAAATGGCAATACGAACCGATGTGCAATATTGCCCAATCCACGGGGATTCCAGTGGAGGAAATAAAAGGGTTGTGAAAAACAACAGCATCTGGTCTGAGAGGTGAAAGAGGCTAAATGAAAAACAGGCATACTCCGCCTACGCTTATGACGGCTCCGATCACCTCGCGCAGGGTCACCTTCTGGTGGAAAATCAGTGCGGCGGGGGCGATGATCAGCACCGGCGTCAGGGCGAAAAGGGTCTGTGCAATGCCTGTGGCGGTGTACAGCGTCGCCATCAGCGAAAGGCTTACCCCGACAAATGGACCGAAAAACATCGACCAGAAGGCGCATTTCAGCGCTTTGCGGTCTTTCAATGCCTTACGTAGCGGTGCGGCACTCCCTTTTGAAAACAGGAACAGCAGCAGGAGGAATCCGGCCAGCCCGATGGTGCCGCGCATCATGGTGGAGGCGAACGGAATGCTTATCTTGAGCGGAATTCGCAGCAGCGCCCCTTCAGGAACTGCATCTGCGGAGATTCCCCGGATGTGCAGCGCCGCATCATAGCTGGCCATCCCGATTTTGCTCAGTACAAGTCCTGCCCCTTGGCAGATGCCGGCCATTGCGGCGCAGAAAATGCCCTTGCGCGGCAGTTTGAGCCGGAGCCGGAAGGCGGAAACATCCCTGTCCCGGCCGGCCGGTTCCTCCTTTTTCGACAGGATGGAGATGGCTATGCCGCACAGTGTGACAAACATGCCGGCAATGGCTGTCGGACGCATCTGCTCCCCGATGAACATCCGTCCGAGCAGGGCGGCTGTCGGTGCGGAAAGGGTCATGAAGAGCTGTCCGAAGCGCGATCCGATGATGATGTATCCCTGCATCAGGAAGTAATCCCCGACCACATATCCGACCACTCCGGAGAGAAGCAGCCACATCCATGTGGCACTGTCCGCAAAGCGCGGCACAGGAACACCCATGGTCAGCCAGAGCGTCAGTGCAAGGAAAACAAGCGACATGCTCATGCGGACGGCGTTGAATGGCAACGATCCTATGCGTTTGGAGCCGACCTCTGCGTACAGCGCGGTCACCGTCCATGCAGCGGCCACAATGAGTGAAAGTGTTTCCCCTACAAACATGTGGTTACCGTTTTCTACCTACCAGACTGCGGAACAGTTCCCTTTCGTTCCAGACGACGGCGGCGAGGTAGACAATCATCAGCAATGTGTTGAAGGCGAACATCCAGCCTGCCTTTTCCGGGCGCAGCCAAAGGCTGCACGCGTAGAGTGCGAGCGCCAGCGCGAAATAGCCGAGCAGGGCTTTCACAGGATAGTCGGCGATATATGGCTGGTATGTTGGATTCTTTTTGAGCCGCAGCGCGGTGAAGTAGGAGAGCAGCATGCAGATGCCGTATCCTGCAAGGCCGCCCCAGGCGCAGGCCATATATCCGTACTTCGGGACAAAGATGAAGTTTATTGCCAGCAGTGCGGCGCATCCGATGCCGGAGAATATTGCGCCCCACCAGGTCTTCTCCGCCTGCTTGTACCAGAATGAGAGGTTGAAGTAGATGCCCATGAAAATCTCCGCCATCATGACGATGGGGACGGTCCGCAGCCCCTCCCAGTAGTCCCGTTTGATGATATATTTGAAGATGTCCATGTAAAGCACCACCACCAGAAAGGCGAAGAGGGTGAAAACCACAAAATACTTCATCACGGCAGACTGGTCGGCCAGACTTTCCTTTCCCTTTTTGCCTCCGAAGACAAACGGCTCGTAGGCGTAGCGGAAGGCCTGGGTTATCATGGCCATGATCATTGCGATTTTGACGCATGCGCCGTAGATGCCAAGCTGCACCTCACCCTCGCTGCCGGGCACGATGAAGCGGTAGCATATTTTGTCGGCCACCTGGTTCAGTATGCCTATGACCCCCATAAGCAGCAGCGGCCATGTATATTTTAGCATCTGTTTCAGCAGTGTGAAGTCAATGCCTTGGCGAAGCCCCTTCAGCTCAGGAATGAAGCCGAATGTGACGGAAGCGGTGCATATCAGATTGACAATGAAAATATAGCCCACCTGGTAGTCCGGACGGTACCAGCCCATCAGGGCGGGATGGCTTTCCGCCAGGGCGGGGGCGAGCAGGAAAATGAAGAGGTTAAGCCCGATGTTGAAAATGATGAAGCCTAATTTGAGGATGGCGAACTTCCAGGCGCGGTGCTCGAAACGGAGCCGTGCGAAAAGTATGGCCTGGAATGCGTCCAGTCCGACCACGGCGGCCATGATGCGGATGAATTCGGGATGCGCCTCGTAGTGCAGCGCGGAGGCTATCGGGCCTGTGAAGATGAAGCAGGCGGCCACGAAAAGCAGCGCGACCGTACCGACTGCGCCTAAGGCGGTGGAGAAAATCTGTCCGGACTTGTCCTTCTCCCTGTTGGCAAAATAGAAAAAGGTGGTCTCCATTCCGAAGGTGAGCAGCACCAGCAGCAGCGCGGTGTATGCATAAAGGTTGGTGACAATGCCGTATCCGCCGGAGGCTGCGGCTATCTTGTAGGTGTACAGCGGCACCAGCAGGTAGTTCAGGAAACGCCCGATAATGCTGCTCAGTCCGTAAATGACCGATTCTCCCAACAGTTTCTTCAAGTTGCCCATAAAAATCCCTATTATTGAAAACGGTGCAAAAGTAATGATTTTTTGCGTGCGAAACAGTGAAAGCATATGCGAAAAATGTTTATATTTGCAAATTCAAAACAGAGGGTGGGGCGGAGAGCTTCCGGCTTGTTTTGAAAATAATTAATAGACAATAAGATGTTACGGAAAATAAGGGTTATTATTGCGGTTCTCTTTTTCATAGGGATCACACTGCTTTTTTTGGATTTTACCGGCATGGTTCAACTCTGGCTGGGATGGATGGCGAAAATTCAGTTCCTGCCGGCATTGCTGGCGTGCAATTTTGTAATCGTGGCGGGACTGCTGATGCTGACCTTGCTTTTCGGGCGGGTGTATTGCTCCGTAATCTGTCCGTTGGGGGGGATGCAGGATGTCTTTTCCTGGTTGGGCGGCAAGGTGAAAAAAGGGCGGTTCCGTTACCGGAAACCGCATACGTGGCTGCGCTACGGCATTCTCTGCCTCTTTGTGCTGCTGATGCTGGCAGGAGTGCATTCCCTTGTGATGCTTATCGCCCCTTACAGCGCGTACGGGCGCATCGCCTCCCAGCTGTTCGCCCCGCTGTATGCCTGGGGTAACAACGGCCTGGCAGCTTTGGCGGAGCATTTCGGCAGCTATGCCTTTTATCCTGTTGAGGTAAGGACGGTCGGGGTTTCCGCCCTTGTGGTGGCGGCACTGACGTTCGTCGTGGTGGCGGCATGGTCGTTCAAGAGCGGCAGGATGTGGTGCAACACCATCTGCCCGGTTGGGACGGTGCTGGGCTTCGTCTCCCGGTTCTCCCTTTTCAAACCGATAATTGATAATACGAAATGCGTTCATTGCGGACGTTGCGAGAAAAACTGCAAGGCCTCCTGCGTGGACAGCGGAAACTGCCTTGTTGACTACAGCCGCTGCGTGGGCTGCATGGACTGTCTGGAGCAGTGCCATGCCGGAGCCATCCGCTACGGCTTGCGCAAAAAGGTGAAAAACCCGCAGTCTTCCGCCCCTGCGGACGGTTCGCGGCGCGATTTCCTGAAGGTCTCCGCACTGGTTGCCGGAGGCGCCCTCCTGGAGTCGGCCTCCCTTAAGGTGGACGGTGGGCTTGCGGTGATAGAGGAGAAGAAAAGGCCGGTGCGCTCCAATCCGGTTCGTCCGGCAGGTTCAATGGACTGCCGCCATTTTGAGCGTCACTGCACCGCATGTATGCTCTGCGTGAGCAATTGTCCGCAAAAGGTGCTCACACCATCGTCAAAACTGGACACCATGCTGACCCCCGAACTTGATTTCACAAAGGGGTTCTGCCGTCCGGAATGCACCCGTTGCTCGGAGTTGTGCCCAACCGGTGCCATACATCGTGTGACGGTGGAGGAGAAGTCCTCCATCCAGACGGGACATGCGGTCTGGGTGGCTGAAAACTGCATCGCCAACAGGGACGGGGTGCATTGCGAGGCCTGTTCCGGCCACTGCCCGTCCGGTGCCATACAGCTGGTCCGGCAGGAAAACGGACGTATGGTTCCGGCGGTGGACTCCGAACGCTGCATCGGCTGCGGTGCATGTGAGTATTATTGTCCGGCACGTCCTTTCGCGGCCATCTATGTGGAGGGGCATGTCGCACACCGTATCATTTAAAATTGAAGTCATGAGCAAGAACCGGCATACAATCATATCTGAAAAGGAGACCCCGGAGGGGAAAAACATCACGCGCAGGCAGTTCCTGAAAGTTGGAGTTGCGGCAGTGGCTGCCACGGCGCTTGCCACGGCCTGCGGACGCAAACAGCCCGAATCGTCGGAGGCGGCGGCTTTGGGCGAGGTGCCGGAGGGGAAGATGACCTACCGGACCAATGCAAAGGGCGACAAGGTCTCGCTGCTGGGCTACGGAAGCATGCGGCTGCCCATTGTCAATGGGGGCAGCGCACGCGAAACGGAGGGAGAGATCGATGTGGCGGCGGTGAAGGAGCAGATTGCCTATGCCTTTGCCCACGGCCTGAACATGATTGACACCGCTCCGCCCTATTGCAAGGGGCGTTCCGAAACGGTGATGGGGGAGGTGCTGGCCGATTATCCGCGCAGCAGCTACTACCTCTCCACCAAACTCTCCAATTTCACACCTGACACGTGGGGGCTTGAGGCCTCAAAGGCCATCTATTACAATTCGCTGAAATCCCTGCGGACGGAATATCTCGATTTTCTGCTGCTGCACAGCTGCGGCATGCCAGGAAGGGATCTGGAGGGACATGAACTGAGCGGAATGCAGGTTTTTGAAAGGCGTTTTATCGAAAACGGCATGCTTGATTTCCTTATGGAGGAGCGTGCTGCGGGGCGGATACGCAACCTCGGATTCTCCCACCACGGCGATGTGGAGGTGTTCGACCGCCTGCTTTCCGAACATGACCGCTACCATTGGGATGTTGCCCTTATCCAGCACAACTATGTGGATTGGAAACATGCGCGTGAAATCAATCCGCGCAACACAAATTCCGAATACCTGTACGGAGAACTCTCCAAACGTGGCATCCCCGCCTTTGTGATGGAGCCGCTGCTTGGAGGCCGTCTGGCGCAGGTGAACGAATTCGCCATGGGGCAGATGAAGGCAAGGGAGCCGCAGTCATCCCCAGCATCATGGGCGTTCCGTTTTGCGGGCAACCAGCCCGGCATACTTTCCGTCTTCAGCGGCATGACCTACATGGAGCATCTGCAGGACAACCTGCGCACCTATTCCCCGCACAGGCCGCTGAGCGACGACGAGCTGGCAATGCTCTCCGACATCGCAACCGTTTTCGCCCGTTTTCCGGAGATACCATGCACACATTGCGAATACTGCATGCCATGCCCCTACGGCCTGGACATTCCGGAGATTTTCTCCCATTATAACAAGAGCCTGCGGGAGGGGAATGTAGTGGCTGACACCGGAAGCGCCTCTTACCGCAAGGCACGCAGGGCCTTCCTGGTCGGGTACGGACGCAAAGTGCCGGGTATGCGGCAGGCCGACCACTGCATCCGTTGCGGAGTCTGCCTATCACATTGCCCGCAGGGTATCGACATCCCTGCGGAGATGGGGCGCATCGGCGGGTTTACCGAAGAACTTAAAAAACAAATGATCTGACAATAAAAAAGAGATATTATGGCATCAAAAAAAATCACCAAGGCTTTGAAGAAGGTGGCGGGCGGCAACGCCTACGACTGGAAATTTGTTAATGTGGGCGGAACCACGCGCGTCAGCATCCAATCCGGTGCCGACATTGCCCATCTGGGGGAACTGGACCAGAAAATGTGGACCGTGCTGAGCTGTCCTGTCAAGGGGCTTGAAATTGACGAGCGCACCCTGCAGCTGATGGATTCGGACGCGGACGGGAAAATCCGCGCCAACGAGGTTGTGGAGACGGCGGAATGGCTCACCTCAGTGCTGAACAATCCGGACGACCTGCTCAAGCAGGAGGACTCTCTTCCCCTTTCCGCCATCAAACAGGAGAATGAGGAGGGTGCGAAGCTCTTCGATTCCGCAAAGCATATTCTGGCCAATCTTGGCAAGGAGGGTGATGCGATTTCGGTGGCCGACACCGCAGACAGGCTGGCCATCTTCGCCAAGACCCGCTTCAACGGGGACGGGGTCATAACGGAGCAGACCTGCGAGGAGGAGACTCTGAAGAACCTTGTGGCCGCCTGCATGAAGGCTGAAGGTTCCACGGAGGACCGCAGCGGTGAGCAGGGAGTGAACGCGGAGCAGCTGGAGAACTTCTTCACCCATTGCCGCGAATATGCCGACTGGAAGGCGCTTGCCGCTGATGGCAGCCCAATCCTTCCTTACGGCGACAGGACCGCTGAGGCTTTCGCCACATACGAATCGGTGCGGGACAAGATTGACGACTATTTCCTGCGCTGCCGTTTCACAGCATTCCATGAGGATGCGGCGGAGACGCTGGATGTCCCTGCGGCGCGGCTTGAAGGCATTGCGGAGAAAAACCTTACAGCCTGTCTGGATGAAATATCCTCGTATCCATTGGCGCGTGTGCGCAAGGAGGCGGTGCTGCCTCTTGCCGAGGGGCTGAACCCCGCATGGGAGAAGGCTGTCTCAACCTTGAACGCTACTGTCTTCCAGACGGAATTTCCTGGAAAGGATGCACTTTCGGAGGCTGACTGGCAGGCTGTCAGATCCCGCTTCGCCCCGTATGCGGAGTGGCTCTCCAACAAGAAGGGGGCGGAGGTGGAGCCGCTTGAGCCTGAAATCATCCAGAGCGCATTGGAGCCTGCAAACCAAAAGGCTTTGCTTGACCTGATGGAGCAGGACAAGGCGCTGGAGGCTGAGGCTCTTGAGATACAGAATGTGGACAAACTGCTGCACTGCTACCGCGATTTCTACAAGCTGCTCAAAAACTACATCACCTTCGTTGATTTCTACGACAGGACTGAAGACCTCAAGGCGGTGTTCCAGGCAGGCACCCTTTACATTGACCAGCGGAGCTGCGACCTCTGCCTGAAGGTCTCCGACATGCCAAAGCACATGCAGTCCGCCGGATTGAGCGGCATGTTCCTGATGTACTGCGAATGCCGCTCCAAGGTGAAGAACGAGACCATGACAATTGTGGCCGCCATGACTGACGGCGACGTGAACGACCTGCGCGAAGGCAAGAACGCCGTCTTCTATGACCGCAACGGCCTCGATTGGGACGCCACCATAATCAAGATAATGGACAACCCGATAAGTGTGCGGCAGGCCTTCTGGTCACCGTACCGCAAGTTCGGACGTTTTGTAAATGAGCAGATAAGCAAGTTCGCTTCGGACAAGGAGTCGAAGGTGACCTCCGACATGTCATCCGGCGTCTCCGATGCGGGTACCAAGCTTGCCGAGCAGTCTTCCAATGCCGATGCAGCGGCGGCGGCTCCGGAAAACAAGCCGAAATCCGCTTTTGACATGAGCAAGTTCCTTGGACTGTTCGCGGTGATCGGCATGGCCTTGGGCACCATCTGCGGATTTGTGTTGGATTTGTGTCAGAGTTTCTTCCATTTGTCATGGTTGAAAATGATCATTGTGATTGTGGCTATAATGCTAGTGATTTCCGGTCCCTCAATGCTGCTGGCGTGGCTCAAGCTGCGCAAGCGCGACTTGGCGCCGGTGCTGAATGCCAACGGTTGGGCGATCAATGCGCGGGTGCTGGTCAACATTGTGTTCGGCTCCACGCTTACCCATATCGCCTCCTTCCCGATGGTTGCGGACCCCATGGCCGGAAAGAAGATGCCATGGTGGAAAAAGCTTTTCTGGCTGCTGTTTGTTCTGGCCGTGGTTTTCTGCGTGCTCTATTTCACCAACTGCCTCGCCCGTTTCGGACTCAAATGCAGATAGGTATGCCGCGATTGCAATGGCTGCTTGCCGGCCTGTTTTCACTTCTGGTGTGGGGAGCGGGGTTTGCCCAGGCTCCCCATGCCTGTGTCGTGCTGCTTAAGGACAAGGCGGGCAACGGCTGCACAATTTCGGAGCCGGAGCGTTTCCTTTCAGATTATGCCGTTGAAAAGCGGCGGCGGTTCCACATTCCGGTGACGGAGACGGATTTGCCCATCTCCCCGGCATATCTGGACACGCTCTCCCGTCTGGACAGCGGCTGCTTTGTGCTGACAACCTCCAAATGGTTCAATTATGTTGTGATAGGCACTAATGACAGTGTCGGAGTCTCCGATTCGTTGAGGGAGCGCATCGCTCTCTTCCCATGGGTTACTGGTGTATATGATCTGCACCAGATTCCGGATTCCCTGCTGCAATGTTGGTTTGACACTCTTTCGGCTGTCCGGGCTGTCGGCGGTGTGCCCGCTTCGCCCGCCGCACCTGCTGCGGACACATCTGATGCCGATTCCATTTGGGGCGCCTCCGCGCCACAGATAGCCTGTTTGAACGGCCTTTCCCTGCACCGTATGGGCTATTCAGGGCAGGGGATGCGGATAGCGGTGATTGACGGCGGTTTCCTGAATGTCGATTCCTTGGCCATGTTCGGTTCATTACGCAGTTCGGGAAGGCTGAAGGGTTACAGGAATGTTACGGAAGACACCACCGCCTTTTTCAGGGTGCAGGAGTCGCACGGGCAGAAGGTGCTCTCCATCATGGGGGTGAACTGTCCGGGCGAATATGTCGGGAGCGCACCGGATGCGGACTATTGGCTTTTCCGTTCAGAACATACCGGATATGAGGATATTCTGGAGGAATATTATTTTGTCGCCGCCATTGAGCTGGCTGACAGCATTGGCGCGGATGCGGCCAATGTCTCCTTAGGATACACCACATTCAATGACAAAAAACAGAATCACACCTGGTATGACCTGGACGGACGGCACAGCGTCGCATCCATAGCCGCGGAGGCGGCGGTGCACCGCGGCTGCATTGTGAATGTGGCCGCCGGCAATGAGGGGGAGAAAACCTGGCTCCTGTTCGGCATCCCCTCCGATGCGCCCGCAGTGCTTTGCGTGGCGGCTGTCAACAGGGACAGTGCGGTGGCCTCTTTCAGCTCCAAAGGTGATTCCATCTGGATGAAGCCGGACATTGCCTCCGTCGGATGGGGGACGGCCTTCTGTGATGTCAGCGATACGGTTGCTTACGGCAATGGGACCTCGTTTGCCACACCGCTCAATGCCGGGCTGACCGCCTGTTTGTGGCAGGCTTTCCCGCAAAAGACGGCAGAGGAGGTGATCGACGCGGTGCGCCGGAGTGCCAACCGCTACAATGACTGGAACCGGCTTACCGGATATGGCATTTCTGACTATGCAAAGGCGTACCACATCCTGAAGGGTGATTTGACAGTTGATGAAGCGGCGGAGGCACGGCTGCGTTTCAATTGTTATCCCAATCCGGTGAAGGAGACGCTCTGGCTGTCGCTGCCGGAGGGTTCTCCGGCGCGGACGGTGCGGCTGTACGATGCCCAAGGCCGTATGCTGCTGCGCATGCCGGTCAGCGGCACGCTGATGGAGATTGGTTTTTCAAACCTTCCAGCAGGTTCATATTTCCTGCTGCTAAGCGGAGGCGGGGAGGATGCTGTGCGTATGGTGGTGAAGGAATAATTTCTATTTGCCGATGCAGAAGCGGGAGAAAATCTCTCCAAGAATATCATTGTTTGTGACCTCCCCTGTGATTTTGCCCAGGTGGCGGATGGCGTTGCGTGCATCTATGCTCAGCAGGTCAGGTGTGCGTCCGCATTCCAGTCCGCTTCGCATCTCCTCAAGTGCCGAGCGGACGTTCAGCAACGCTTCGTAGTGGCGGAGGTTCGTCAACATCACCTCTCCGCTTCTGCCTTCAAATCCTGCCATGCGGGCAAGCTGGCGTTTGAGTTCATCCAGCCCTTCCCCACGCAAGGCTGAAATCCGGTAAGTGACCGGATTGTCCGATACCTTTCCGTAGCGCGGTGTTTCCGCCAAATCCTCCTTGTTGTGCAGGACAATGCATTTTTTCCCTTTGCGTCCATATTCTCCGAGCGCCGTTCCGGTCTCCTCCGCAGTCTCATTCATGTCGGTCAGATGCAGCACCATTTCGGCGTTGTCAATGGCCTTGCGGCTGCGTTCGATGCCCATAGCCTCCACAACGTCACCGCTTTCCCGAAGTCCGGCGGTGTCAATGAATCTGAATGTGACGCCTTCTATTGTCATGCACTCTTCAATGGTGTCGCGTGTGGTTCCCGCTATCGGGCTGACAATGGCGCGGTCATCTGACAGAAGCGCGTTGAGCAGGGTCGATTTTCCGGTGTTTGGCCGTCCCACAATGGCTACGGGAATCCCTTTTTTCAGGGCGTTGCCCATGCGGAAGGAGCCGATGAGACGCTCCACCTTTCCGGAAAGGGTGGAGTTGAGCTCCTTCAATTGGTTCCGGTCGGCGAACTTGACATCCTCCTCGCTGAAATCCAGTTCCAGCTCCAGCAGTGAAACCATACGGATCAGTTCATCACGCATTGTCCGCAGCTCTTGGGCGTATCCGCCTCTCATCTGGCTGAATGCCAGCTGGTGCGATGCCCTTGAGTCGGAGGCGATAAGGTCGGCCACCGCCTCGGCCTGTGACAAGTCCATTTTTCCGTTCAGGAATGCCCGGCGGGTGAATTCCCCAGGCTCCGCCATGCGGCAGCCGTTCCGTATAAGCAGTTCTAACATCCGCTGCATGATGTATGCGGAACCGTGGCAGGAGATTTCAGCCATCTCCTCGCCTGTGTAGGAGTGCGGTGCGGAAAAGGTCCAGAGCAGCACCTCGTCCAGACATTCCCCTCCATCTGTGATTTCACCGAAGCGTACCTGACGGTCGTGCATGGCGGAGGCGGCGTTTTTGGGGCTGAATATCCTGGAGACAATCCCTTTTGTGCCTTTGCCGGATATCCTTATCACGCCCAAAGCCCCGGAACCGGCAGGTGTGGCGGGGGCGCAGATGCAGTCCTGTTCCATCTTCAGAGAGTGTCGATAACTGCGCACAGCCGCCGGAATATCTCATCCATGCTGCCGACACCTTCAATGTGATTGTATTTGTCCTGACTGCGGTAATAGTCAATCACCGGCATGGTCTTGCTTTCGTACTCCTTGAAGCGTTTCAGGATAACCTCTTCGGTGTCGTCCTTGCGGCCTTCAATCTGCGCACGTTTCAGCAGCCTCTGCAGCAGTTCGTCCTGCGGCACATCCAATGCCAGCATGGTGTGTACGGCTGTCTTACGTTTGGCAAGCAGCAGGTCAAGCGCTTCGGCCTGGGCGGTGGTTCGCGGAAAACCGTCGAACAGGAATCCCTTTGCATCAGGAGTCTCGTCCATTTTCGATTCCAGCAGCTTTATCACAAGGTCGTCAGGGGCAAGGATGCCCTGTTCGGCCAGATTCTTCACCTGCAGTCCGAGCGGTGTGCCCTTGGCAATCTGCTCGCGGATAACATCGCCGGTGGAGATGTAGGCCAGCCCGTATTTTTCCAGCAGCCGTTTGGACTGTGTGCCCTTGCCGCTGCCCGGAGGGCCGAACAGCACGATGTTCAGCGTCTTGTTCCCCGAAGGTGTGCAAATCGGGTGCTGCCGGAGGTATTCCTCCATCAGGCGGGCGAAATATTTGCCGAGGATGTCGAATTCGATGTTGATGACGCTCCCTTCGCGGATGTTGTGGAAATTTGTCACCTGGTGGGTGTAGGGGATGATGGCCACCGAGAAGTATCCCTGTTCCGAATCCACCACCGTCAGGCTTACCCCGTTGACGCAGATGGAGCCTTTTGGGACAGTCATGAAACCCTCCTTAGGCTCATATTTGAAATAGTAGCGCCAGCTGCCGTTCTCGTCCGTAACCTTGGTGCAGACGGCGGTCTGGTCCACGTGGCCCTGCACGATGTGGCCGTCAAAGCGGCCGTCCAGCCGCATGCTCCGTTCCAGATTCACCTCGTAGCCGACAGTCCAGCTGCCGAGGTTGGTCTTCTGCAGCGTCTCGTCCATTGCGGTGACCACGTATTGTCTTTTTTCGCGGTCAATGCTGACGATGGTGAGGCAGCAACCGTCGTGGGCCATGCTCTGGTCTATCTTCAGCTCGCCGGTGAAATCCGCCTCAATGGTGAAATCCACATTGCTCTTGTCGCGGCGTATGCCGACGATCTTCCCCGTTTTCTCAACAATTCCTGTAAACATATCATTATATTATTATATTTTTCTGTTTTTATTTACGGCTGACGTACACGTCAGCCCTACGACAAATTTGCGACGGCCCTACGACATCCCCCTCGCATTCTTGATGCGCTGGTACGCCTCGTTGATCTCCGCAAAACGCTTTTCGGCCTCCTTGCGGGCCGTCTCCCCCAGATGCGCCACCTTGTCCGGATGGTTGTCGATGGCCAGACGGCGGTACGCCTTCTTGATGGCTTCGTCCGAATCGCTGCTTCTCACACCCAACAATGCGTAGTCCGCATCCAAACGGCTGGTGCGGCTGTATCCGCCTGAATATCCGCTTGAATATCCGCCTGAATTTCCGCTGTACCGGCTTCCGCCATATCCGGATTGTCCGCTTTGCTGTTGTGTGTAGTAATATGCGTAGCTGTTCCGGATATATTCATAATCGGTGCTCCTTATCTGGAAATATTGTGATATGCGCTGCAGCTGCTCCAGCTCATCATTGTCTATGTCACTGTCCGAATAGGCGAGCTGGAAGAGGTATCGGAGTATCTCCAGCCGTTCGGTGTAGTTTAGTTTCAGGTTCAGCCTGCCGACATGCTCCTGCACATCTATATTACGGTCCTTCAGCTCCACAAGATATTCGATGGCTTTGTTCGCTGCTTGTGCGCCAAACCGTTGCAGGAAAAAGTCGCGGTATGAATAGAGTTCGGACTGCATTATCCTCCGGTCGCTTTTCATCACGGCGGCGAACAGGGCGGAGATGTGGTATAGAACATCGTCGTTAATGTCTGTAGTGGTCTCGTTTTTAAGGCCGAATAATATCCCCATGAAATATCCTACGATGCCACCGACGGGACCGAGAATCATCATGCCGATCATCGCGCAGAGAAATGGGTAGCAGCCGTTTATGCGGGTCTTCATTATGAGATGCTCAGGTTGGTTTTTACTAATGAGTAGTTCTGGCTCGCCTTCCGGGTGACGGAGATGGCCATGGTCAGGATGGTGATTCGTCCGATGAACATCAGCAAAATCAGGATGCATTTTCCGAAGTTGCTCAGTCCTGCGCAGATGTTCACCGACATGCCGACATTTCCTAACGCCGATGTGGTCTCAAACATGATCTGTTCCAGAGTGAACTGCGGGTCTGAAATTGAAAGCAGCAGGATGCTGCCGACCATAAGTCCGATTGCCAGCATGGCCACCGTGTATGATTTGTCAATCAGGTGGCCGGGTATGGCGCGGTTGGAGATTGTAACCTCCTTTCTTCCCTTGATTGTGGCGCCGATGGAGCGGATAAGTATGTAGAATGTGGTCACCTTTATGCCGCCGCCGGTGGAGGTGGGTGAACTTCCGATGAACATCAGACAGATGAAAAGCAGCAGGGTGGGGAGTGAAAGCAGGTTTGTGTCCAGGGTGCTGAAACCGCATGAGCGGGAGGATGAGGCCATGAAGAGCGAACTCATCAGCCGTTGGCCGACACCTTGCCCTGCTGTGGAATAGTTCTTTTCAAAAAAGAAGAAGCAGAGGGTGCCCAGCAACACCAGCACGCCGGTCATGCCCAATGTGATGCGCGTGGTGACTTTGAGCTGCTTCCAGTAGCTTTTGCCCCGGTAGCGATGGAAATGGTTGCTGATAAGGTCGTGCAGGGTGACAAAGCCGAGGCTGCCCAAGGTGAAGAGCATCAGCGTCACAATCTGAACGTAATAGTCGCTGCTGTAGATCGGATTCATCATGCCGCCATCTATGATGGAGATTCCGGAGTTGTTGAATGAGGCTATGGCATGGAAGGCCGAAAGGAAGATGTTCTGTGAAAGGGAGTGGCTGTAGTACTGGTTATGGTTCCAGTAGATGAAGAAGAGGAAAAAGCCGATAAGTTCAATAATAAATGTATACCCCAATATTGTGCGGAGCATCGTTTTTGAACCGGAATAGCTGGTGTTCAGCAGCTCCTGCATTATGGACTGTGAACGCACCTTGGTCTCCTTATACGATGTGGAAAGGAATGTCGCGAAACAGATGATGTTGATTCCGCCCAACTGCATCAGCAGCAGAATCACCACCTGACCTTTGCGTGTGAATGCCGCGGCAGTGTCAACCACTGTCAGGCCGGTGATGGTGCTGGCGGAGGTGGCTGTGAAGAGCGCGTTGAAGAATCCAATGCCTCCGGTTGTCATTTCCGGCAGCATCAGCAGGATGGCGCCGATAATGATCAGCAGCAGGAAGGAGCAGACCATCCATCCCCTGGGGCCGAAACGGAACCGGTTGAACAGCTGACCCATATTGGACAGTTCGAACAGCATCATGAAGAAGAAGTAAATCTGGATCAGCAGCATCGTTATGTCGCTGATGTCGCTGATGTCGCTCAGGCTGAAGCCGTGTCCCGAATGGGCGGGGGAGAGGTATGTGAAGAAATACCAAAGTATGATGCAGAGTATTACAACCCCTTCAAAAATGTTCTTCCGGATGTATTCGGTGGCATGCACCGAAAAGAAGGCGCACAGCAGATATTTCAGTATGTAAAAAATCAGACTGCAATGTATTAATATTTTGCATGTCAATGCGCTGGCCGGGGTCTGTGGGAAACCGTAATAGTAGGCGATGACCGCCATGGTGAAGAAGGAGACAAAAATCCCAATCGTCTTCAAGATGTTGTGCACCTTGTCGATGTAGTCCCAAATGAAGAACTTGTAGTTCTCACGAAACGAATGGAAGAAAACCGGCTTCACCTTCTGTACCTCGCGTTAGTTATTAATCTCCACAAACTTCTCTATATCCTTGTTCTTTCCGAACATCACAAGGACATCCCCTTCAAGGATGACTGTCTTGGTGTCCGGCACCCCCAGGACATGCTGGTTGTTCTGTCCGTTCCATTCCTCCACGTTGCGACGGATGGTGATGAGGCTCAGCTTGTATTTGTCACGGAAATCGATTTGTCCGTATTCCATGTTCCGGGTGTGCTTTGGCGCGATGATCTCCACCACACTGTAGTCGTCAGGCAGGTCGAGATAGGAGACCAGACTCGGGTTCATCAGCCGTCTTGCGACCGAAAGGCCAATCTCCTGTTCCGGAGAGATGATTTCGGTGATTCCCATCTTGTTCAGAATAAAACGCTGGTTGCGTCCGACCGCACGGCAGATGATGCGCTTCACCCCGAAGTCAAGCAGTAGCGCCGCGCAGAGCAGCCTCTGTTCAAAGGGGTTGCCTATGGCCACAATGACCGCGTCGAAGCTTTTTATGTCTTGGGAAAGCAGGGCCCGCCTGTCCGTCGCGTTCAGTGTGACGGCATAGGCCACATCCTCGCTGATATCCTCCACCTTGTCATAGTTGTTGTCAATGGCCATAACCTCAGCACCCTTCTTTGCAAGGTTCAGGGCGATCGATTTTCCGAAATTTCCCAGGCCGATAACGGCAAATTTTCCTGTCCGCATGTTATTTTACCTAATTAAATTGCAAAAGTACCTTAAAAAACAATATGCTTTCCCGTTTATGCGAAAAAAAAAATAAAAATGTATGGTAAAGCGTATTGTTGTATTTTTTTTCTTTGTACATTTGCATTTTAATGTATAATCGTTTTAGTATGAAAAGATTTTTTTGTATTTTATTGGTAGGCATGGCAGTTATGCTTTCATCCTGCGAGGACATGCTGAAATCGCTGAATGTGACTGAGGAGATTTCCATGCCGAACATGGATTTCCGTCTGAACAGGCAGCAGCAGAAGGACGGGCTTGGTGACATCCTTATGGATGAATCTTTCACCCTGAATCTTGACAGCATGCTGGTCGAGTTGGGCTATTCCGCCGAGGATGTGGACAAATGTTTTAAAAGCATGGCTTTGAAAGTTGTGAATTTCAGTCTGAAAGACACTTCCTATGTGAAGAATTTCGACTTTCTGGACAGCGCCCGCATGACCTTCTCCACCAAAAGTGTTTCCGAAGCGACTGTGGCGCTTCTTACTCCGAAGGAGGAGCGTAAGGCCACATCCCAGATGAATCTGCAGATTTCCCTTGAGGATGTTACAAAATTCATCCGTTCCAAGGAGCAGGTGCGCGTAAGGATATACGGAAAGGCCGATTTGTCATCGCTCCCCGAGGAGGTCTCCTATGTCGACATCCTTGTTGGCGGCATAATGCGGATGGAACTCAAACCGTTATAGTTTTTTGTTGTGAACAAGTCGCATGAATTTGCCGTGCCGGTCAGCAGCGTTGTCCTGCTGCTGGCGATGGTGCTGCTCAATTCCTGCAGCAAACTGGCGGATGATTTCGATTTCCGTCACATCGGTGTGCAGGACTACCGGACCTCGTGGGTGACAAACCTGGTTGATGCAGAGGCCTCAATCGGTGATTTTGTGCCTGATACTATTTCCGGCGAAGTCTCATTGATAACCAGTGGCGACAACCGTTTTTTCATCGCGTATGAGCTGGACTACCATACCGACACGTTGGATGTGAGAAGGTGGATCAGCAGGGATTCGGTTGTCGGGGATGAGATCCGTTACATTGATAACGTCGATTATCCGAAGGAGAGTTCCACAACCTTCGAGATGGAGCTTGATTTCCCGTTTGCCAAGATTGACACAATTTATCTCAAAAGCGGGGAGATCGAACTCAACGTCACCACTCCGACAGATACTGCAGGCATCGGTCTTGAAGTGCAAAGCAATCTCCTGCTGGAGGAGTCCGGCGGTACACTCAAGCCTTTCCGCTGTGTCGCCCATTGGGGGAGGAATGTCATTTCGTTGAAGGACAAGTATATCATTGTCAATGACAGCAATTACTGCATGGTGAAGCTGCAGTATCACACGCGGCCCTTCACAGGGCTTTATGCCGACAGCTCCAAGGCTCCGCTGTATATCCATTATAATCTCTCCATCCCTGAGTTCCATTTCATCACCGGCACCATTTTCCGTGACACCAGCATCGAACTCTTTACCGGAAAGGTCGACTATTCGCTGCTGCCGGAGAATATGGGTTTCGGACTGCATCTGAACCATCTGTTCCTCAACACGGACATTGCCACCAATGTGGGTATTCCCATCTCTTGCGACATCGAATACCTGAAATATCACAATAATCTGACCAACAAGACTTATGACTTCTTGAGCGCTCCCTATTGCCTCCGAACGCTTATGCCGCGGTTCAGGGGTGACGTGACGCATACTCTGGATACCATCCGCATAAACCGCGATGCGGTTTTCAGCAACGACGGTTATATTGATTTCTCATCTTATGCCTCTTTGAAGAGGGGACGTTTTTTTATCGACGAGAATGCACGTTACGATGTGCACGCGCATCTGGAGTTTCCGCTGGATATGACCGTTGAGCAGTTCCGTTATGCCGACACTCTGGATTTCCCAAGCCTGGACGCCATTGACAGCACTATGGACAAGGCTGATTGGAACTGGGTGCAGTCGTTGTTGCTGCGTTGTGAATTTGTTAACGGGTTGCCGTTGGAACTTGGTGTGCAGCTTTATTTTATGGATTCCAATTATTGTGTGCGGGATTCCCTGTTCACAGACCGTTCGCTGCTGCAGGGGGCACTTGTGGATCCGCTTACGGGGCTTGTGAAGGAGCCTGTGCATGTGCCGGCGAAGTTCATAACTTTTGACCGTGAACGTGTGAAGGTTCTAGCCGGTTGCCGTTACATGCTGTTGGATGCCAATGCTGTCAGTACAGGCAACCAGCGGGTCGTGCTGGCCGCCGACCAGAAACTGAGGGTCCGTATCGGGGCTCGGGTCAATGCCAAGTTCAATTACAGGAGCGGATCATGAAATCAGGTCGTATTGCAATTGTCGGACTCCTCTTCTGCGTGACCGCGCTTTCCGCCCAGGTTGAACCGCTATATTTTCTGCGTTCAAACAACGCACGGATGCAGTATAACCCCGGACTTCCTGCCCGTCAGAATTTTCACTTGGGCATCGGTGCGGGAAATTTCGGTTTTTCGCTGAATACCGGTCCTTTGACCTATAACAATCTGTTTGTCCAGGGTGAGGACGGATACAAATACATCAATGTTGATCAGCTTTTATATGCCTTCAAGCAGCCTAAGGAGCAGACCGGAAGACTTGAATTCCGGACGGAGGTGCTTAATTTCGGGCTCGCAATAGGCAACACGAGCGCAGGTGTTTCGCTCCAGCTCCGTTCGGATGCGGCCGTCAGGATGCCGGGCGAGGCGTTTGCCTATCTGTTGGAGGGCAATGCCGAATATGTCGGAATGCCGGTAACCTCCGAAATGTCCGCCAACGGTTGCGCCTTCATGGAGGCAGGCCTCACATTGCAGCACACCTTCAAGAAAAAGTTCACCATAGGTGTCAGGCCAAAATATCTGGTCGGGCTTGCTTGTGTGCAGACGAGGGAAGGGGAGTTGCGCCTTTTCACCGATAATGACTGGAATCTGCACGTCGGCGGTGTCGCCGACATTTCGCTGCTGTTTCCGGATGAGAACACCTACGTTACAGATAACGGCAGGTTCAGTTACCCTTCGGTGATGCATGCCGCCAGGCACGGACGGGGCTTCGGACTTGACGCGGGCGCGGATGTGAAGGTCACGAATCACATCGGGCTCTCATTTGCCATGCTTGACCTTGGCAATATCCGTTGGGACGGTGCGGACCGTTACCGCCGGCAGCGTCTGACAGTCGGAATCAACCCCGATTGCCCATATTATGAGGATGGTGACCTTGTCTTCAAGGGTATTGACTACGACCAACTGCGCCAGTTGGTGGAGGGAGACAAGCCTTTTGAGCATATTGCGGATTCCCTGAAAGAATGGCTGGTCTATACATGGAGCGAGGATTCCGCTTCGGCGTTCCGTTACAATCTCGTTCCTAAGGCGATGGCGGAGGTGCGCTATTCCTTCACAGACAACCACAGCCTCTCCGCGCTGCTCCGGACCGATTTCCTCCCTGAAAAGGTGATGCCGAGCGTGACGTTGGGTTACAGCGGCCATTTCCCCTTTGTCGATCTTGGACTATCCTATACGTTGTGGGACAATTACGGACGAAAGAACCTGCTGGGTGTCGGCGTTGACTTCAAATCCGGCCCTGTGCACTGGATGCTGGCCCTGCACCAGTTGGAGATGGATTGGAAGGAGGGACGTTTCCAGTGGAAAAACATGCGGCAGGTCGCCTTGCAGGCAGGAGTCTATTTCGCGTTTGGCAAGCGCGATCCCTATAAGGAAAAAAAGAATAAAAAGGACAAAAAAGACAAGAATTGATTTTCCCCTGGTGAATCAGTAGCTTTCGCTGTCACATGTGGGGATAAGGCGGTATACCTTGTCGTTCCGCCGCACCTTCTCATGCACGGGTATGGAGCATAGCGTCCCCTTTTCAGCCACCTCCACCGGTTGCAGCTCCACACGTATCTCCTCCAAACAGGCTTCGGACACTCCGGTGGTCGGGCCGATGACCATCAGCTCGTCACCCTTTTGCAGCCGGTCGTTCTCCACCCTGACCTCCGCCACGCCGATCCGGCTGAAATAGTTGGTGACGGTTCCGATGTGGATTTTTGTCTTGCGTGCCTGCGAACCGTAGCGCTCCGTCCATTCGCCCATGCGGCGCCCCAGATAGTAACCGTCCCAGAATCCGCGGTTGTATACATTGCCCAGCCGTTCCGTCCAAGCCTTGACCTTGCTCTCCCCGTAGCTGCCGTCGCGGCAGGCCTGCACAGCCTCCTTGTAGCATTCGGTGACGGTCTTCACATATTCGGGTGAGCGGCCGCGCCCCTCGATTTTCAGCACGCTGACCCCAGCATCCAGAATTTTGTCCAGAAAACCGATGGTGCAAAGGTCTTTCGGGGAAAGGATGTATTTTCCGCTGACCAGCAGGTCCAGTTCGTTGTCCGCATCCCGCACCTCATAGCGGCGGCGGCAGGGCTGGAGGCAGGCTCCGCGGTTGGCGGACGGTCCGAGATTGTCAAGGCTAAGATAGCATTTGCCGGAGACCGCCATGCAGAGTGCGCCGTGTGCAAAAACCTCCAGACGCACAAGCCTGCCGTCCGGACCGGTGATCTGTTCCCTGCGGATTCCTTCGGCGATTTCAGCCACCTGTTTAAGGTTGAGTTCTCGCGCTGTCACCATCACATCCGCATATTTCGCATAGAAGCGGACCGCGTCCAGATTCGTTATGTTGCATTGGGTGGAAACATGTACGGGCAGTCCGATTGCCGCCGCCCGCGTTATGACCGCCCAGTCGGAGGCGATGACTGCCGTTATGCCGCATGCATTTGCGCATTGCAGCAGCAGTTCCACCTCATCCAGCTCTTCGGGATAGACAACCGTGTTGACAGTCAGGTAGCATTTTGTGTTATGCCGTTTGCACCGTTCTATTATCTGCGCCATCTCCTTAAGTGAGAAGTTGACGGTGGAGCGGGAGCGCATGTTCAGGCTTCCCACACCGAAATAGATTGCGTCCGCTCCGGCCTGTAGTGCGGCCGACACCGCTTCGTGGGAGCCTGCCGGGGCCATGATTTCAATGTCATCCTGTATCATTCCTGAATTGTTTTCCCTGCAAAAGTAGCTTTTTTTCCGGTGCGGGCCGGAACTTTTTCAGGGAAATTACGTACAATTGCATGTTGATAAAATATTTTGTGAGAAAGTTCATTTGGTGTTGAAAAATAATATACCTTTGCAGATTAAATATCGCACAGATGGCAAATAGGTTAAAGTTATTGTTAATCATCGGAGTCACAGTGTGCTGTGGCATTCAGGGAGCGTATTCGCAGGACGTTCATTTCTCGCAATTCTATGCGAACCCGCTGTATCTGAATCCCGCTTTTGCCGGTTCCCGCATTTGTCCGCGCATCATAACCAACTTTCGGGAGCAGTGGCCGAGCGTTACCGGCGACTTCATGTCCTATTCCGCCTCCTACGACCAGCATTTCGATGCGATTTCCGGCGGAGTTGGAATCCTGTTCCTTGGCGACCAGGCTGCGGTGGGGACGGTAAGGACGAACGCCTTCAGCATGATATATTCTTATGCTCTGCCTCTGACCCAAAAAGTGGCGATGCGTATGGCTCTGCAGGCCACTTTCCAACAGAAGACACTTGACTGGACCAAACTGACCTTCGGTGATATGATTGACCCTAAGTTCGGTTTTGTCTATGAAACGAGGGAGGATGTGAAATATCTTAGCAAGGGTCTGTTAGACTTCTCTCTGGGTATGGTGATCTATTCGGACAAGTGCTACGGCGGTGTCGCTGTTAACCACTTCACCCAGCCAAAGGAGGGTTTCCTCATGGACGGTGACAACAGCATGTCCAACCTGCCCATGAAGATTACGGCCCATGGCGGTGCGGTCTTCAACCTAAAGCAGACCTCCAAGTCGCACACCTCTTTCGGCGACATGTCAATATCACCAAACCTGATTTTCCAGTATCAGGCCAAGATGTCTAATGGTGCCGCCTATACCACGCTGAATGTGGGCACATATTATAATGTATACCCGCTGACGGTCGGATTGTGGTACCGGATGGGCTTTGAGAATCCGGATGCTGTCATCGCCCTGTTCGGATTCGAGTACGACAGGGTCAAGCTGGGCTATTCCTATGACATCACCATCAGCAAGTTTACGGAGACGGGCGGTGCACATGAGGTTTCGCTGCAGGTGCAGCTGCCGTGTCCGGAAAAGGCTCCTCGCATTCATCCGATTAAATGTCCGAAATTTTAGTTGAACAAAAAATTGAAGCAATAATTTAAAATATAGTATTATGAAAACGCAGAAATCATTGATCGTATTGGGCGCCATCCTGTGTGCGCTTGTGTTCAGCGGCTGCAAGAAGGAGTATTCCAAGACAACCGGCTGGGCCTACAATTATGCGAAAAACGGCGGTTTTGAGGTGCGTCCCTATCAGGAGCAGGTTACCGGACCGGGCCTTGTCTTCATTGAGGGCGGACGTTTCGACATGGGCCGCGTGGAGGAGGATGTGATGCGCGATTGGGACAATATTCCCCGTACCGTGACCATCTCCTCATTCTACATGGATGAGACCGAAGTGCGCAATATCGATTATCTGGAATACCTGTTCTGGCTGAACCGCGTGTTTGTGCCGGCGGATTTCGTTTCTGTCTATAACAATGCCCTGCCTGACACCACTGTGTGGAGGGAGCGGCTCTCCTACAACGAGCCGTATGTTGAGGGCTACCTGCGCTATCCGGATTTCCGCGACTTCCCGGTGGTGGGTGTCTCCTGGACTCAGGCCATGAACTACTGCACCTGGCGTACCGACCGTGTGAACGAGCAGATACTGATTGATGCCGGCCTGATCAACATGACCAACGAGCCGACTGCCGAGGGTTATTTCAGCACGGAAGCCTACCTCTCGTATGCAGACTATGAGCAGAACAGTGACAAGCGGTTGCAGTACATTGCAACAGGCGAGGAGCGCAATGCCCGCATGGAGGATGGAATCCTGCTGCCTAAGTACAGGCTCCCGACCGAGGCCGAGTGGGAGTATGCCGCTCTGGCCGAAATCGGCAACACCCTTGACGAGCGTGTGCTTGACAGAAGGAATTATCCTTGGAACGGTAAGGTGACCCGTACCGATGACAAGAAATACTACGGTGATTTTGTTGCCAACACCCGTCGTGGCCGTGGCGACTACATGGGTGTGGCCGGACATCTGAACGATGCTGCGGAATACACCAACAATGTCTATTCCTATTGGCCCAATGACTATGGTTTGTACAACATGGGCGGCAATGTCGCCGAATGGGTGTTGGATGTCTACCGTCAGATGTCAAGCGAGGATGTCTCCGAACTTAACCCGTTCCGTGGTAACGTCTATATGACCAAGAAGGTGGATGACGAGGGCGCGATTGAAGAGCGTGACTCTGTTGGCAACGTGCCGATGGTTCCGGTCTCCGACTTCAAGAATGACCGCCGCCGCAACTACCGTTCCGCCGATAACCGCAACTATCTGGACGGTGACTGGGCCTCCAGCCTTGATCCCGAGCAGTGGAAGAACAAGGCCAGCGAAGAGTCCACCAACACCATGTATGACAAGTCCGCCTATCCTTCCGGCACCTATTCTCTGGTCAGTGATAATGCCAGGGTGTTCAAGGGTGGAGACTGGCAGCACATCCAGTATTACGCCAGCCCGCGCACACGCCGCTTCCTTGACCAGGACGAAAGCACAGCTTATATCGGCTTCCGTTGTGCCATGTCGCGGATGGGAACATCAACCAAGAAAAAGTAAACATTTGTTTTAATACGGGCCCCTTCCAAGGGGCCTTTTTTTTACACTTTTAAATTATTGTAATGAAAACGGAGGATTTATATTCCATATACCTGAAGCATCCGCAGGTGAGTACGGACACCCGGAACATTCCGGACCAGTCTATTTTTTTCTGCCTGAAGGGCGAACGTTTTGACGGCAACACCTTTGCTAAAGAGGCATTGGATAAGGGTGCTGCCTATGTTGTGACCGACAGCCGGCAGCCTTTTGACGACAGCCGTCTGATACAGGTGGAGGATGTCCTGCAGACGCTCCAGCAGCTGGCGGCATATCACCGCAGCCAGCTCCAGATTCCTGTAATAGGCATCACCGGCACAAACGGAAAGACCACCACCAAGGAGTTGGTGACGGCTGTGCTTTCCCGCAAATACAGGGTCGCCGCCACGAAGGGCAACCTTAACAACCATATCGGTGTGCCGCTCACTCTGCTTTCGATCAGGCCGGAGCATGAGATTGCCGTGGTGGAGATGGGGGCGAACCATCCGGGCGAGATTGCCGAACTGTGTGAAATGAGCGCTCCAGATTTCGGCCTTATAACCAATATTGGGAAGGCGCATCTGGAGGGTTTCGGCAGCATGGACGAGATTTTCCGCACCAAAACGGCACTCTATCGGAGCGTGCTTTCCCGCAACGGCACTCTCTTCGTATGTGCTGACGATGAGCTGCTTTTCCGCCATGCGGCGGAATTGGCGACCATACCGGAGGTGCCTTCGATGATTCCCTGGTATCTGGATCACGGTTTCGGACCCGACTGGAAGGCCTCTGCGGAACGGCTGACGCTTTTTACCTACGGTTCCGGTCAGAATGCGCAGTGTCGTGCGCAGCTGTGCGGGGAGAGTCTTCACCTCAGGTTTGAATGGGATTGCGACGGTACCGTTTATCCGGTGCGGACGCAACTGGTCGGCAGATATAATTTTCCCAATGCGATGGCCGCATGTGCGGTGGGAACCTTTTTTGCCGTTCCGCCCGATGAGTGCGTTGCGGCGTTGGAGTCATACTCTCCCGGTAACAGCCGGTCGCAGGTGATTGAAAAGGGGGCGGTGCGTGTCATTATGGATGCCTATAACGCCAATCCGACCAGCATGGAGGCGGCGTTGCGCAATGTTGCCGCCATTCCGGCTGAACGCACCTTTCTGGCCTTGGGCGACATGTGCGAGCTGGGGACGGAGAGTCACAAGGAGCACCAGAGGATGGTGCGTTTGATCCAATCCCTTTCCTTTACAGATGTTTTTCTGTTCGGTCCGGAGTTTGCCGAGACCGATGCACCGCAGGAATGGAAGTTCACGGACATGGAGGTGCTGAAAAAGGCTTTGGCGGAGAGGTTGGGAAACCGTCCGGCCCAGCTGCTGATAAAAGGCTCCCGCGCCATGCGGATGGAGCAGGTGATGGAAATTTTTTCCTGAAATGGATTCCACCATATATAAATATGATGTAATAGGGCTGATGTCCGGCACCTCACTGGACGGGCTTGACATGGTCTGCGTCCGCTTTTCCCTTGTAGGGGAGCGTTGGAGTTTCCGGATACTTGCATCGGAGACAGTCGGCTATACGGAGGAATGGAGGAACCGCCTTTCGCGGCTTTTCGGCGCGGATGGGGCGGAACTGGCCGCCGCACATGCCGCCTTCGGACGCTTTTCGGGGGAGTGTGTGGCAGGGTTTGTGCGTCGTAATGCCTTGGAACCTCTGCTGGTGGCCTCGCACGGGCATACTGTTTTCCACCAGCCGGAGAGGGGCTTCACTCTGCAGATAGGTGACGGTGGAGCTTTGGCGGAGGCCTGCGGACTGCCGGTGGTCAGCGACTTTCGGGTGCAGGATGTGGCGTTGGGCGGCCAAGGCGCACCGTTAGTTCCGGTGGGTGACGCGCTGCTCTTTCCGGAATATGATGCCTGCCTGAACATCGGCGGCATAAGCAACATCTCCTTTCAGGAGGGTGAACGGCGGATAGCCTTCGACATTTCACCTGCCAACCAACTTTTCAATTTTCTGGCGGGCAAAAGGGGACTGGCATACGACGAGGAGGGTGCGCTGGCTGCCTGCGGAAAGGTTGATGAACGGCTGCTTGCGCGGATGAATGCACTGGGATACTATTCCGCGCCCTATCCGAAGTCGCTGGGGCGGGAGTGGGTGGAGGCGGAGCTGCTTCCTTTGCTTGACGCTTCGGAGCTTCCTCTGGAGGACTTGATGGCCACGGCGGTGGAACATGCCGCCATCCAGATTTCATCTGTTATAAGGGAGCGGCATTTGCGGCGAGTGCTGCTGACCGGAGGCGGGGCGAAAAACACCTTCCTGCGCCAGCGTTTGGCCGCTTTGGCTCTGGATGCCGCTTTCGTCCTCCCGGACGATGAGCTGGTGGATTACAAGGAGGCGCTGGTTTTCGCCTTTCTGGGACTGCTGCGCTGGCTTGAACGTCCGAACTGCCTGCGGAGTGTCACAGGAGCATCACGCGACCATTGCGCCGGTGCCGTCTGGATGCCTTGATTTTTTTCCGCAACCTGTTTCTTACTTATCTTCCAGTCACCTTAACCGTGTTTGACGGTGTGGAGCGGCGGCCTTTGCCAAGGACAAGCTGCACGTAGTATTCGGCCTTGTCGCCGGGCTGCAGGCTGCTGTCGGTGAAGTCGGTCTCGCCGCGCTGAAAACTGCCAACCGCCTCGAAACCACCGTTGTTCAAGTTGCGGTAGATTACTCCGTAGTGGTCGTATTCGGAGCGGTAGTCGTAGCTCCATTTAAGGTTCACGCCTCCCTTCTTAACTTCACTTGTCAGCGAGATGTCCACCTTGACGGTTGGGCTGCCGTAAACATGCACGGTCACCTCGCCAGTCTTGCCGGAGGTGAGCCTGCTCTGGTCGAACACCTCAATGCAGTACTGGTATGCGGTGCGCGAAGGGACAGGGCTGTCGGTGAAGGTGATGGTGTCGCCCTTGAGCGAATCGGGGTAAAGCACCCGGATGCGCCGCCACTGCTGCTGGTTCTTCATCTTGCGGTAGATGTGATAGGAGGCCACATCGCTCGATGTGCTTTTCAGCCAGTGGATGGTTACGGATTCGTTATCCTCCGTGTGGTCAATCAGCAGCGCGACCCCGGGCGGCACAATGTCCGGCATGGGTATGGCGACGGTGTCGGAGGGCTCGGAGAGGTTGTGGCTGTTGTCCTCTGCTACCACATAATAGTAACGGAAGGGGGAGAGGGTGTGCAGGTCGAGGGTGTCGAAGCAGTTGAGGCTGTCCTCAAGGATGCCGCCGGTAAGCTCCACAAAGTCGTGGTCCTCCTGGTTCGCGAAATAGACGCGGTAGCCGAGAACATCCTTTTCGGGATTCCGTTCCCACTGCAGGAAGACGATGCCGTTGCTGTCGGCCATGCCGTCAAGTCCCGTCGGTGGCGTGGGAGGCACCACATCCTCAATGTTGTTTATTAGGGCGAGGGAGTAGGAGATGTTGCCCGCCTCGTCAATGGCGAAGACGCGGTAGTAGCCGCGGCCCCGCTCCCCGGCCTGTTCGTCCACCCACTGCGTGGTTTTTGGCGGCAGGATGTCGGTGATGCGGCTCCATACGCCGTCCGGTTCGTCACAGAAGGTGACCACATATCCCTTAAAGTCGGGTTCAAGTGTGTCCTTGCCCCACTGCAGGGTGCAGATTTTGTTGTCGGTGGGCAGCGCGTAAATCAGCACCGGCGTGCCGGGCGGAATCAGGTCCACCATCTCGAAGGGTTCGGATTCCTTGGCGGGAGCGTAGTCGCCGAAAGCGTCAAAGCCGCTCACGCGGTAACGGTAGCTTTTTTTCAGCTGCAGGGAGTCGCGGTAGACCACGTTGCCCGCCATAAGTTCGGCCAGCTCCCTGCCGAAAACCTCCTCGGTCTCGCGGTCGGGATCCTGTGCGAAGATTGGTATGTCGTTGATTTTTTTCCAGTTTTTGCCGCCGTCCTCGGAGCGTTCTATGAAGTAGCCGGAGAGCTTGTTGCGCGGCCAGTAGACCACGGCGGTGTAGCCGTCCGCCTGTTTCACGCCCACCTCAATCACCTTGAACTCGTCCGTGCGGACAAATGGCTCTGCTGGAACCATCACCATCACGTCCGGCACCTCAAGCTCCTTTGTCGGTATAAGCGAGGATAGTGTGTAGACGTAGGTTGTGTTCTTTTGGATGTTGCGGTCCACGAAGCGCAGGCCGAGCGCGTCAGCCACTTCGGGATGTCCCTCCGCCGCAATGTAGGCGAGGAACTGCCGCTGGGTCTGCTCCTGGTTTTTCCGGAAGAGGTAGTTTGTCAGCTCCGAGTTCTGCTCAGTCACCTCCATGGCTGCCGGGCCGTAGAGTGCCTGCGCCGCCACACCCACATAGAGGTTGGTGCTGTCGTAGCGTTTCTGCATCTCCTCCAGCGTGAGCGGCACAATCGGTTTTGCGTTGAGCCGCTGCGACAATTCGGTTCCTCTCCCGCCATTTTCGGTCTGCTGCGCCGAATCGGATTGCAGGATGGTTTCGTCAGGGCGGTCCCCATATTTCCCCTCATATTCCTTGGAGGTGAGTTCGCGGGAGACGTCCCATCCGAAGATGTTACCCATTATCCATACGGCGGCGTTGGTTGGAGCCCAGCGCAGCACGATGCTGTCGCCGTAGTTGCGGGCGATGACCTTCACCTCATAAAGCGGAGCTTTTTCCGCAGTGTCCGTGGCGGAAAGCGGTTCCTGCGCGGAGGCGTTCCCTCCCCACAGCAGCAGGACTCCCAAGCAAATGTGTTTCAATATGTTTTTCATAATTTATTCTTGTGTAGGTTAATATGTTCAGTTTGAGTTGCGGTCCAATGTTCCTTTTACGCCATCTTTTATCATTGAGCGAAACACCATACATTTTTTTTGTCCATAAATAAGAAACGTGGATTGCCATGAAATATTTTGTAATTATACTCGTTTTTATCTGGAGCCAACATGATTTTCATCATTTTATAACCGGAATCCAAGGCAATGAATTAGCTTCTTTACGAAACATCTCATAATAGGTATCTGGAGAAATCATTTTATCAACTGTTCCTTGCCCGACTTTTTGTAAAAAGGATTCCTTTTCTGAAAAACTGATTAATTTTTTTTCATGAATTTGCAGTAAAAACCATTTCTCAGACTGATAAAAACTGTAATTATTGACAGTATAGTGCAGTTCTCCCGCATGAAGATAAATATTCAGACTGTCTCCATACATCAGGTCAATTTGAGGACAATCCCCACAGACAGTAGTATCCACATTCAATCCCAAAGTCCGTATAGTCCATCCCAGTTCTTCATCTTTAAACATTTCTACGGGATTAATTATAGGAATCCGCGGATTTCTGTCAGATAAAGGACAGGTATAAAAAGTTGTTCGAGGTTCTCCATACATGTGTCCTGTTTCTTCGGTGTTAAAAAAAACATCCACAAAGTCACTCCATGTTTTTTTGCACCCACAAAAAGAAAGCATTATAATAATATATATAATTTTCTTTTTCATGATGGTATATATTTTTTGTTTAATTCAGATTCCCATTTGCCTCCTCCATTAGAAACTGTAGTCGCTGCTTCTGTCGTAGAGCCGGAGCATTTCGCTTATCAGTATGGTCTGGAAGTATTTCTGTGAAATCTTGTAATACCACAGGTAGTTTGCATCATACATGTGGGTGAAGCGGAAGTTCAGCGCGTCCGCCTCCTTGCGGCTGACCATCTTTGCGATGCTCCCCAGATGATCCTCGGGCATGAAGATGTAGTATCTGTCCGGGTAGGCTTTCTCGTCGAAGGAGGTGTACAGTATGTCCAGATAGACATATCGCAGGAAGCCGGGCGAGTAGGTGTAGTCGAACACATAGCTCTTTGGATGCAGCGTTCCGTTCATATCATACCAGTCTGAACGGTAGCTCTTGGAGGACTTGTCATCGTAAATTGCGGTGGCGATGCCGTCGTTGGTGCTGTACTTGAAGTTGTTGAAATGCCACCAGTAGCGGCCCCATGCATAGTCTTTTATGTAGTATCCGTACTGGCTGACTTCACTCGGGAAGGAATAGCTCTTGCCCAATTTGTAGCTGCTGACATAGTAGCAGTACACCATTTTGTTGCTCATCTGGAAGAAGTGCGTAGGGATGTAGAGGAACGGCACCTTGTAGGGGAATCCGTCCACGGTGAAGCACTTGTCGTAGTTGCCGTTCTTCTGGTAGTAGCGGAGGTAGTCCCATTTGTGGCTGTAGCCGCGTCCGGTGAACCAGCGGGCATACCTGTTGCACTCCTGGAAGAAGTTGAACAGCTTGTCCACATCGTCGCAGATGGCCGGAATGGCGTGGTCCTCCCAGTAGAACGTCGAAGCCCAATTGCGGTTGTCGTAGGTGGAGGAGGAGAATCGCACCTCGTCCACTCTCGGGATGGTGCCGTTGGTGTACAGGGTGATGATGGAGGGTGCGCTCCAATCCTTCACGTTTCCATAACTGTCGAAGGAGCACTCCGGGAAATAGCTGGCGGGCTGGTAGGAGTAGGCTCCGGAGGAGACCGGGCGGCGATAGTCGATGGCCTTGAACTTGTCGGAGCTCTTCTTGAAGCCGGCGCTCAGCACATTCTGTGCAGCTGTGGCGTTGACCCCGCTGTTGTCCTTCCAGGTGCGCAGGCTGTTGGACGGGCTCTTTTCCCCATAGAAGGAGCATTCGCGTCTGGTGTTCTTGAAGGCGTTGCTCATTTTTACGAAATCGCCGGTCAGTACCTTGTGCCGGTAGAGCATCAGGTCGGTGGTGGCGCTCTTCTGCCGGTCGATGCAGAAATAGGCGATGGGCGGCAGGACAATGCCGTTGGCATACATCTCAGGGTCGTCAGTTTCGTAAGGCACAAACAGGGTCATGAACTTGTTCATGCTGATCGGACAGCTCTGGCTCACATCGGTCCTGGTCGTGATGACCTCCGTGCTGACAACGGCGGACGATGGGTAGGCGGTGAGCCATGAATTCAGTTTGGAGGCGTTTTGCGAAATCATGTCGCGGTAATTGCCGCTGACGGTGTGGAAATAGAGTGTGTAGATGGCGGTGCCGGACTGGTTGCAGAGCTTGAACTCGTTGAGCTGCGCCCGTTTGTAAAGCATGGCCGTGTCCTTGCTGCCATACGTGTTCTTGTAGTCGGTCATGGCCTGGAACTGCTTCTTCTCCACGTCGCTAAGCTGATAAGTCTTCTTCTCTGTGTACCATTTGCCGTCCTTTTTCTTTTTTACGGTGGTGGAGCGGTCGTCGATGTACTTCTGCTTCTCCTGGTCAAGGTTCCGTTTCTTAAGCTCGTTCTTGTATTTGACGGAGGCCTGCTGGTTGGACATGCTGTTTTCGGCCAGCGCGGCCTGCTTGTTCTTCTTGTATTCCTCGCTGTTGACCATGATCATCTTGATCTTATAGTCGTAGCCGCTCTTTATGCTGCTCGGGAGGAACACCCGGATGCGCGGCAGTGAGCCGCTCTCAACATAGTCGAAATTGCATTCTGTGCCGGTCTGGCTGATTTCGCCGCCCTGCTTCACAAGGAACACGCGCAGCTCCTTGCCCTGCTTTTTCAGTTCGTTCTGGTTCAGCAGGTCCGGCCGCTTGTTGTTGAGGTAGATGTAGGCGGTGGGATGGCTCTTGCCGTCCTTTGAGCAATGGGCTGTCGGGAATTCATTGAGCGGGAAAATGCAGTCCCCGTTGTATGGCCATGTGTAGACAACCTGCCCCTTCAGCGTGGAGGGTTTGGCCTCGGTCACAAAATAGAAGGTGGTGTCCGCGCTGTATGCCTTCGAGTAGCGTTTGGCGTTCTTGCTGGTCTGGCCGTCGTTGAATTCGGGGTCGTACCAGTCGCAATTGTACTGGCTGTGGGTGGTCTTCTTCTTGAATGTTGTAAGGTTATATGGGAAGTCCGTCTTCGCGTTGGTCAGCTTGCTGTTGTAGGTGCGCCATTCGAACGCGCGTGCCTTAAGCCTGACCTTGTTCCATCTCGAGGCAGGGAATCCGCCGTCCTCATGCTCGAAGTAATAGACATTCTCGTCCCGCGTACTGCGTTCAAATTCCATTTTCTGGTTTTTCCATGCACTGCCTTCGTATATCTGGTAGCTGATGTCGGGAGTCCACAGCACAAAGCGGAACCGGCGTGCCTTGGCGTCCTTCTCCTGTCCCTCCACAAGCACAACATCCTCGTCCCACGGCATGTTGGAGACAATGGCGCCGCGTGCGAATGGTGAGACGATGTTCGCCTCCTTGTTGGCATCCGCATAGGTGAAGGCGGGGGAGACGTTCTGGAACAGCTTCACGTTGGCCAACGGGTCGTCAGCTCCGGGGATGCAGACATCGCCCGCCTTGAAGTCCACGCTGGTGCTGATCTTGCAGAGCCCGTTGAGCAGGCTCACTTTCAGTTTCAACAGGCCGTATGCCCATGTGGGGTTGGGGGCGCCGCCCTCCAGCAGGGCGCCGATTCCGGCCTTCAGCAGCTCGATGTCGCCTTTCCAGAAACCGAGGTTCAGCCGCAGTCCGACCGATCCGGCCAGCATGGCATACACTCGCCCCATGGCGTAGAAGTTGTTCTTGCCGATCTGGGAGTAGCCCGCGCAACCGCTGTTGCCCACATCCAGCAGGGCCACGTCGAAACCGAGCGAGGCCATGATTTTCACATAGAGCAGGAAGGAGTACTCCATCTTGGCCTTGAAGGTGGCTCCCATGACAAAGCCGCCGCCATCCTTGATGGAAATCATGTTGGCGTTGCTCACCTTGCGGGCGTTGGACACCTTGTTCTCGTTCATGCCCTGGACATCCTTCCCCTTGTCCTTCTTTCCGAAAAAGAACTCCTGAACCTCGTCGTCCAATGGCGGCAGGGAGTAGGCGAAGGAGTTGCCGGTCATCAGGTACATGGTGAAGGTGGCCTTGCTGGTGAGTATGTCCAGAAGGTTGCTGCTCATTTCAAAGCGCACACATTCGTCCGCATTGGGCTTGCCGATGCTGAAATACCAGTCGGTGGTGTTCTTTTTCTTCCTGGTGCCGTTCTTGACCGTGTCCTTCTTGTAGTTCATCACCTCCAGGTCGATGGGCACATAAAGCGACATCTTCACGTCGAAGAAGTTGTTGTTCTTGCTGTCGGCGCCCTGTTTGGCGGAACCCTTGTAGTCCTTGTCGGTCGGCAGGCTGATGCCGGTGGCGTTGGTGATGGCCGCCCCGCCGTAGGAGACCGATTTGGTCACCTTGTCCACAAAGTTGGGGACGGCGCTGCCGCCGGTGATGATGTTGGCAAGGGAGATGTCGGAGCTCACGCCCAATGAGAGGCGGAAGTAGTTGTAGGTTGCGGTCCGTTCGTAGCCGATGATGCCCTGTGCCTTCAGCAGGGCGTTGCTGTTGTTATTGCCGTCGCCGGCCGGAACATCCTTCTTGAATTTGGTCATGGCGTAGGCTGACACGTTCAGGAAGATGCCGGAGAAGTGTCCCTTGCTGATGCGCAGTGTGAGGTATCCGTCGGCATTGAGCAGGTTCTCGTTGGCCATCGCAAGGCTTACGCCCGCCTTTGCCACCCAGCTGCCCTTGCTGGGCTTGAAGGCCATGCCGGTCGACTGTATCATGTTGCCGCCAACCGATTTCTGTGTGGTGCTGTTGAGCAGCTTCTTTGCGTCGAAACTGGTGAGCGAGCTCTTGCTGTCCATGTTGTAGGCAAAACCGCCGCCCAGTCCGGTCAGGTTGATGGGACCCAGCGGTATGCCGGTGCCGCTGAATTTGGCAGCGCCCTGGAAATACCACCAGTTGTATTTGGAGCCGTTGCTGGTTGAGGAGCCGAATCCGCCCTCCATATCCACGGTCACCTTGTCCATCATGGTGACGGCGAGCTTGCCGCTGAAGCCGTTGCCGTAGGTGGCGTCATTGCGGAAGAGGTAGAGCTTGCCCTTGAGGTGGAAGACGGTGAGGTCGGTGTTCAGCCCGATGGAATCGACTTCTCCGCCCACATTCGAGACCTCGAAGTCCTTTTTCAGGTTCACAACGCCCCATATCTTGAACCCAGCCTCCGCACCGATGGCGAAGGTCTCCTTCTCCTCGCCGCCAAGTCCGCCGAAGCCGATTTTTCCGGCGATGGCGATGCCGATCTTCATCTTTTTGGTGTCCACCATCTCCGTGTATGGTTCCATGGTCTTCAGGCTGAAACTGAAGCCGCCGAAGCTGCCGGTGGCCACCTCGCCGTTGCCGTCGGAGGCTGCGCCGCCCATGGTCTTCTGCGGCGATGCCCATGACCATTCACCGAAGTCCCATTCAAAGCCGGAGGTCTTCACCCCCTTGTTCTCCGCCTTCTGGTAGTTATAATTGCGCATCCCCATGTGCTCGAACTTGACCAATGTGAAATTGACCGGCAGGTCGAGCTTGTTGAAGTCGATGTTGATCTTGCCGTTCATGGTCAGGTCGAACTTGGTCTGCTTCTCCTTGAATGTCTTATGTATGAGGAAGTGGGAGGATTTGCTGTCGAAGATGACGTTGGCCGCCCACAAATCCAGTTTCAGGATGGAGTCGTCCACGAAGATGGTGAAGTCGAGGCTGTCGTGGGCAACGGCGCAGTCGTAGTTGAAGTCCCCCTTGAACAGAGGCACCCCGAAGCGTCCCCGTACATGCCCCATCTTGTATTTGTTTTTCTCGAAGTCCAGCTGGACGGTGTCAAGGGAGAACTTCCATCCGCCGCCCTTGTCGGTCTCCGCCCGAAGTATGTCGCGGGCGAAGATTTCGGCGCTGAAGCCGTTCTTGTCGATGATAAGCCCGTTGGTGCCGAAATGGATGCGGGTGCCGGGGTAGTAGTAGTGCGAGGAGTCGGTCAGCGTGCCGTTGATCCCGTACTTGTAAACCACCATCGAGTCTTTGGTGGCCTTGTCGTGGCCGGAGGTGTCCACAAAGGTGTTGCTTATGTCGTCGGAGAGGAACACCTCGCAAAGGTCCCAGTAGAATCCGGTCCATTCCTTTTTGCTGCCCTGGAGTTTTTCATTCTCCTCCTTTTTCTTTTTGTTGTAAGCCTCTTTTTCAGATGCAGACATCTTCTTTACCTTCTCCTCCTCGGCCTTTTTCTCTTCGGCGGTCATCACCTTCTCGCCGAAATAGCCGGCGGGGAACTTCACGTCGGCAGGGGTCCGCTTTTGGGAATGGTCGTAGTAGATGCCCTTGCCGGCGGGGTAGAAGCTGAAGGTCTCGCAGCCGTCAATGGCGAAGGGATCCATGTTCACCTTGCCGTACCAGTCGCCCCATGAGGCGAAGTTGGCGGTGATGCTGGCATATACCGGCTTCTTCTCCGGTGTGCCGCTGGCCGGGTTGATGGCCATCAGCTCGCTGCCCATCTCGAACTCCAGCTGCACGTTCATCTCCTTGAATCCGCCGGTGTCGACCAGCAGGAATGTGCCGTCCTTGGGCACGCCCAGTGTGGTGGCGCGGCGGAAGCGGGTCTTGTAGCCGTCGGTCAGGTCGATGTCGTAGTTCTGGGCAAGGAACATGTAGATGCCTTTGCCGCACTCCTTAAGGAATCCCTCGGGGTGCATGCAGACGTTGGTGGCGACCAATGGCACGTATATCTTCTCCTCATCGCTGTGGAATATGCCGAGCAGGTTCATGATGGAGGTGGTGGGGGAGAAATACATATTATTTATTGCCAGCATGAAGTAGTGGCTCTCGTTCATCATGTCGTCGCTGACGCGCAGTGGGAAGGAGAGCACGCCCGTGGAGACGCTCTCGCCGCGTGCGGGGCCGGCCAGCCCGTTGATCTGGTTGGAATACTTCCCGTATTTTTCCAGCAGCTTCTTTATCTCCTGCTCATCCTTAAGTTGGGAGGTGAGGCGGTTCTGCTCGTTGCTGCTCAAATTGTTGATGTCGATGCCCAAGTCCAATGAGGAGAGGTAGTCTATGGTGTCGGCTGTGCTGCTGACGGCAAATCCCTTTATCACCTCGTTGTTCTTGTTTATCCTTATGGAGTCCACGCGCACTTTCAGCCAGCATTCCCCTTTGTGGAACGGCTTCCATACAATGTAGCCCTCGCCGGTGTAGGTGGAGTCCTTCTCGCAGAAGGTGGCGTTCTGCAGCACCAATGGGAACTGCCCGATTTTGAGCCGTGTCTTGTTTTTTATCAAATCCTTCACGTCGGGGGCGGCGGCTTTGCGCTCCTTGCCCTTCAGCGCATCGGGATGGCACTGGTAGAGGGAGTCCAGCTTGGCGGCATAATGCTTCTCGTCCACCAGTTTGAAGGTGGCGTACTGGGAACGCCCCTTGTTCACCATCAGGTATTTTTCCGGACTGGTCACGCTTATGTCGATGTAGGCCACATACTGCTCCCCGATTTTGAGCGAATCCTTGAACAGGCTGTCCTTGCATTCGGTCTTGAGCAGGTTGGGGTAGAAGAGCAGGGTGTCCTTTATGGCCTTTTCGCGGGTCTTCCCCTTGGGCAGCTTTGCAATCAGCAGGTGGTACCTGACGGTGTCCAATGCCGATACGTTCTTGGCTCCCTTCCATGAGAATTTGAAGTCCTTGTATTTTATCACCTCCTCGATTTTGTTCCATGTTGTGTCCTCCGGATCCTTGTCTGTAAGGTCGACAGGGAAGAGGAACTGCGGCGGCAGCAGCTTGGTGAGCGCACCGCTGTCAATGCCCCACTGGAAAATGATGTGGGATGAGAAGGTGGTGTTGCCGACCATACCGACAATGCTGTCCCTGCTGCCGGAGCTGCTGCCGAGAGTGTCGGAGAGGTTGGGCACTGTGATGGTTTTGGCGTAGTTGTAGTCGACGGTGGTCAGCAGCCGGACAACATACTGGCTGCCGCTTTTCAGGCTCTTCTTCCAGCTTTCCGCATCGGTTTCAATCAGTGTGGTGTAGGAGGCGGGGTAGTTCGGGCGCGTGCGGTTGAAGCTCTTTTTCATCAGTGGCTTGCCGGCGTAGGAGAGGCTCACATCGCCGCCTGCGTATTCGTAAAGCTCCAGCACATATTTGACATGCTCCACGGAGTCTCCGCGCAACGGCATCCAGCCGAAGCGGAGCGTGGCGGTGTCTGGCAGCTTGTAGAAGGTGTTTTCAATGAAGGGATACTCCTTTTTGCTGCTTGGCTCGTAGCTGGCCTCGTCGCTGAACTGCTGCCTCACCTTTTCGATTGTCTTCTTGTCCTTGCCCGGGTTCACCATGTAGGGCTGCCGCAGCTGTGCCAGCACCTCGCTCCGGTTGTCCTTCGACTCGCTCTTGAATTTGCTTCTCCCAGGCTGCGACCTGTTGGCGCGTGTCTTGCTCTCGCCCCAGGTGAAGGCTATGATCTGGCTCACGCCGTTGTTGCCCAGTTGGGCGGTGATGTTGCTGTTCCTCGGCACCGCCTCGACCACGGCGGCGTAGGAGTGGCCAATCTGAAGCCGGAAGTGTCGGTTGGCAATCGTGTCATGGGTGTAGTACAGCTTGGTGCCTGTGCGTACTGCGGCCATCACCTGGTTGTTCTTTATGGCGGTCTGCACATTCTGGCTTTCGCCGATCTCGACTATTTTGAGTATATATGTGAAGTCGTTCGGGGAAAGGCAGTTGGAAATCACGCCGGTCCAGCGGAAGTTCAGGTTGCGGGTGGGTGTCAGCACGGTATACTGGCTGCTGTTACGTATGTTGGAGGTGTAGTTTCCTGTTGTGACGGTCCGTTCCAGGAAGCCTTTGGTGTAGTTGTTCTGCAACGGGTTGCTGTTGCTCAGGTTGCCGGGACCCTGCCCGATGAGGGGTGAGGTGAACTCCGGCGCGGAGCCGCTGTAGCAGATGGTGAAGCGGCAGCACTGGACCTCTCCGGCACGTATAGGGTTCGTCACCTGCTGCTGCCACCGGTATGGGGTCACGCAGATTTCATAGTTGCCTTCGGGAAGCAGCAGCGCCTCCTTCCATGAAATGCCCGACAGCTTCAGCTCACTGCCGTTGATGTGTCCGAAGAGCCTGTCTGCGTCCGCACGTGTGATCTGCTTTGTCTCGCCCGGTGAAAGGGTGAGTGGCTGCATTGGCGGACGGTCGGTAGGTGTGGCCAGGTTGAACTGCTTGCCCGACGCGCTGTAGTCGCAGTGGATGGTGAAGCCGAAATAGACATCCTGTTGCTGGCTGGAGGTGTTTGTCACCAGAATGTTGAAATATTTCAGAGGATTTTCCGTATATGCCACTCCTGAGGAGGGGAAGTTCCTCACCTTGGGTGTGACGGTCACATTAACCTGCGCCTGTGCGCCGTAATGCAGGCAGGCAAGAGTTATACATACACAAATGGTGAATATTCTTTTCATATATCTGTAGCTTTTTGGTTCTATCTGTTATTTTTCTTTTCCAGTTTGGAGGCCCTTTTTGCCAGTTTCTGCTCCTTGCTCTTCTTTTTTATCAGCTCCTTCCCGAAGGAATAGGAGTAGGAGAAGGTGAGGCGGAGGTCAAGGTCGGTGGCGATGCGCTGCCCGATGATGACATTGTCGCTGTAGTTGCTCAGTGATAGATATAGCGAGGCGTTGTGCTTCCGGTTAAGGCTGAAGCTGCCGCCCAGACTGTTGCTGATAGAGAAGTTGTTGTTCACACCCTCGTCTAACTGGATGTTGTAGCCGACCGAGCCGTTGTAGTTGACCGACAAGTCCTTTTTCTCGTCAGAGAGAATGGAGTAGTTGCAGCCGTAGCCGATTGAGTGGGTGTTGCAGTTGCCAATCTCCGCCGCCCTGGATTGGGAGTAATCGTAGCTGGCATTCAGCCCCAGTTTGATGGCTTCAATGGTTATGTCATAGCCGAGCCCGAAGGTGGTGGTCTTGATATCTAAAGGAATATAGTATGCCATGTTCAGGTTTGCATTCTGGACATAATTGAAGTTCAGGGAGATGTCGTGCGTGTTCCTGCCTGAAATGGTGAAGACGGGCGAGATTGACAGCGTGTGCGCTATCTGGTCGATGCGGATGCTGTCGGGGGCGATGCAGGTGCCATTGAGCATATCCTGCTTTATGCCGTTGTAGTTGGCGTTGAATGAAAACCAGTCGCATGGGTTGTCGGTCCAGTTGACGGTGTAGGTGAGCACGCGGTTGGTGTACATCTGCCGTTGGTTCAGGTTGTCCTGCTGTCCGTAGGCGATAAGCGACAGGTTGGAGCGGCCTTTGAAAAGCCGGAAGTTGGTCGTCGCGCCCACGCTCTGGCTGTTCTGGCTGAAATAGCCTGCGCCGAGCGAGACGTAGTCAGGCTGGATAAAACGGTAGCTCAGGCTTCCGCCGAAGGTCTTTGTGTTGAAATTGACGGCGGCGTCACCGGCGAAGCGCAGTATGGAGCTGGTGCGCACCCCATAGAGCGGCTCCAGTTTGGTAAGGATGTTCGTGTTCTCTCCAAGGTCGAGCAGCTTGTCCTGCTTGTTGTCCGTGTAGAGGCTTGCCCCGATGTTGGCGGTGAAGGCCACCCATTTGCCGATTGAAATGCGTCCTGAAAGGCCGAGTGCAAGGTTCTCCTTCTGACGGATGGAATCCCTCCATTCCTCAGGAAGTGTCTTTTCTGCATCCTCCGCCTTCAACAGGCTGAAATCAATGAAGTTGCGTTCGCTTCCGAGACCCAATTTGACTCCGTAGGCGTTTCGCCGGTATTGCGGCAGGTTGCCCTCCGGCACGTTCAGGCCGAGCAGCGAGTCGCGCAGCCGCTGGAAGGCTGTGCGGTCGTCGTAACCCCTGATTTTTGTCGCCTGGTTCAGCAGTCCGCCGAAGGCCGCCGCCCTCAGCACCTTGCCCTGGTATTCCGCACCGAGCCCCAGAAACTGCAGCCCGGAATAGGTGTAGTTTGAAAAGTGCATGCTGCTGCTTCCCACATGCAGCCGGAAGCGGTTCCAGGTCGGCGTGAAGCCGAGCGAAAGGGTGGGCATCTGCGGATAGTCAAAGGAGGTGGTGTTGTTTGTCAGGTAGAAGGAGAAGGGCAGCTCAAAACTGTAGAATGAGAGGTTGAGGTTTGCGTACAGTGTGGATGAGAATGGGGTGGAGTTCGGCTGGAGCGAGTTGTATGATAACCCCAGATGCGTCCCTACCTTTCCCGACACCACGACAGGGTCGGCCTCTTTGACCGATTCTACGCGGTCGCGTATTTGGGCATCGGCTTCAGGACAAAGAAAAATGAGCGCCCCGACGGCCAATGTACCTCCGATTAAGTTTCTGATTGTATATAAAAACCTCATTATTAAAGCAAATATTGATACGGGTGCCGAAAATAATCCAAAGTGCAAAGATAATAAAAAAACTTTTTGAATAGTCGTGAAAAATGAAAAATGTGCTGAAATAGTTATCGTATTGAAAAAAGTCGTATATTTGCTTTTTCATTCTTGGAATGGTAAAATATTTATTTGTAGCTATTTGTAATTATAAAAAACAGACAATCATGTGGAAAAACACCCTTATGCTCCTGTTGCTCTCCTGCTTCATGCCGCTATTGCAGGCCCAATACCGTGTGATTCCCGTGCATCGTGGGGATACGCTGACAGCCCGTCTGTCCGAGGGTTTTTTCTATTCGCTTCCGCGTAACTACTTTGAGGTGAGTGTCACGCTTTGCAAGACCAACCGCTATCCCGGCCCGTTCGCCGAATATGCCGAGCGGATGCTTGGACTTTCCGGAGCCATCATGGAGCCTTCGGTCGAATATGCCGTCAAGAGTGTCCATGTAAGGCTGATGGCCGAAAGCGACACGGCGCAGCAGTATTTTGTGGAATATCCTAAGAAGGGTGAGGCCCTGCCTGTAATCTGGAGCCAGCCTGCCGTGGTTACTGAGGGCGGCATCGGTTTTCCGAGCCCCAACGCGCAGGCGCGTGCGCAGTTCGAGATGTATGACAACTACACACTGGTCGAGAAAGTCGACACTGTATACGAGCAGCGGATGGTCGATTCCGTGCCGGTGATGGTGCCGAAAATCCGGAAAAAGCTGGTTGAGAAAACTACCGCGCAACGTGCCGAGGAGGCTCTTGCGAAAATCAAGTCCATCCGCGAGGCGCAGTGGCTCCTGCTGACCGGCGACCATGAGGTTGATTTCTCCCATCTTGAGCAGATGCTCTCCGAGCTGAAGAAGGAGGAGGAGACCTACCTGTCGCTCTATTCAGGCTTCTCCGTCACGGAGGAGGAAGAGGTGGTCTTTGCGGTGCGGCTTCCCGCCGACAAGCGTGACGGCTACCTGATTCCGCTCTTCACCTTCACGCCGGATGAGGGGATTGTGCGCGGCATCGCCGCAAAAAAGGAGGGTGAGATATACCAGCTCGCACTGGACAACTGCCACTACACCGACGCACCGGCAAACATGTCGGAGCAGCGGCTGCAGCAGCGGAAGAGCCGCAACAGTAACCTCTACTGCCGTGTGCCGGAGTACTATTCTGTCATGCTGATGCGTTCGTCCCGCGTGATACGCGAGCTTGGTGTGATGCCGATAAGCCAGTTCGGCTTCGTATGTCCGCTCCCCGCACGCACACGCTCGGTGGAGCTTGACCCTCTGACCGGCGCGCAGTGTGACATAATTTTTTCAGAAAAATAATAACACATTAATATTAATATCATGGTATCGTACAAAGAATTGGGTTTAGTTAATTCCCGCGAGATGTTTCAGAAGGCGATGGCCGGAAAATATGCCATTCCCGCCTTTAATTTCAACAACATGGAGCAGCTTCAGGCCATCATCATGGCGTGTGTTGAGACCAAGTCGCCTGTGATCCTGCAGGTTTCCAGCGGAGCACGCAAGTATGCCAACCAGAATCTGCTGAAAAACATGGCCAAGGGCGCCACGGAGTATGCCCATGAACTGGGTTGCGACATTCCCATCGTGCTGCATCTGGACCACGGCGATTCCTTTGAACTTTGCAAGTCCTGCATCGAGACCGGTTTCTCCTCAGTCATGATTGACGGTTCGCACCTGCCTTATGAGGAGAACATCGCCCTGACCCGCAAGGTTGTGGAATATGCCCATCCGTTCGATGTGACGGTGGAGGGCGAACTGGGTGTGCTTGCCGGCATCGAGGACGAGGTCAGCGCCGAGCACCATACCTACACACGTCCTGAGGAGGTCGAGGATTTTGTAAAACGCACCAACGTGGATTCGCTGGCAATCTCCATCGGGACCTCACACGGGGCCTTCAAGTTCAAGGTGAAACCGGGCGAATCGATCCCGCCGTTGCGTTTCGACATCCTTGAGGAGGTTGAGAAGCGGATTCCGGGCTTCCCGATCGTGCTGCACGGAGCCTCTTCCGTACCGCAGGACATTGTTGCAGAAATCAACAAGTATGGCGGTGACATCCAGAATTCCGCCGGTGTGCCTGAGGAGCAGCTGCGCCGTGCCGCCTCTTCCGCCGTCTGCAAAATCAACATCGATTCGGACGGAAGGCTTGCAATGACCGCTGCAATCCGCAAGGTTCTGACGGAAAAGCCGGGAGAATTCGATCCGAGAAAATATCTCGGCCCTGCCCGCGAGAAACTGAAAGAGCTCTATATCCATAAAATCAATAATGTGCTGGGCAGCGCCAACCGCGTCTGACCTGTCGCAAAGTCAATTTGCCGATGAATCCGTTCCAAAGGCGATATTTCTCAAAGATGCTGCGGCAGCAGCCGGCACCGCGTCCGAGCGAGGCGGTGCCGAGGCTGTCGGAGTGCGGCTGCATCTGCCTGCTCAGCCGTTACACCTCCGAACCTGAAATGCTTCGGGACTGGGAGGTGATAAAGGCCTTCCATCAGGATTTCCAGATGGTGCTCTTCTATGAGGGTAAGCCGTATCAGGGTTTGATATTCAATAAATTGAATGTAATTCCCTTTGCCGCCTCCAATTTCAACTTTTTCGGAAGGGTGCCGGCCGATGCGCTGGACAAGGTGCTGTCGAGGCATTACAGGCTGATGGTTAATACGGTTACCGGTATGGATGACCGTCTGGCAATGCTTCACCGCTGGATTCCCGCCGATTTCAAGGTGGGTCGTGGCGCCGCATACGGCAGTCTCAATGACTTGAGCCTGATACTTGATGATGAGGCGGATCTGCGCGCCTACCTTGACAATGTCAAGGCCTATCTGGAACGTTTGAACGGGTAAGCGGAGGCGGCCGGATGGCAGGTTCGCCGTCCGTCTCCGGAATTTGTTTTCCGAATCTGCATGAAAGGAGAAACCATGTTGAAAAATTGTTTTTTAGGTAGTTGTCTGTTACTGGCGGTCATCTCTGTTTCCGCCCAGCCGAAGTTTTTCCCGCACAACAGCCAGCTGGAACGCTGGTATATTGAGCGTCCGCAGGCGGATTTGCGCGGTGCTGCCCTCAGTGTGATGTCCACGCCCACCATGGGTAAGCTGATGGCCGACAACGGCGTGAAGCCGGACGAGCTGGTCGGGAACTTCCATTGGATTGATTTTGACCGCAACGGCTGTCCGGACCTGATTTTTCAGGGAAAGATCGGGGAGAAGCAGCGCACCTTCATTTTCCGTAATTTGGACGACAGCGCATTTGTCCCGGCAATGGAGGCTGACGGTGAAATTATCCTGGCCAACCGGCCGGAGGATATGAGCACCTTGGCAATATCCGTATGGAACAACAGCTGCTGCGGCGACCGTGTTAGCAGCCATTCCCGCTGGGCCTGTGTGCAGGCCAACGGCACCGCCTTCATGCAGCGTCTGGACATGGGGCTTGTCTACGACCACACGATGTTGCCGGATGCCGGCAGCCAGTGCATGCCCAAGGCGCGTTTCGTGACCGTAAACTACGGCTCCCTGCTCCGCATGACCCCGTTCATCGATGATGAGACCACGTATGACGGCCTGCACGGCTGGAAGGGGAACTTTATTGTGAAGTATATGGAGGGTTCAACCGGCACCATTTTCCACCAGATAAAGGACAAGTCCGGAACTGTCTGGTACTTTGTGCGTATGGATAATTCGGTCCACCGGATGCTGCACAGCGACCGCTTCAAAAACAGCGAGGAGGTGGAGCAGCCGAACCAGTATTACTATTACGGCTGGATCCACTCAGGCAACGTGAAGCTGCTGGAATAATTTTTTTCAGCACAAACGTCGTTCCATATCCAAAAATTGATTACTTTTGCATTTCCTTTCCCGGAGGGGTCAGGAAGCGGTCCCTTAGCTCAGTTGGTTAGAGCAGCTGACTCATAATCAGCGGGTCCTTGGTTCGAGCCCAAGAGGGACCACTTTTTATTTTTAAAAGAAAAAATCCATGTTACAGCGTATCCAATCCCTTTTTTTGCTGCTGGCCGCCGCCTGCTACATTTGGGCCGCCTTCCTGCCGATTGCAACAATCCAGCCCAAGGATGATTCCGGGCGCATCGAATGGAGCCGTGTGGAGGATGATGCTGTAGAGGAGGCTGTGCCGACGCTTTACACGTATGATGCATGGTCTGTCAGCAGCATGGATGGGAATAAGGTCTGCAATAACGGTTACGTGGCTGTTATGCAACTGATTCTGGGTGTCTTCTCATTTGTCATCATCTTTTTGTTCAGAAACCGCAAGTTACAGGCCAAACTCTGTGTGACCGCTCTCTTTATTGGGATGCTGCTGCTGGTGCTGATGCTTTTTGTCTGCCCCGACATGATTTTCCCGAAGACTGCTGCCCTGCGTGGGGCGGAGACGGTCTACTCGCTTTGGACCGTTGTTTCAATGGTCCCCGTCCTGCTTGTGTATCTGGCACAGAAGTTTATCTTGAAGGATGAGCAGCTGGTCCGTTCCGCTGACCGGCTCCGTTAGCGATGGAATTCCGTCTGAAAGCTCCGTTTGCACCTTCCGGCGACCAGCCGGAGGCAATCCGCCAGTTGGTTGCTGGGCTCCGTGCGGGTTTGCACGACCAGACGCTGCTGGGCGTGACCGGTTCCGGCAAGACCTTCACCATAGCCAATGTGCTGCAGGAGGTTCAGCGCCCAACGCTGGTGCTCAGCCACAACAAGACTTTGGCGGCGCAATTGTACAGCGAGTTTCTGGAATTTTTCCCTGAAAACAAGGTGGAGTATTTCGTCTCCTATTACGACTATTACCAGCCGGAGGCATACATCCCCACCACCAACACCTATATTGAAAAGGATCTCTCCATCAACGATGAGATTGAGAAGTTGAGGCTGAGCGCAACCACCGCATTGCTTTCCGGACGGCGCGATGTGGTTGTGGTCTCATCTGTTTCCTGCATTTACGGCATTGGCAATCCGGAGGAGTTCGCCAAAAACACGCAGCATCTGCGTGTCGGGCAGAAGATAGTGCGTAACAAGCTGCTGCGCGATCTGGTCAACGCACTGTATGCCCGTACGGAGACGGTGCTGGAGCGTGGCCGTTTCCGCGTCAAGGGAGACCAGGTGGACATTTTTCCGGCCTATGCGGACGAGGCCTACCGGCTCACCTTCTGGGGCGACGAGATTGAATCCATTTCGGCCATCGATCCGGTGGAGGGCCATTTTCTGGAGAAGATGGAGCGGCTTACAGTCTATCCGGCCAATATTTTTGTCACCTCTCCCGACATCATCAACCAGGCGGTTACTGAAATCCAGTCCGATCTTGTAAAACAGGCCGAATACTTCCGGAGTGTTGACAAACATCTGGAGGCCAAACGGCTGGAGGAGCGTGTCACCTACGATGTGGAGATGATAAAGGAGTTGGGATACTGCTCCGGTGTGGAGAACTATTCGCGCTATTTCGACCGCCGTAGGGAGGGGGAGCGTCCCTTCTGCCTGCTGGACTATTTCCCTGATGATTTCCTGCTGGTTATAGACGAGAGCCATGTGACTGTGCCGCAAATCCGTGGCATGTACGAAGGGGACCGTTCACGCAAGCGCAATCTGGTGGAATACGGGTTCCGGCTGCCGGCCGCCCTTGACAACCGCCCGCTGAAGTTTGACGAGTTCGAGTCGCTGGTGGGGCAGACCATCTACATTTCGGCCACGCCTGCGGAATTTGAGCTGCAGGCCTCCGAAGGGGCGGTGGTGGAGCAGGTTGTGCGTCCCACGGGGCTGCTTGATCCGGTGATTGAGGTGCGTCCCTGCACCCGTCAGGTGGATGACCTGCTGGATGAGATTGAACAGGTGGTCGGAAAAGGGGAGCGGGTGCTTGTAACCACGCTGACCAAACGTATGGCGGAGGATCTCACAGCCTACCTGCAGCGGATTGATGTCCGCGTGCAGTACATCCATTCGGATGTGGAGACTCTGGAGCGTGTGGAGATTCTGGACAACCTGCGGGCCGGCGCAATCGATGTGCTGGTGGGGGTGAACCTGCTGCGTGAAGGGTTGGATTTGCCGGAGGTCTCCCTTGTGGCGATCCTGGATGCGGACAAGGAGGGTTTCCTGCGTTCCGCCCGTGCGCTCACGCAGACTGCAGGACGTGCCGCCCGCAACGTGAACGGGCGGGTGATTTTCTACGGCGACCACATCACGCCTTCCATGCAGCAGACCATCGATGAGACCAACCGCCGGCGTGAGAAACAGATGCGCTACAACCGCGAGCATAACATTGTGCCTCAGACAGTGCGGCGCACCCGCAAGTCGCTCAAGCAGGAACAGGAGCCGTCAGCGTACGAAATGCCGGATGCCGGCACTTCCGCATCGGCGCAAACGCAGATGGTGCGGGAGGAGGCCGCCGTCTACTTTTCGGAAAAGGAGCTAAAACAGCTGCTCAAATCCAAGTCCAAGGCGCTGGAGGCCGCTGTCAAGGAGCTGGATTTTGTTGAAGCCGCGCGTCTCCGTGATGAGATCAAGGCACTGAAGGAGCGGGTCTCATCCGCAGCTGCTCAAGGGCATCGTTGAGCACCTCAATCTGCAGCGCGATTTCGGTGTTGGTCTCCTCCTGCTGCCGGTTGATGTCGTTCTGGTCGTGTAGAATCTCTTTAAGGTGCCAAAATGGCACCTTAAACATGAAAGATTGTCTTCGTTCAGTCTGATGAGGTTTGGGTCGTCAGATCAGTGTAAAAAAACGGTTTTTAAATCAATTGTGTTAAATCGTAGTACATCGGTACTGTGTCGCCATTGTTTTTACTTTTCCTTCTTTCAGTTAGAATGTAAAAGTAAGCATCGATTGGATGAAAGAAGCACCTTGGGCCACACGTGCCTTCTCCTCGTCTGAAGCCTTTTCATGTTTTTCCATTTCAGCAACAAACTCGTAAGCGTCGTCTCCCTTCAAAACAGGTGTCGGTTCAATGGGTTTTGCCATAAATTATTATTTTTCAAAGTGCAAAAGTACAACTTTTATCTCAAATGTTGGAGTTTTATTGACTTTTTTTTTATATTGTAAAAAAAACAATCGTAACTCTCTGATAAATATATGATTTTTTTGAGATATGGAAGGTTGAATTCGGGAATGAGTAATTCAGTTATAACAGACCTAATTCGTTTTCGCATTCATAACAGACAAATATGATTTTACAAATAGCATCTTTTTTCAAATAGATAATTACCTCCGTGAATTCTGATTCATCAATGAAACGAATTTTGTCACATTTGATTTTACGATGGTAATATGCTTCCAATTTTTTTCTTTCATCCCCCACTTTAATGTGATTGGACAAAGATATTAAAGTGTCTGAAATGACAGCACTCAATAGAGATTTGCCATATTCGTCACTTTCAGCAAACAGCATGTACGAATCATGATAGCACATTTTTTTCAGATTGTATGTTCTTTCGCCTGCCTGAATTTTATGATTGTTAATGCTGTCTGCATTATTTTCAAGCCATTCAATGGTGGAATTTGTAAATGGTGATGTTTGTAATTGTGAGTCATAAATGGTGGAATCATTTTCCATGAACGTTGAATCCCAATTTAATGTAGGTTCATGGATTATGGCATTTTCCTCCTGTCGGGAATTTGTCTGCTGTGTGTTTTGGGAACTGCAGCCAAATGCCAATGCGATTAAAAGGCAAATAAATGATGCTGTCTTCATGATATTAATGTTCAATCAATTTGCAAAAGTACTCAAATTCTGCACACAAAGTGCCTTTGCCGGAAAAAAATATCAAAAATTTATTCCCCTGTATCCGTGTCCTCCTGCCGGAACCCAATCTGTTTCCGAGGTGACTCCGGTTTCGCCCGCAGCTGCTCAAGGGCATCGTTGAGCGCCTCAAACTGCAGCGCGATTTCGGTGTTGGTCTCCTCCTGCTGCCGGTTGATGTCGTTCTGGTCGTGTAGAATCTCTTTAAGGTGCCAAAATGGCACCTTAAAGAGTCAAATTAAATGTTTTTAAGAATCATTTCTGCAGATACCTCCATCTTTGAGAATGCGAACAGCCGTTTGCCTAGGTCTTTAAAGGAGGCGCCAATGTGGTAGACAGTATTGTCAGTAATAAGAAATCGGTCGTGGAAGTTATTCGATTCCATGATGTTTATGGGTGTATATTGTCGGCTGTGTCTTTCGATGTCAAGAGCCAATGCCTCGCTGATATTCCTTGTGATAATGGTTGCTTGGACGGATGTTTCCCGTTTGGAAAGCATCAGCAGCACAGATTCGTCAATATAATTGTCAATTAGAGTGATGTTTTCCTTGGCCGACTTTATCAGATCAGTTGCAAAGACGTAGGCGTCGAATATTTGTCCGTTGTAGAACACCCCTTCTTTCTGTGGTAGGGAAGTGCGTACAAAAAAATCCACTTTTTCCTGTAGCTCATGTATCTGTTCCGTATGTTCCTGTAGCTGATGATCGATCCTTTGTTCCATGAACATCATATGTCTGTTAATACTGTATCCATGCAGTAGATATTCTTTGAGAATCCTGCTTGCCCACTGTCGGAACCGTACGCCACAAATGGAGTTGACCCTGTAGCCTACACTGATTATCAAGTCCAGATTGTAAAATGTTACTTCATGCGTTTGTGTTTTACCATGAATGGCTCCGTGTTGGGTGGTTGTTGCATTTTTTGCAACAACCATATCCTGTTTCAGCTCACCACAGTCAAAGATATTTTTGATATGGCGGGATATGGTTGATTTGTTGCGCTGGAACAGTAATGCCATCTGGTCTAAAGTCAGCCAGACAGTTTCATTTGCCAGCTGTACCTCCAATTGCACTATGCCATCATCGCTTTTGTATACAACGATGGATTCATCAGATGGTTGGAATATCGTCAGATTAGTGTTATCCATTTTTTTACTTTGTTAGTGGTTGTAATGTTAGTGAACTTTTGCAAAAGTAGTCATTTTTCCGACAGCTTTTCTCGAAACAGTTTAATTTATTATAACTCGTTGATATGAATATATATAACGATTAATGTAAAAAAAGCTGTAATCCGTATTCAGATTTCGTGTATCTTTGCACTCTCATTAAAAAAACAGAACCATGTTTAGCAAAGAAACCTACCTGCAACGCAGGAACCAACTGAAAAACAGTGTTAAAAACGGAGTGTTGCTTTTCCTTGGCAACAACGAGGCTCCGATGAACTATCCCTCTAACACCTACCGTTTCCGGCAGGACAGCCATTTCCTCTATTTCTTCGGCCTGCAGCTGGACCATCTGGCCGCCGTCATCGACGCGGATGAGGACCGTGAAATCCTTTTCGGCGACGACTACACCATCGACGACATCATCTGGATGGGGGACCAGCCGAGCATCCAATCCCTTGCGGAACGCTGCGGCGTTGCCGAAAGCCGTCCCTTCGCAGCCCTGGCCGAATATCTGAAAAAGGCGCAGGAGGCCGGACGCACAATCCATTTTCTGCCGCCGTACCGTCATGACAACAGAATCCTGCTGCACCAGCTGCTGGGGATTCCGTTCGAAAAGCTGAAGGAGTCCGCTTCCGTCCCGATGATCAAAGGGGTGGTGGCGTTGCGGGAGCGTAAGAGTGCCGAAGAGATTGCAGAAATGGAGAAAATCTGTGACCTCGGTGTCGACATGCACCTCTCCGCAATGCGTGGTGCCAAGGCAGGCCGTCTTGAACGCGAGCTGGCCGGTACCGCTGAGGGAATATCCATGAGCGGCGGCGCGGGTGTCTCATTCCCGGTCATCCTGTCCCAAAACGGTGAGACACTGCACAACCACAACCATGAACAGCTGCTCGAAAACGGACGTATGCTGCTTTGCGATGCCGGTGCTGAGGCCATGTCCGGCTATTCTTCCGACTACACGCGCACCTTCCCTGTGAGCGGCAAGTTCACCCAGAAGCAGCGTGAAATCTATGAGATTGTTTTGCGTGCCAACATGGAGACCTTCCAGCTGGCGCGTCCGGGCATCCGCTATTTCGAGGTGCATCTGAACGCATACCGCGTAATTGCCGAAGGGCTGACAGCATTGGGGCTTATGAAGGGCAATCCGGCGGACGCGGCGTTGGCCGGCGCACCCGCGCTCTTCATGCCGCACGGCCTCGGCCACATGCTCGGCCTTGATGTGCACGACATGGAGGATCTTGGCGAAAACTATGTGGGCTATGACGAAACATTCCAGCGCAGCACCATCTTCGGGCACGGCAGCCTTCGTTGCGGCAAGACATTGCAGCCCGGCTTCATCGTGACGGACGAGCCCGGCATCTACTTCATCCCGAAACTTATCGCCATCTGGGAGAAGGAGGGGCGTTTCGCCGAATACATTAATTATAATAAGGTGAGGGAATACATCGGCTTCGGAGGCATCCGCATCGAGGACGATGTGCTCATTACCGATACCGGCTGCCGTTTGCTGGGCAAACCGCTGCCCAAGCAGCCCGACGAACTCGAAGCCATTATCGGCAAATAAAAAAGAGAGGGTCAACCGACCCTCTCTTTTTAGTATATCGCTATGGTTAGTCCCACGCTGAAGGGATGCACTTGCGGGTTGCCCTCCTCGAACATCTTTGTCAGCATGTAGGAGGCATTTAGGTCAAAATATTTCCAGCCGGTGTGGAAGGTCAGCTCCACAGGCACTTTTGTCCTGTTGGGGATTTTGTTGTTTTTGATATGCACGTCCCTGTTGCTGTTGCCGTCGTATTGCAGAACTTCGCAGTTCGCGCCCACATATTTGCTGTGGATGTCCGCCATAAGGCCCACACGCACGCCGCAGGTTATCTTCCATTCGGCGGTCGGGTGAAAATAGCGGAATTCCAATGGAATATGCAGATATGTGAAGGATAGTTTGTTTACGCTGTATTTTGTCGTTTCCGGCAGCGGGACCATCACCACGTCATAGTTGTCGTTGATTATGCTGTAGGCGTTGGAATAGAGGTTGTGGCTGCATACGCCTACGCCCAATCCGAAGCTGAACGGGCTCTCCTTCCGGAGCGGCAGGTCGAACAGGAAACTGGCGTTGAAGCCGCGGTTGAACCCCTGCTGTTTCACACCCTCAGGCAGTCCCAGCCAGTAGGAGTAGAAAAAGTCTGTAAACAGGCGGTTCTTGATAATCAGTTTTTTGCTTGTCTTTTCAGTTTGGATGGTGTCTTGGGCCAATAGTGTGTTGCCTCCGGTCAGGAGGATTGCGAAAGCCAAAATTGCAATTTGTTTCATGTGTCAGATTTTATTTCAAAACCATTTAACGTATGATGCGGCGGATTATTGTGCCTGTTTGCTGACTGCATTCAGGTTTTCTTTGGAAAAAGAGAAGGGAAGCAGTTCTGCGGCCTTCTGCAGCACTATGACGCTGCCGTTTGCGGCGCCCATCAGCAGCCGTATGGGGCTGTTCTGCCTCTGTTCATATTCAAGCAGCACCTGACGGCATCCGCCGCATGGCGAAAGCGGCATTTCCGAACTTTCGGCCACCAATGCCAGAGCGATGATGCGCTTTTCAGGAAATTGTGCCGACGCGGAAAAGAGGGCGACCCTTTCAGCACACAACCCCTGCGGGTAGGAGGCGTTCTCCTGGTTGTTACCGCACACGATGCTCCCGTCCTCCATACGGAGGGCGGCACCTACCCGGAAACGGGAGTAGGGTGCGTAGGCTTTGGCGGCGCTTTCCAGTGCGGCTTGCAGCAGTTGGGTGTCCGCGGCGGCCAGCTCCTTCCAGGAGCCGTAGCTTTCAAAGTTCAAATGAATTTCCTGTTTCATGGCTGTCAGGTAAAAAAAAAGGCTTCCGTTGGGAAGCCTTTTTTAGTATGGTAAAATCATTAGCGGACCACCTGGATTTTCTCCACGCGGGTGGCTTTTTCGCTCTGCATCTTCACAATGTAGAGGCCGGCACTGAGGTCGTTGACGGAGATGGTGGTGTTGCCGTTGGCGGTAACATTCTTCACCAGCTGGCCGTTGGCGGCATAGATGTTCACCAGCAGATTGTTGGCGTTCTCAATGTTCAGGCTGTTGCGGACAGGGTTCGGATAGAGGCGGACATTCTCAAGATAGGCCTCTTCTATGCCAACATTTGGGACGAATTCAACCGTGAAGTGACCGTTGAAAGGATAGGCGTCCTCAATGTCGGTCTTGGTGCCGTTGGTGTATTTTCCGGTGATTTTGCTGGAAAGCACATTGGCATACGGTCCTTCAACAAACATGTTGGCAGGAACGTTGACGGAGATGGCGAGCATGGAGACGGAGTCCAGTTTCAGACCGTTGGTCAGGCAGACAGCGCCTTTAATCATGTCGGTTCCGTTCAGGCCCATGGTGAGGTAGAGGCTGTCTCCAGCGGCCAGGTCGGCGGCACCGTTCATGGAGTTCTTGATAACCAGAATCCAGTTGAACTTGTAGGTTTTGGTGCGGTCGATGTTAGGAATGCTGAGGGAGTCCCACATCCTGATGGAGGTTTCCGAAGCCTGGTAGCCAATCAGAGTGAATTGTGCATTGGCCTTGGTGCAGCAGAACATTGCTGCGACTGCGAAAAGGAAGAAAAGTTTTTTCATGTGTTGTGTTTTTTAATAGTTAAAAAATTTAATTTTGTAATTTCTAATTTCAGATTGCAAAAGTAGTTATTTTTGCAATTCAAAAAAGAGATTGTCCAAAAAAAAAGTAATTTTTTTTAACGATGGCGGAAAAAGAGGATGAATTTTGGATGCAAGAGGCGGTAAAAGAGGCATATAAGGCTTTGGATGCCGATGAGGTCCCGATAGGTGCCGTGGTGGTTTGCGGAGGGAAAATCATTGCCCGCGCCTTCAACATGACCGAAACTTTGCAGGATGTCACCGCACATGCCGAGATGCAGGCATTCACTGCCGCGGCGGCGGATTCTGGTGGGAAATATTTGAAGGATTGCACTTTATATGTCACATTGCAACCCTGTCCCATGTGTGCCGGTGCCGCTTACTGGACACAGATAGGCCGTGTTGTCTATGGCGCCACAGACCAGAAACACAGTAATATAGACAGAAAACCGCTCTTTCATCCAAGAACGGAGGTCACGGGAGGTGTGCTTGAACAGGAATGCATGGCGCCCTTGAAGCTCTTTTTCGCACGTAAAAGGAGACAGCAGGTTGGAAAATAATCAAAACATTGTTCATATATGATAACATTACATTGGAATACGGGATACCGAAACGGGATTCCCGAAACGGAGGTGGAGGAGAGGTTCCGCACCCTGTTGCGTCGCGACGGGGCCGGCAACGATTTTTTGGGCTGGATGGATCCGGAAAGCATCGCTCCGGAGGACTTGATTTCTGAAATCGTTGCGGAGGCGGAGCGTCTCCGCAGGCTGGCAAAGGTTGTCGTGGTGGCCGGCATCGGCGGCTCCTACTTGGGTGCGCGCGCGGTGATTGAGGCGCTTTCCCCGGCCTATCCGGCGGAGGATCAGGTGCGCATAGCCTATGCGGGCAACAGCCTTTCGGAAGACGACATGCATGATTTGCTGGAACTGCTTGACCGGACCGATTATGCTGTGATTGTGATTTCAAAGTCGGGTACCACGACGGAGACGGCGGTCAGCTTCCGGCTGCTGCAGGCGCATTGTGAGCGCAAATACGGCGCACAGGCGGTGGAACGCATTGTATGCATCACCGACAAGGAGAAGGGCGCCCTTAAAAAACTTGCGGTGCGGAAAGGCTATCCCTGCTACATCCTTCCTGACGATGTCGGCGGGCGCTATTCGGTGCTTACACCGGTCGGGCTGCTCCCGATAGCGGTGGCCGGTTTCGACATCCGTGCATTGGTGCACGAGGCTGCCGCCATGAAAGGCGAAATCTTGAAGCAGGGTGTCGCGCATGACGCGGTCAGGTACGCATGTCACCGCAACACGCTTTACCGTCAGGGCACTGCCATTGAGGTGTTGGCTTCATTCGAGCCGAGGCTGCATTATATTATTGAATGGTGGAAACAGCTCTACGGCGAAAGCGAGGGCAAAGAGCAAAAGGGCCTGTTCCCGGCCGGTGTGGTCTACACCACCGACCTGCACTCCATGGGTCAGTTCATGCAGGAGGGAAGCCGTCTGATGATGGAGAGCTTCCTGACCGTGGCCTCCCCGCAAAACAGCTGCGCTGTGCCGATGCTTCCGGAAGAGGAGAATCTTGACCAGCTGAACTATCTTGCAGGCAGAAGGCTGCATGAAATCAACAGGCAGGCCTACCTGGGCACTGCGCTTGCGCATGAGGACGGAGGCGTGCCCTCCCTGACGATTGAACTGGAGAGGCTGGATGCCGAAAATCTCGGACGGCTTCTCTATTTCTTTGAATTCGCCTGCGCGATAAGCGGGTACCTTCTGGGCGTCAATCCGTTTGACCAACCGGGTGTGGAAGCCTACAAGCGCAACATGTTCGCCCTGTTGGGCAAAAAAGGCTATGAGCAGGAGGGTGTCGCCCTTAGGGAGCGTCTCGAACAGAAAAATGCCTGACCGTGGAGTACTATCTGGATATGGATCCGGCCTATGCCGGATATGAAAAGGCGGCGTATGTGCTGCTTCCCGTCCCGTATGACGGCACCAGCACCTATGTGAAGGGGGCTGACAAGGGGCCGCAGGCCCTGATTGACGCCTCGGACAGCATCGAGCTGTATGACGTTGAGGAGGACTATGAACCATACCTTGACGGAATCCACACCTCGTCACCTGTCGTCACCGGTTCGGAAACACCGGAGGAGATGGTGGCGGCGGTCCGTGCCCGTACGGCGGAGGTGCTGCGTGACGGCAAGATGGCTGTGGTTCTTGGCGGGGAGCATTCCGTCAGTGCGGGAAGCATCGCGGCCTATGCCGAAAAATATCCGGACCTTTCCGTCCTGCAGCTTGACGCACATGCCGACATGCGTGACTCCTATCTGGGGTCGCCATATAACCATGCCTGCGTCATGCGGCGGGTCAAGGAGATATGTCCGGTGGTGCAGGTGGGCATCCGCAGTGTCTGCATCGAGGAGAAGGATGAGCTTGATCCGCGCACGACCGTATATGCGCACCAGTTGGAAAAAGAGTCCGGCTGGATGGAACGCGCAATTTCCGGACTGACGGAGAATGTCTATCTCACAATTGATTTAGATGCGTTCGACCCGTCGCTGCTGCCCTCTACGGGAACACCGTTCCCGGGCGGGATGCGATGGCGGCAGGTGCTGGATATGGTTGACGCGGTGAATGCAAGCCGGAACATTGTCGGCTTCGACATCGTGGAGCTATGCCCGAACCCGCATGACAAATCCTCCGATGTGCTGGCGGCGGTGCTGCTGTACAAGATTCTGGCAAAAATCGGGAAAAAGGTCGGGAGATGCGGATAAGGGCCTTGGAAAAGGAGCTGCTTTCCCGTCTGCAGCCGCTCGGGCTGGAGGCTCAGCCGGTCACCAGACTTATCATGGAGCATTTTACGGGTCGGAATGCGATTTATGTCTCGCTTCATCCCGAAGATGAGGCGGATCCGGAGGCAGAGGCGGCGGCGCTTGAGGCAGCTGCCGTTGTGGGTCAGGGTGTTCCGGTGCAGTATGTGCTGCGCGAGGCCTGGTTCTACGGCAGGAGGTTCAAGGTCGATGAAAGGGTCCTGATACCTCGTCCTGAAACGGAGGAGCTGGTGCATTGGCTGTTGGGGGAGCATCCCGATGCGGAACGGTGCCGTATGGCGGACTGGTGTACTGGCAGCGGCTGCATTGCAGTGACGGTGGCTGTGGAGCGTCCCTCATGGCAGTGTGTCGCGATGGATGCCTTTGGGCCTGTGCTTGAACTGGCACGGGAAAACGGTGAGGCCTTGGGTGCCGCCGTGCGATGGCAGCGGCGTGACCTGCTGGTTGATACGTCCCTGCCGCACGAGAGGGCCTTCTACGACCTGATAACATGCAACCCGCCTTACGTCAGGGAGGGGGAGCGGCTTCAGGTGCCGGACAGGGTCAAGTTGCATGAACCTGCCGCTGCGCTGTTTGTGCCGGATGACGATCCGCTCGTGTTCTACAGGGCGTTGGCCGGATGGGGGCGCGTCGCGCTGCGGGAGAAGGGTGCGATTTATCTTGAAATAAATGAATCTCTTGGCATGGAGACTTCGGAACTCCTGCAATCGCAGGGGTATGATGTGGAGCTCCGGAGGGACATGCAGGGGAAGGAGAGGATGATAAAAGCAATAATAATGTGATGGAAAACATATACGAACTTACTTTAGAGGATTGGAAACAATGGATGCGTGACCATGAGCAGCCCGCCTATCGGGCCACACAGCTGTACGAATGGCTGTGGAAACGGGACGCGAAGGAAATCAGTGGTATGCAGAACCTTCCGCTTCCACTTCGGGAGATGCTGGAACGGGAGTTCCGGATGCCGCAGATAAAGGTTGTCGAGCGGCAGGAGAGCGCGGACGGCAGTGTGAAGTATGCCTTGCGGCTGGAGGATGGGCAGCAGGTGGAGTCGGTGCTGATCCCGTCGCGGGAACGCAGCACGGTATGTATATCATCCCAGGCAGGCTGCCCGTTGGGATGCCGCTTTTGCGCCACCGCACACTTGGGCTTCAAACGGCATCTGACCGCATACGAAATGTATGCGCAGGTGGCCTTGGCCCGTTCCGAGTCCATGCAGCTGTACGGCCATGCGCTGAGCAACATCGTGTGGATGGGCATGGGCGAGCCTCTGCTCAATTTCGATGCGGTGAAGTCTGCTGTGGGGCGGGTTACGGCTGCGGACGGGATGGCAATGTCCCCCTCGCGCATAACCGTTTCCACCTCAGGTATCTGCCCCGGCATACGACGGATGGCCAAGGAGATGCCTTCGGTGAACCTTGCGGTTTCGCTGCATTCCGCCGACGACCTCCAGAGGCGTGAACTTATGCCTGTCGGGAAAAAATACCTGCTGACGGATCTCTCCGACGCCCTTTCCGCCTACCACGAAAGTACGGGTAACCGCATCACGATAGAATATATGCTGATGGACAAGGTGAACGACACGATGCGCCATGCGGAGCTGCTGCTGAAATTCTGCCGCCGTTTTCCTGTAAAGGTCAACATTATCGAATACAATCCGCATCCGTATGCCCCTTATAGGCCATCCGCTGCAGGGCGGGAAGCCGCGTTTGTCCGGATGCTTGAAGATAAAAACCTGATTGTGAACATACGGCGAAGCAAAGGCCGAGATATTGCAGCGGCTTGCGGACAGCTGGTGAACCTTCGCCGCCCCCAGTAGTCCGGATGCGGAAAAAAAATGGCATTTGTGCCGTTTTGTTTTGAAAAAAAGTGTACCTTTGCAAAAAATTATTCTCATGAAGTTTGACAAAGTTGAAAAACTGGTAAAAACCTACAAGGAGCTGGTGGCTGAAACCGGATACAGCAAGGAGTATACCTATTATGAGCTTGTTTACAATGTAACTGCGTTTGAGGGTTCGCTGCTTACGGAATCGGAGGTGGTCGATCTGCTGAAATACGGTGAGGCGCCGAAAAAGAAGCCTGAAAAGCACATCGCTTTGGTTAAGGACTGCTACACGGCATTGCAGTATGTGCTGCAGATGACCAAAAAAAAGAAGCCGCTGACGGTCGAGGTGCTGCATGAGATTTCCGCACGGATCATGGCGCATACCGGCGGCGTCTGCAAGGGCGACCTGGAGAATTATGACTCATCCAAGGGGGAATTCCGGAAAGGGGTGGTGAAGAACGCCTCGCGCCTTTTCCCCGACTACAAGCGGCTCCCGTCACTGATGGGGCAGTTCTGTGACAATATCTCCAAGAACATCCGTCTGGCTGACAATGTGGAGGAGCGTTCCCTGCTGTCGTATAACGCCCTGTACGAATTGCTGAACGTGTTTCCGTTCGGGGAGGGTAATATGTGTGCCGCTTTCCTGATATACAATTACATACAGGCACTTTGCGATTTGCCGGTCTCATTCCTGTATAAGGTGGACGGAGTCCGTTTCCTGGCCATCTTCGACCAGGCGCGCACCATGGGCAACCCGCATTCCTACCATGTTTTCTGCTTCAAGCAGTACATAAAGTTCCTGGAGGAGGAAATCGCTGAAATGAACAAATAGATGAAAAGGTTATTTCTTAAATTTTTCGCCGTCTGTACTCCTCTTCTGGTGACACTTGTCTCCTGTAAGGGAACGGGCGGACAGGGGGACGGGCTAATATCATCCTCCGGACGTTCCAGCGAGGTGCTGGTGGTTTGTACTGAAGCCGAATGGCAGGGCGTGCTGGGCGATTCCCTTCGCGCCGTGCTGGAGGAGCCTGTGGTGGGACTGCCGCAGACCGAACCTATGTTCCGGGTGTCAAGGATTACTCCTGACCGTTTCGGCCCGATTTACCAGAAACAACGTAATATTTTGCAGTTCAAGGTTATGGAGGGCGAAACCAACTCCCGTCTTCTGGTGGAGAAGAACAAGTGGGCACGCCCCCAGATGTGCATAACCCTGTCGGCGGTGAGCGCCGATTCGATGGCCGCCGCCTTTTCGGCGGCAAAGGAACGGATTGTCGGATACCTGATGCAGGGGGAGATGGCGCGTTTCCAGCGTGCGCAGCATGCGCAGCAGGATGCCCATCTCAACACATTGCTGCAGAAGAACTGCGCACTTTCCATGGTCTTTCCGGAAGGTTTCATCTATGCCGTGCACCGTCCTGATTTCTGCTGGCTGCGCAAGGAGACCAAATACTGGGGGCAGCATGTCATGGTTTATACCGAGCCATACGTTTCTGAAAACCAGTTTTCACCTGAGTATATCGCCGCGCTGCGGAACCGCCATACAAAACAGTATGTCCAGGGCAGTGCGGACAGTTCCCGCGCACAGATTGACGACCGCTACTATCCGGTGACATACAATCCATGCACCTTCCCGAATTCGCCATACGCCATGGAGGCGCGTGGCCTGTGGGGGCTTTTCGGCCATCCCGGAGACATGATGGGAGGCCCATTTGTCTCATACACCCTGTTGGATACGCATTACAACCGCGTTGTAACTGTGGACGGCTTCCTGTATGCCCCGTCGGATCCGAAACGGGACCTTCTCCGGCAGGTGGAGGCCATACTGAAGTCATTGAAGGTGACAGATTCGGTGGAGGTTCTTGGGGCGAAAAAGGGGCGTTGAGGCCGCAGGTGAAAAAAATATGCGTCTCCGCTGTTAATGGCAACCTTTTTTTTTATATATTTGCATTTTTTAAAAACAAACTTAATTAATTGTTAACAAATTAAATATCAATAAAATGGGACGAGCATTCGAGTATAGGAAAGCACGTAAGTTCAAAAGATGGGGAAATATGGCGCGTGTCTTCACGCGATTGGGAAAGGAAATCACTATGGCCGCCAAGACCGGCGGTGCCGATCCGGACAATAACCCACGGTTGCGGCTGCTGATTCAGAACGCCCGTTCCGAAAACATGCCGAAGGACAATGTGGACCGTGCCATCAAGCGTGCCTTTGAGAAGGACACTTCCGACTATAAGGAGATAGTGTACGAGGGCTATGCTCCGCACGGCATCGCCCTGCTGATAGAGACGGCCACCGACAACAACCAGCGTACGGTTGCAAATATCCGCTCCTATTTCAACAAGTACGGCGGTTCGCTCGGCACACAGGGCATGCTTGACTTCATGTTCACCCGTAAAAGTGTCTTCACGGTGAAAGTGACACCGGAGATGGATTTGGAGATGCTGGAGCTGGAGCTGATTGACTACGGTGTGGAGGAGCTTCTCGCCGAGGATGAGGAAACCATCGTCATCTATGCTAATTTCCAGTCTTTCGGTCCTGTGCAGAAATATTTGGAGGACAACGGTTTTGAGATTAAAAGCTTCCGCTTTGAGCGCGTGCCGTCCGAGCTGAAGGAGCTCACGCCGGAGGAGCGTGCCGATGTGGACAAGCTTATTGAAAAGATTGAGGAGGACGACGATGTGACCAACGTCTTCCACAATATGAAGGATGCGGACGAGTAGCCGGAAATGAAAAAGTTGCTGACAAGGAGCATTACTGGCGCGCTGTTTGTGGCGGTGATGGTGTTTTCCATCTTATGGAGCAATGTCCTGTTGTTCAACGTGCTGCTGGTGTTCACATGTATTGCGCTCTATGAATACCGTGACATCCTGTGGCAGAACGACATCCATCTCCCTATGGCACTTTTCTACACCATCAGCCTGTTGGTCTATTTCCTGCTTTCGGCTGTCAGCCTGTATCTCCCGTTCCGGTTCATCATGCTGGTTGCAGTCTGCCTTATGCTGCTGTTTCCGGTCGCAGCGCTGTTCCGCAGGAAGGATGGGGAGGAGGCTTTCCGAGATTTGGGGTATCTCTATACCGCCGTGGTGTGGATTGTGCTCCCTTTCTCCCTGTTGAATTTCTTCCCGATAGCGGGTTTGAATGGCTCAGGTGCCGGATTGCAGTCCGGACGGTGGCTTCTGCTGGCCTTCTTCCTGACCATCTGGGCTAACGACACTTTCGCCTATTGTGTCGGGAGCATGGTGGGGCGGCATCCGTTTTTTGAGCGCATCTCCCCAAAGAAAACTTGGGAGGGCACGATTGGCGGAGGATTGCTCACTCTGGTGCTCAGCGGATTCTATATGCTTTTCTTTCCGCAGATTCCGTTCCGGCTGCCGCAATGGTTGGGCTTTGCCCTGATTGTTGTGGTTTTTGGCACGCTCGGCGATCTGGTGGAATCGCTTTTCAAGCGCCGTATGGGCGTGAAGGATTCGGGCAGCCTGCTTCCAGGGCACGGTGGTGTGCTTGACCGCTTTGACTCTTCGCTGCTTGCCGCTCCGTTCGCGCTATTGTATGTGATAACCATTAATATGTTATAATGAAGAGAATTGTAAAGATACACAAGGAGGGGCTCCGCTTCATCATCGTGATATTTGCGCTGCTGGCGGTTGTTGTGGCGCTTATCTCAATTCATGTAGAGCAGGTGTGGATACATTATATATTATATGCCATCGCCATTGCCTTCTTCTATTTCGTGGTGCGTTTCTTCCGTGTGCCCAACCGTGAGATTATCAAGAATGACAAGGCTATCTACGCTCCCGCAGACGGCAAGATTGTGGTGATTGAGGAAATTGATGAGGATTGCTATTTCCACGACAGGCGGCTGCAGATCTCCATTTTCATGTCACCGCTGAACGTGCATGTCAACTCCTATCCGATATCGGGCAGGGTGGTGAAGTCGGACTATTATCCCGGCAAGCATCTTGTGGCCTGGTATCCAAAGTCGTCCGAACTGAACGAACATACCAACGTTGTGCTTGAGAATGAGCGTGGCAAGCAGATTCTTGTCCGTCAGGTGGCAGGCAAGGTGGCGCGACGCATCGTCTGTTATTCCAAGGAGGGCGAGCAGGTGGAGCAGGGGAGCGAAATCGGCATCATCAAACTGGGTTCGCGGGTGGATGTGCTGCTGCCTTTGGATGTCAGCATAAATGTCGAGCTGGGAGAATCGGTCCGCTCCAAAAAGACCATTCTGGCATATTTTGATTAGTTTTGGTGCGATTTTTTTGCCCGATTCGGCGCACTGCTCCGATAGTTTTTATGTAAATTATTGAAATACAAAAATAAATATTATTTTGCCCATCAGGGTTTTCAATGGGGAAAAGTAGTAATTTTGCACGCTTAAAATAAAGGATTGTAAACATGAGTATCGAAAACAAGGACAAGAAGGAAAAAAAGGATAATCTCGTTCAGGTGACCTCTTTCTTCACGAAAGTGGAAAACTGGTATGAGGCGAACAGAAAAAAGGTCAATGTCATTTCCACCGCAGTGCTGGTGGCTGTGCTGTTGTGCATCTATATCATTGTGTTCTGGATGCCGAAACGCCAGCAGAAGGCTGAACTCGCCATCTTCAAGGCGGAGCAGTATTTTGCGCAGGACTCCCTGCGTCAGGCGTTGGACGGTGACGGTGTGTACGACGGGCTTCTTTCGGTCGCCTCACGTTACCGCTGCACCAAAACTGCCAACCGCGCCCGTTATGAAATCGGTATCTGTTATCTTCAGATGGGTGATTTCGAGCAGGCCATCAAATATCTGAAAAAATTCAAGGGCAAGGACAAGCTGGTCTCCGTGCAGGCTCTCGGTTCCATCGGGGATGCCTATGTGGAGCTGAACAACCTCGACAAGGCCCTTACCTACTATAAGAAGGCTTCAAAAAAGAATCCCAACGACCTGCTCACACCGCGCTATCTCTATCGTGCCGGACTGGTCTGCGAGAAAAAGGGTGACTGGAAGTCCGCCGCCAAGTTCTATGAGGATATGCGTCATGCCTATCCGAATGCAATGGAGACGATGGACATCGAGAAGCGCATCGCCTTTGTGAACGCCAAGGCCGGAAAATAAGATAACATACAACCTTGCTTGCCGTGCATAAGGAGACCAATCTGTCAGCGGTGCATGCGAACGGTACGCTTACTGTCGCCCCCGACAAGCGGGTCGGGGTGGTCTGGTCCGAATGGAATCCTGAAATCACGGAGGCTTTGCGGGACGGCTGTCTCGAAACATTGGAGGCACATGGCATCAAATCCATCCATTGCCTTTCTGTCCCCGGCAGTTTTGAATTGCCCTACGCTGCACAGCAGCTTATCCTGAAGGAGGGTATGGATGCTGTCGTTTGTCTCGGCTGCATCATCCAGGGGGAGACACGCCACTTTGATTTTATCGCCCAGGCCTGCGCTGACGGTATCATGCGGGTGGGACTTGACAACAACACACCGGTCATTTTCGGTGTGCTTACCACCCAGAATATGGCACAGGCGCGTGACCGTGCCGGCGGCGCCCACGGAAACAAAGGGGTTGAGGCCGCCTACACATGCATCAAGATGCTCGCTTTGTAGCATCTTTTTTTTTATCATGCTGTAACGTTTAAAAACAGGGAGAGATGAAAATAGTGTTTATGGGTACGCCGGAGTTCGCCTCCGTACTTTTGGAGAAGCTCGCCGCCTCCGGCGAACATGAGATTGCCGCTGTTGTGACTGTGCCTGACAAGGCTGTGGGGCGTGGTCTGAAACTTACCCCTTCAGCCGTAAAGCAGGTTGCAATGGCGCATGGGCTGCCTTTGCTGCAGCCGGAAAAATTGCGTGCCCCCGCCTTTTTGGAATCCCTTGCCGCATTCAACGCCGACCTGTTTCTGGTGGTGGCCTTCCGTATGCTGCCCGAGGTGGTTTGGCGTATGCCCTCAAAGGGCACGGTCAACCTTCACGCCTCCCTGCTGCCCAAATACCGTGGTGCGGCGCCTATCCAGCGGGCTATCATGAACGGCGAGCGTGAGACGGGTGTGACCGCCTTCCTTATTGATGAGAAACTGGATGAGGGACGGATGCTCTGCTCCGTAACCGTGCCGGTTGCGCCGGATGAGACGGGCGGCGAGCTGCACGACGCGCTGTTAGATGCCGCGTCCCCGCTGATGTTCGACACTCTGCGGAAAATTGAGGAGGGCAGCTTTGTCCCGGTGCCGCAGCCGGTGAACGACGGTACACTGCCGACCGCACCGAAAATATTCAGGGAGGATTGCAGAATTGGGTGGAATCGTCCTGTTGAACAGATATACAATCAGATACGGGCATTATCGCCTTATCCGGGCGCTTTTACGACGGTCCGGAAACAGGGGGGCGGGGAGGCCGTTCTGGTTAAAATTTTCAAGGCGGTGATGTCTCATGACAGTTGCGGGCTGCCTGCCGGCACTGTTACGACGGACAACAGGCATACGCTGTCGGTGGCCGCTCCGGACGGCTGCCTGCGCGTGGAGGAGCTGCAGCTCTTCGGCAAGCGCCGCATGTCTGTCAGTGATTTTTTGGCCGGTAACAAGGGCTTTGACGGTGCCGTCTGTCTGGAGGAGGAGGCATGAAAACAGCCGCTTTTCTCCGGAAACATTCCGACGCCATCCTGCTCCTTCTGATGATGGCTGTAGCAGCGTGCCTCCGCTGGCCGCTGTTAGGCGTCTCCCTCACACATGATGAGGCCTCCGCCGCCACGCGGCTCGGCTTTTCACATTTTTCCGACCTGATCAGGGAGGGTGTGGTTCCCGACGGACACCCGGCGGGACTGCAGCTCTTCTATTGGTTTTGGGTGCGGATTTTCGGATGTTCGGATTTTTCGTTGAGGCTGCCCGCCTTTCTGGTGGGGATTGCCTGCATTCCTGCCGCATACGCTGCGTGCAGGGTGTGGGTGAACCGCAGCTGCGGGCTTTTTGCCGCCGCCTATGTCGCCTTTTCACAATATGGTATGCTTTATGGCGTGCTGGCACGCCCGTACGGTTTCGGACTGTTGGCCGCGCTTTTGCTGACATATTGCTGGGGAGGCTATGTCTGGCGGCAACGGAGCGGATGGAAAAACTCCATCTGTGTCGTGCTGCTGCTTGATGCCTGCGCCTACCTGCATTATTTCTCATTCCTGTTCGCCTGCCTGATGGCGATAGCCGGTTTCCTGCTGCTGCCGAAGGAGCGTCTTAAAAGGTATCTCCTTGTCTGCATATCCGCCATTGTGCTCTATCTGCCTCATCTGCCGGTCTTCTTGGCGCAGTTCAGCCGTAAGGGTGTGGGCGGGGAGGATGGATGGCTGTCGTCGCCGACGCCCTCCTTCTGGCTAGATTATCCGCGCTATCTGCTGCATTTTTCCGTGGTGGTCGCCGTTGTGACAATCCTGACAGTTGTTCTTTATGGCTTCAGAAACAGACGTTCCCTGCCATGCCCGTGCAGACGGTGGCTTGTCGCACTCGCCCTGTTTCTCGCCCCAATGCTAATTGCCTATTTCTATTCAATGTATGTGAATCCGGTCCTGCAATACTCCGTGCTGCTCTTTTCCATGCCGATGGGGCTGATCGCACTCTTTGCAGTGCTGGATGAGCGTTTGGATGCGGGCAAGATTGTGCTGCTGATAGCCTTCTCGGCCACTTTGCTGGTGAGCCTTCACTGCCGGCGCGACCTCTTCCGCCTTATGCGGGATTCCTGGTATGACATTGCTGTTGAAAAGGTTAAGGAGCTTGAGAGGCAATATCCGGGAAAGACAGCCTGCGTGCTCAGGATGCCGCAACCTTTTGTCAGCTATTACCAGGAGAAGCACCACATGAAGCTGCCTGTGCTCTATTGTCCCTATGATTCTCCGGACGTCAGACGGATACGGACACTTTGTAGGAATTCCGACGCTTCGTATATTGTTGTCAGCGGCGGTGTGGAGAACGACCGTGCCGTCATTCGGGAGGTTTTCCCATATCTGGTGTCATACCAGCCGCTCCATCCTTTGGACCTTTATGTCTACAGCCGCGATTCTGTTGCCTGTTCTGCTGCGCAGAAGATGCTGGGCTGCCGTAACCGCCGGTTCGATGGGATGCGGGTGACAGATGCTGACGAGTATGTCGGCCTGTTCGAGTTTCCATACGACAGTTTGTGTGGGGATTGTTTCCTGCAGACGGACCTTACCCTGTTTTTTGCTGCGGACGATACGCTTTCCGATCTGCTTCTGGTGCAGGAGGTCTGGAAGGGGGATGAGCGGATTGACTGGCGCTCATGCTCCATGAGGGGGTTCGTGATGCCTGGGGATTCGCTCCAGCAGGCGCATCTCCCTGACCGTTTCGACCGTCTGTTTATAGATGTACGCAATCTGGACGATGTTGTGTTGAAATGGTATTTGTGGAATCCGGATCGGGGAGCTTCATACCGGTTGCAGGAGGCGAAGCTTTCCGCATGGGTCGCGAACAGGAAGTGGTTGGCCCTGACTCATGATGTCCGGCGTTAAAAAATGCGCCCTTGTCCCCAAAAAACTTCCAAATGTGCGGGACTAATCATTGCAGTTTGAGCGCCTTTAGGGGGCAAATGGCAGGGTGTTAAAATATAAAATATTAATATTGTTTGGTTTATAAAAAATCTTGACAAAAAAAAATATTCTGGATTTCTTTCTGAGCGTATTGTAAAATTGTGTACTTTTGCGCTCACAAAAATGGTGGATTTAGCTCAGCTGGTTAGAGTAACGGATTGTGGTTCCGATGGTCGTGGGTTCGAATCCCACATTCCACCCCAAAAGATTGAGATATAATAAATTAGAGTAATGAAAGCAGAGATTCATCCGAAAGATTATCGGTTTGTTGTGTTCAAGGACATGTCCAACGAAGTCGCCTTCCTGAGCAAGTCCACCGTGAAGACAAAGGACACCATTGTCTGGGAAGACGGTAAGGAGTATCCTTTGGTCAAACTGGAGATATCCAATACATCCCATCCCTTCTTCACCGGCAAGATGAAGTTAGTGGACACCGCCGGACGTGTTGACAAGTTCGTGAACAAGTACAAAGGACGTTTTGATAAGAAAAAATAATAGTTTTTTTCATAGTAAATTTGGTGTGGGGGGAGACGTTCCCCACGTTTCCCCCCTTTTTTATCAGTTTGAAACATGGCAAAGAAAAATAAGGAAGCAAGGCAGCAGGTGATTCTTGAATGCACCGAGCAGAAGGCGTCGGGTGTCCCCGGCATGTCCCGTTACATCACCACCAAGAACAGGAAAAACACTCCTGAAAGGTTGGAACTGAAAAAATACAACCCTTATCTGAAGAGGGTTACTGTTCATAAAGAAATAAAATAGTTTGAGCTATGGCAAAGAAGGTTGTTGCAACGTTGAAAAAATCCACCGGCAAGGACTTCGCAAAGGTCATCCGGATGGAACGCTCGCCCAAGACGGGAGCGTATACCTTTAAAGAGAGCATTGTCCCCACCGATCAGGTGAAGGAATTCCTGTCAAAGAAATAGTCCACGGTTTGTGGGTATGGTATTAAGATTCACTGATTTGCAAAATTCAGTGAATCTTGTTTTTTTATTTAAACTGAAAGTAAAATGATTACCATTGAACGTATGCGTCAGGCGGTGGCGGAAAGCATAGCCACAAAACAGCGTATCCTGGAGGACGGTGCGCTGATGAGTCGTCTGGAAGAGGCGTCCAAACTGGTTGCCGCCTCATTGCGCCAAGGCGGGAAAATCCATTTTTGCGGAAACGGCGGCAGTGCTGCGGATGCGCAGCATCTTGCGGCGGAGCTCTCCGGACGTTTCTACTACGACCGTCCGCCGTTGAACGCGGAGGCATTGCATTGCAACACCTCCTACCTGACGGCTGTCGGCAACGACTACGGCTACGAGTGGGTCTTTGCGCGGCTGCTCCGTGGCACCGGCCATGCGGGTGACGTGCTGGTGGCTCTTTCCACCTCCGGTAACTCAAAAAATATCCTTAAGGCCTATGAGGTCTGCAAGGAGATGGGTATCCGCACAATATCCCTTACCGGCGAGACCGGCGGCAAGATGAAGGAGTATTCCGACATCCTTTTGAATGTGCCTTCAACAGACACACCGCGCATTCAGGAGTCGCACATCATGCTGGGACATATCCTCTGCGAGTGGGTGGAGGCCGACCTTTTCCCAAAGAACGCATAGCTATGGAGCGTGTGGCTGTCGTGCTTGCGGGCGGTTTCGGAACACGCCTGCAGTCCGTTGTGCGGGATTTGCCAAAGCCGATGGCGGAGGTGGCAGGCCGTCCGTTCCTGACTTACGTGCTGGATGAGCTGATTGCCCACGGCTTTTCACGGGTGATACTCTCCACCGGCTACAGGCATGAGTGCATCGAAGACTTTTTTGGCGTGCAGTACCGTTCGCTTCCAATCTCCTATGCGCGTGAGCTTGAGCCGTTAGGCACAGGCGGAGGCATCTGGAACGCGATGCAGCAGTCGGATGTTGAATATACCTTTGTATGCAACGGCGACACCCTTTTCCGTGCCGACTGGGACGCGCTGGAGCGTCTGGCGATGCAGCATGCTGCGCCTGCCCTTGCGCTGCGCCGTGTTGATGATGTCTCCCGCTACGGCAGTGTGGAGACCGCCGCCGACGGAAGGGTGCTCCGTTTTGTGGAGAAGCAGTCCGCCTCCGGAGCAGGTTTCATAAATGGGGGCATATACCTTTTGCCCAAGTCCCTCTTTGCAGAGTTCGGGGTGGGGGAGCGTTTCTCGTTTGAGAAGGATATTCTTGAAAAGCGTGTCGCTGTGCAGCCGTTTTATGCGCACGTTTCTGACGGATACTTTATCGACATCGGCATTCCGGAGGATTACATGCGCGCGCAAAAAGAGCTTGTTTCGTGCTAAAACTGCCTGCCCTCTTTCCCGAAAAAGGCCATAAGTTGAAGGCTCTACCAGTGCAACTGTTTGAAAAACAAATATAAAATATTTTTACAAAAAGGGTATCCTCATATTTGAAAAATGTCTACTTTTGCACCTGAAAAAAGGACGGGGTGTGGCGCAGTTGGCTAGCGCACTTGCATGGGGTGCAAGGGGTCGAAAGTTCGAGTCTTTTCACCCCGACTAAATAAAAAGGTCCCGTGGCTCAACTGAATAGAGCATCTGACTACGGATCAGAAGGTTGTGGGTTTGAATCCCGCCGGGATCACAAGGGAAGGCAGAATGAGAGTTCTGCCTTTTCATTTATATGTCACTCATTGGAAAGTTATGGGAGCGAGCGAAACGATTTTTTTTGTTGCCTTTCTGTTGTTCATCACCGCCATGCTGGCGTTAGACTTGGGCGTGTTCCACAAGAAGGACCATGTCATCGGATGGAAGGAGGCCGGAATCTGGGTTGCTGTTTGGCTGGGACTTGCGTTGCTGTTCGGGCTGCTTGTATTCCTCAAGGGGGAAATGTTCCACGGCATACATGATGCGGAGGGTCTGAAGGCCTATTATGCCGCCTATTTTCCCGGCAGCACGACCCATGTGTACGACGATGCGCTCTCCTTTGCCGACAACATGCGGATATACCGTAAAAACCTCGGTATGGAATACCTGAGCGGCTATTTCATCGAGCAGGCGCTCTCCATCGACAACATTTTTGTCATGATTATGATTTTCATCAGCTTCGGCATTGAATCGCAATACTATCACCGCGTGTTGTTTTGGGGAATAATCGGGGCGGTTGTGCTGCGATTCACCTTCATTTTCGCCGCAGCCGCGCTTATCCAGCGTTTTGTGTGGGTGCTGGCGGTTTTCGGTGTGCTGCTGATTTTTTCCGGAATCAAGATGTTTTTCGAGAAAAAGGAGGAGAAGGTGGATACGGAGCACCATCCTGTGGTGCGTTTCGCCTCCCGCTTTTTCCGCGCCACGCCGCAGTGCCACGGCCATGACTTTTTTGTCCGTCAGGAGGGCAAGCTCTTCATGACCCCGCTGTTTCTTGTGCTGCTGGTGATTGAGTTCTCAGACATTATCTTTGCGGTCGATTCAATACCGGCCATCTTTTCGGTGACACAGGACCCTTACATTGTCTTCTTCTCCAATATTTTTGCAATAATGGGGCTGCGTTCGCTCTTCTTCCTGCTGAGCAATGTGGTTGACAAGTTCTGGCTGCTGAAGTTCGGTTTGGGCGTGCTGCTCTTCTTCATCGGGGCGAAAATGCTGCTCCACACGCTGCTGCATGTGGAAATCTCCACTGCCGTCTCGTTGGCGGTGATTCTGGCCATACTGCTCGGCAGCATGGGCGGTTCCGTATTGTTTCCGAAAAAACAGGAGGCTTAGTACTGCTCCTTTTCGTTGGGGAAGTTCACCGACTTCACATCCTCCATGTAGCGGTGCACGGCGCGTGTTATCTCCTCGCTCAGGTTGAGGTAGCGGCGCAGGTAGCGCGGCGAGAATTCCTGCGTGATGCCAAGCATGTCGTGCAGCACCAGCACCTGTCCGTCCGTCTCGTGGCCGGCACCTATGCCGATGGTGGGGATATGCAGTGAGTGTGTCACATCGGCGGCAAGCTGGGCGGGAATCTTCTCCAGCACGATGGCGAAGCAGCCGGTCTTTTCAAGCAGCAGCGCGTCCTCCTTGAGCCGTGCGGCCTCCTCCTCCTCCTGCGCCCTTACGACGTAGGTTCCGAACTTGTTTATTGACTGCGGTGTGAGGCCGAGATGCCCCATTACGGGGATTCCGGCGGTAAGGATGCGGTCGATGCTCTCGACGATTTCACGACCGCCCTCCAGCTTGATGGCGTCCGCGCCCGATTCCTTCATTATGCGGATGGCGGAGTGCAGCGCCTCCTTGGAGTTTCCCTGATATGTGCCGAATGGCATGTCTACCACCACAAGCGGCTTTTCAACCGCCTTTGCCACGGAGGTGGCGTGGTAGATCATCTGGTCCAGTGTGATGGGCAGTGTGGTCTTGAACCCCGCCATCACATTTGCGGCGGAGTCGCCCACCAGTATCACCTCGATTCCGGCCTGCTCCACCAGCTTTGCCATCGAGTAGTCGTAGGCTGTGAGCATGGCGATTTTCTCATGGTTCAGCTTCATGCGCTGAAGCACATGGGTCGTTATTTTACCGGCGGTTTGCGAAACGCTTGCGGACATTTTCTATGTTTTTAGTTGAAAGGAGCCTTCCCTGACGGGGAGGCTCCAATTTTGTTTTTCTGTTAAGTGGCTATTCCTTGCCCAGCAGGAGGTTGAGCATGATTGTGGCCGAGTCGCTGATGACGGTTCCCGGGCCGAAGATGGCTGCCGCGCCCGCCTTGTAGAGGAAATCGTAGTCCTGCGGCGGAATCACGCCTCCGACAACCACCATGATGTCCTCGCGTCCCAGCTTCTTAAGCTCGGCGATTACCTGCGGCACCAGCGTCTTGTGACCGGCGGCCAGCGAGGAGACGCCCAAGATGTGCACGTCGTTCTCGACAGCCTGCTTTGCGGCCTCCTCCGGCGTCTGGAAAAGCGGGCCCATATCCACGTCAAAGCCGATGTCGGCATAGCCTGTGGCCACCACTTTGGCACCGCGGTCGTGGCCGTCCTGACCCATTTTCGCCACCATTATACGGGGGCGGCGGCCCTCCTTCGCGGCAAATTCGTCCGCTAATGCGGCGGCTTTGCGGAAGTTATCGTTTTCTTTTGTTTCTGAACTGTACACGCCTGAAATCAGATTAATTTTTGCTTTGTAACGTCCGAAGACCTTTTCCATGGCCATTGAGATTTCACCCAACGAGGCACGTTTGCGGGCGGCGTCCACGGAGAGCTCCAGCAGGTTGCCCTTTCCGGTGCGGGCGCATTCGGTGATGGCCTCCAGCGCCTTTTCAACCGCTTCGCTGTCGCGGTTGGCGCGGAGTTCGGCCAGACGGCGTATCTGTGCCTCGCGCACCATGGTGTTGTCCACCTCCAAAGTCTCAATCGGCTCCTCGTGGTCCAGACGGTAACGGTTGATGCCCACGATGGTGTCCTCACCGGAGTCGATCTTGGCCTGCTTGCGGGCGGCAGCCTCCTCAATTCTCATCTTGGGTATTCCGGTCTCGATGGCTTTGGCCATACCGCCAAGCTTCTCCACCTCCTGGATGTGCGCCCATGCCTTGTGTGCGATTTCGTGGGTCAGGCTCTCAACGTAGTAGGAGCCGGCCCATGGGTCGACCACCCTGCAGATGTTGGTTTCCTCCTGCAGGTAAATCTGTGTGTTACGCGCGATGCGGGCCGAAAAGTCGGTCGGCAGTGCGATGGCCTCGTCAAGGGCGTTGGTGTGCAGCGACTGGGTGTGACCCAATGCGGCGCCCATAGCCTCGATGCAGGTGCGGGTGACGTTGTTGAAGGGATCCTGTTCGGTCAGCGACCAGCCGGAGGTCTGGCAGTGCGTGCGCAACGCCAGCGATTTCGGATTCTTCGGCTCGAACTGGTTTACGATTTTAGCCCAGAGCAGCCGCGCCGCACGCATCTTGGCAATCTCCATGAAGTGGTTCATGCCAACTCCCCAGAAGAAGGAGAGCCGCGGGGCGAAGGTGTCGATGCTCATGCCTGCGTTCACGCCTGCGCGGAGATATTCCAGACCGTCCGCAAGGGTGTAGGCCAGCTCGATGTCCGCAGTGGCACCGGCCTCCTGCATGTGGTAGCCGGAAATGCTTATGGAGTTGAACTTGGGCATATTCTTTGAGGTGAACTCGAAAATGTCGGCGATGATCTTCATTGAAGGCAGCGGCGGATAGATGTAGGTGTTACGCACCATGAACTCCTTGAGGATATCGTTCTGGATGGTGCCGCTCAGCTGCTCCATCGGGACGCCTTGCTCTTCGGCGGCCACAATGTAGAATGCCAGTACCGGCATCACCGCGCCGTTCATTGTCATTGATACGGACATCTTGTCCAACGGAATCTGGTCGAAGAGGATTTTCATGTCGAGGATTGAATCCACGGCCACACCAGCCTTGCCAACGTCGCCGACCACACGCTCATGGTCGCTGTCGTATCCGCGGTGGGTCGCCAGGTCAAAGGCGATTGAAAGGCCCTTTTGTCCGGCGGCAAGGTTGCGGCGGTAGAATGCGTTCGACTCCTCCGCTGTGGAGAATCCGGCATACTGACGCACCGTCCAGGGACGCATCACATACATGGTGGAGTAGGGTCCGCGCAGGAAGGGCGGAAGCCCCGCCGCGTAGTGCAAATGCTCCATGTTTTCCAAATCCTTTGCTGTATAGACGCTCTTCACCGGAATCTGCTCTGCGGTGAGCCAGGTTCCGCCCGAAGGCTTCCGGCAGTCGCAATTTGTTGAACCGGTGGTTTTTCTGATGTCCACGTTGTCGAAATTCGGCCTCATTGTATTCCTATTATATTTAGATGTTAATAAAATGCAAAAATATAAAAATATTGGATACGAATCCCAACCAACAATAAAAATAACGCCCCCAATAAAAACGGTTGTAGGGACGTCATATTATGGCGTCCCTACCGTATTAAAAAATGCGGCCATTTGGCCGCATTTTTTTTATTATTTCCGTTTCACGATGAAATTCACCACCGGGAATTCCTGGCCGTTCAGACGGTAATTGTATTTGCAGAAATTCCAATAGAAATTGGGGATGTTCTGGTCACCGATCTTGGTGGGTCCCAGCACCTCGGCGGAAACCACACTGCCGACACCATCCGTGTGGGTCGTGCTCCAGTTTTCGCCATGTCCGTAGCCGAAGCCGGCCTTGGCGCCGAGGAAGTTGACGACCAACTGCGCCTCCAGGCTGAAACTGTTCTCCTTTATGCTCGATGTCTCCGTGGTCTCGGTGATGGTGAGGGTGATGCGCCCGCCGCTGCCGGTGGCCACCATGTCGTTGGCGTTGTTGTTG
>CACYHG010000003.1:0-1326 GCA_902774175.1 uncultured Bacteroidota bacterium
GGGATGGGTGTTGGATGATGGCTTCTGCGACAACAATGTCGTAGGGTGTGGTAATCTTGATGTTCTCGCGATTACCCTCGACAAGGGTGATGGTGTGGCCATATGACTCTACGACACTGGCATCATCCGTGAATCCGTCATTATAGGGCTGTCTATTAGCGGCCTTAAGCAGTTGGATGTCGAAGGTCTGTGGCGTCTGCACGAGGCGGTACTCATCCCGAGGGACAGTGACAGATGCCACCTCACAGAGTGTCTGACACTTTGTGAGGTCAAGTTTTCGCACCGTCTCCACGACAGGAATCACAGGGATGACGGCCTTTGCTGTACGGGCTGTCTCGTAGCAACGACGGATGACCTCGATGCTGGGGAAGGGGCGCACGCCATCATGCACACCTACTACCCCCTGCGCATCGTCAGGCACGAGGGCGAGTCCGTTCTGTACGGAGTGGAAACGTGTCTGTCCGCCATTCGCCAACAGATACTTCACCTCAAAATGATACTCTTTGCAGAGTTCCTTCCAATAGTCTTGTTGCGCCTCAGGCAGCACGAGGATGATCTGCAAGTCCTTCGAATACGCGTGGAAGCGCTCTATCGTCCGCATCAGCACGGGCTTCCCGCCAATGGGCAGAAACTGCTTGGGGATATCGCTCCCCATCCGCAGTCCCTTTCCCCCTGCCACAATTATTACATAATCACTATTCACTTTTCACTATTCACTATTACGCCATCAGATGCTTAAACCGCATGCCCTCGGCAATCTGGTCGGAGGTCTTCTTGTCCACAAGTTGTGCGAGCAGTTCGTAGGCGTATGGGAAGGCAGCAGCAGGCCCCTCACCCGTAGTTACGTTACCATCCACCGTAAAGAGGTCGCCCGTATAGGTGGCGCCAGCCTCTTTCAGCGCTTTCTCGAAGCCCGGATAGCACGTGGCCTTCTTGCCGTCGAGGATACCCAACTGCGCCAGAACCACAGCAGGAGCGGCACAGATGGCAGCCACCTTCTTACCGGCGGCAAACTGATCCATCACCACCTTACACACGCCCTCGTGCGCAAACAGGTTGCTGGCGCCGGGCATGCCGCCAGGCAACATAATCAGGTCGGCATCCTCGTAGTCGCTCTGCTCAAACTGGATGTCCGCCTCGATATTCACGCCATGGGCCGACTCCACGAGCGGAAACTCTGTGGTGCTCACCGTTATAACCTCCACACCGCCACGACGCAGCACGTCGATGGGAATCAGCGCCTCGACATCCTCGAAGCCGTCTGCTAAGAATACATAAACTTTTGCCATAATCATTCTTTTTAGGGTTTCTGACCGCAAAGATACA
>CACYHG010000003.1:1345-88601 GCA_902774175.1 uncultured Bacteroidota bacterium
AGATACAAAAAAAAACATAATTAGCAATACGTAATTCACATTTTTCACTTTTCACTTTTCACTTTTCACTTCTTTTTCTTAACTTTGCACCCAAAAGCGGAGATTATGGAACATCAGAGACTCAGATTTGCCCTTTTTGGCAATATCTTCCAAGCCAAGAAGTCGGCCAGCATCCAGAAGGTGCTCTCCTGCATCGCCAACTACGGCGCAGACCTCTATGTCGACAAGGAGTACTATGACTTCCTGAGAGATGACCAGCATTTAGATGTTAATGCCACGAAGATTATCAAGGATGATGACTTCCAGGCAGACTTCGTCATTTCGATGGGTGGCGACGGCACCTTCCTGAAATCTGCCAGTCGGGTGGGTAAGAAAAACATACCTATCCTCGGTGTGAATATGGGGAGGCTCGGTTTCCTTGCAGATATAAGTCCTGATGACATCGAGCGTTGCTTAGAGGCTCTCCATAATGACGATTTCGCCATTGAGTCACGTGCACTCATTCAGGTGGAGGCAGATGGGAAACCATTGGGTGAGTGTAACTATGCCCTCAACGATGTGGCCGTCCTGAAACGTGACTCCGCCTCGATGATCTCCATTCGCGCCAGCATCAACGGCCAGTATCTGAACACCTATCAGGCCGACGGTCTGGTCATTTCCAGTCCTACGGGTTCTACGGCCTATTCCCTCTCCAATGGAGGTCCTATCATCGTTCCAGGCACGAAGGTGTTCTCTATGACGGCCGTTGCCCCGCACTCGTTGAATGTGCGTCCCATCGTGCTGCCCGACTCGTCTGTCATCGAACTCGATGTGGAGAGCCGTAGCCACCATTTCCTCGTGGCCATCGACGGCCGCTCGGAGAAATGCAAGGAAGGCACGAAGATTGTGCTCCGACGCGCACCATATGATATTAAGGTGGTGAAGCGCTCCGACCATCGCTACTTCAATACCCTCCGCGAGAAGATGACTTGGGGCGTAGACACGAGATAATTGTTAAAAAATCCCAACGCACGAAAACTATTCATTATTCACTATTCGTTATTCACTAAAAAATCGCTACCTTTGCACCCGCAAACGAAAAAGGTCGGCATAGCTCAGTTGGTTAGAGTATCACCTTGACATGGTGGGGGTCCTTGGTCCGAATCCAAGTGTCGACACAAGATTTAAGGCTGCCAAACGGCAGCCTTTATTTGTGCAAAGGGCAAACACTTTATTTCTTTTTCACTGGGTCGCAAGTCAGTCCGCAGCCCAGTTTCTTGAAAATCTTCCTGTCCACCTCACTCAGCATCACCGTCGAGTGTACCTGACAGTCGCGCAACTTCGGCAGTTGTTCCAGTGCCTTGCGGCAGTTCTCGTCATCGTTCGAGAGCACGCTCAGCGCCACCAGTACTTCGTCGGTATGCAGGCGTGGGTTCTTGGCACCAAGATACTCCGTCTTCGTCTTCTGCACAGGCTCGATAAGGCTTTGTGAGATGAGTTTCACCTCATGGTCAATACCTGCTAAGTATTTCGTGGCGTTCAACAGCAGGGCGGCGCTGCATCCTAACAGCGGACTCGACTTGGAAGTGATAATCGTGCCGTCCTCCAGTTCGATGGCTGCCGATGTATGTCCGCTCTCAATCTTCTTCTCGTAGGCAGCAGTGGTCACTCGTCGGAAGGCTGTGCTGATTTTTGCCTGATTGAAGAGCAGACGGATTTTGCTCACCTCGCTTTCGTTGTCGGCTCCGTTTGCCATCTTGTTGGTGGCATCGTAGAATCGGCGGATAATCTCGTCTTTCGAGGCCTTACAGCACACCTCGTCGTCTGAGATGCAGAAGCCGATCATGTTCACGCCCATGTCCGTCGGACTCTTATAGGGATTCTCGCCGTAGATGCCTTCAAAGAGGGCGTTCAGCACGGGGAATATCTCCACGTCGCGGTTGTAGTTTACTGCTGTCTTACCATAGGCTTCCAGATGGAACGGGTCGATCATGTTCACATCGTTCAGGTCGGCGGTGGCCGCCTCGTAGGCCACATTCACCGGATGTTTCAGCGGAATGCTCCAGATGGGGAAGGTCTCGAACTTGGCATATCCCGCCTTCACACCACGCTTGTTCTCCTGATAGAGCTGGCTCAGGCACACGGCCATCTTGCCGCTGCCGGGGCCGGGGGCGGTCACAACCACCAGCGGACGCTGGGTCTCCACATACTCGTTCTTGCCGAAACCGTCGGCGGAGCATATCAGGTCCACCTTGGTGGGATAGCCCTCAATCAGGTAATGGTACCACACATGGATGCCCATACGCTCCAGACGCTCCCTGTAGGCGATTGCGCTCTGCTGCCCGTTGAAATGGGTGATCACCACCGAACTGACCATAAGGCCGCAACGCATGAACTCCTCGCGCAGGCGCAGCACATCCTCATCGTATGTTATGCCAAGATCGCCGCGCACCTTGTTCTTTTCGATGTCCACCGCGCTGATGACAATGACAATCTCCGCATCGTCACGGAGCTGCATCAGCATTTTCAACTTGCTGTCCGGCTCGAAACCAGGCAGCACGCGGCTGGCATGGTAGTCGTCAAACAGCTTTCCGCCGAATTCCAGGTACAGCTTGTCCCCGAACTGGGCGATGCGCTCCTTGATGTGCTCCGACTGGATGCGCACATATTTTTCATTGTCAAACCCAATTTTCATCTGATGTCGGTTTTATCGGTTATTATCCTGTGCGGGAGTGTCCCGCACATAATGAGGCATGTCTTCCGGCAGCACAAGTGAGAATTCGACCAGTCCGGCCACCTCCCCATCATCATACCATGGGGTCTGGTATATCAGTTTGCGCTGCCCCTTTTTCTGGATGGTGTAGGCATGGGTGGCACCCTCCGCCATCAGGCGGCGGATAATCTCCTGCGAGCGGGGCTGGTGGCAGGGCATCATGTTCTCCCCCACCTTGTCGCCAAAAACCGCCTTGGAGGCATCGTTCATGAAGATGACGTTCCCCTCCCTGTCGCTGACCGTGATGGAGGCCTTCACCGTTTTGAAAATCTGTTCGCTGTCCATCTCTACTGCAATGCGGCGCAACAGGCGGCCACGTTCCGTTCCACACGCGCCAGCACGTCGGAGCTCTCCTCACGGACAAACTTCTCGCCTGTTATCTGTTCATACAATTCAATATAACGTTCCGAGATGTGCTGCACAACCTCGTCCGTCATTTCAGGGACACGCTGACCCTCTTTCCCCTGGAAACCGTTCTCCATCAGCCATTCGCGCACAAACTCCTTGGAGAGCTGCCGCTGCGGCTCCCCGGCGGCGAAACGCTGTTCATAGCCGTCGGCATAGAAGTAGCGGGATGAATCCGGCGTGTGGATCTCATCAATCAGATAGATTTTGCCGTCCTTTTTCCCGAACTCGTATTTGGTGTCCACCAAAATCAGCCCGTGCCTGGCGGCTATCTCGCTGCCGCGCTGGAACAAACGGCGGGTGTAGTCCTCAAGTATGGCGTAATCCTCCGCGGAGACCAGCCCCTGACGGATAATCTCCTCCTTGGAGATGTCCTCGTCATGCCCCTCGACGGCCTTGGTGGTGGGGGTGATGATGGGTTCGGCAAAACGCTGGTGCTCGCGCATCCCATCGGGGATAGGGACACCGCAGATGCTCCTTGCGCCCGATTTGTATGTCCGCCATGAACTGCCTGTCAGGTAGCCGCGGATGATCATCTCCACAGGAAACGGCTCGCAGCGGTGCCCGGCCATAACCATCGGATCGGGTGTGGCTGTCTTCCAGTTCGGGCAGATGTCCGCCGTCAGATCCAGAAAGCGGGAGGCAATCTGCGTAAGCACCTGTCCCTTATAGGGTATGGCACGAGGAAGCACCACGTCGAAGGCCGAAATGCGGTCGGTCGCAACCATAATCATCCAGCGGTCGCGGATGGTATAGACATCCCGCACCTTGCCGCGGTAGAATCCGGTAAGGCCGGAAAGTTTGAAATTGGTTTCACTGATTACATTCATCTTATTATGTTTTATAGTGGAATTCCGAAAATCATGCGTCACGGACCAGATCCTCCTCAACCTTCAGATGCTTCATGATGAAGGACTGGCGTTCGGGCGTGTTCCCGCCCATATAGTAGTTCAGCAGCTGCTGCACATTGGTGTCGCTGTTCAGCACCACCGGCGAAAGCCGTATGTTCTTCCCGATAAAATGCTTGAACTCGTCCGGGGAGATTTCGCCCAAGCCCTTGAAGCGGGTGATCTCCGCCTTCGCGCCGCACTTTGCGATGGCATCCAGCCGCTCCTGCTCCGTGTAGCAGTAATGGGTCTCCTTCTTGTTGCGCACCCGGAACAGCGGCGTCTGCAAAATATAGACATGCCCCGCCTTGATAAGTTCGGGGAAGAAGGAGAGGAAAAAGGTGAGCATCAGCAGCCGGATGTGCATTCCGTCATCATCGGCATCGGTGGCGATGATGATGTTGTTGTAGCGCAGGCCGTCCAGCCCCTCCTCCACGTTCAGGGCCGCCTGCAGCAGGTTGAACTCCTCATTCTCATAGATGACGCGCTTGGTCTTGCCGAAGGTGTTCAGCGGCTTGCCCCGCAGGGAGAAGACAGCCTGCACCTCCGCATTGCGCGATTTGGTGATGGAGCCCGATGCGGAGTCGCCCTCCGTGATGAACAGCGAGCTCTCTATGCCGCGATCCCCCTTCTCGTTCAGGTGGTAGTGGCAGTCGCGCAGCTTGCGGTTGTTCAGGTTCAACTTCTTGTTGTTGCTCTTGGCCGCCTTTTTTATGCCTGCGATCTCCTTGCGCTCCTTTTCCGATTCGTTAATCTTCTTCTGCAGCGCATCCGCCACCTCAGGGTTGCGGTGCAGGTAGTTGTCCAGAAGCCTGCCCACCATGTCGTTGACATACCAGCGCACCGTGGGGCCACCCGGCTTCATGTTTTCCGAACCGAGCTTGGTCTTTGTCTGGGATTCGAACACAGGGTCCTGTATGCGGATGCTCATGGCCGCGCATACCGACTGGCGGATGTCCATGGCATCGTATTCCTTTTTGTAGAACTCGCGGAGCGTCTTTACCAATGCCTCACGCAGGGCCTGCTGGTGCGTGCCGCCGTGGATGGTGTGCTGCCCGTTCACAAAGGTGAAATAGGTCTCCCCGTTTCCCTTCTCCGCGTGGGTGATGGCCAACTCGAACTCCTTTTCCTGCAGGTGCACGATCGGATACACCAGCTGCTCGTTCATCGAATTGGAGAGCAGGTCGTACAGGCCGTTTTTTGAATTGTATTTCTGCCCGTTGAAGACAATGGTCAGCCCGCGGTTCAGATAGGCGTAGTTCCAGAGCATCTTTTCCAGAAATTCGGAATAGAAGTGGAAATTCTCGAAAATGGTGTCGTCAGGGACAAACACGACGGTCGTGCCGTTGGGCGCATCCGTGTCGCAGACAGGATATTCCTTCACAAGCCGCCCGCATTCGAACTCCGCCCGCTTCTCCCTGCCGTCACGCACGGAGACCACCTGGAAAAAGCTCGAAAGCGCATTGACCGCCTTCACGCCAACACCGTTCATGCCGATTGACTTCTGGAAGGCGTCGGAATCATATTTGGCGCCGGTGTTCATTTTGGCCACACAATCCACAACCTTCTCCAGCGGAATTCCGCGCCCGAAATCGCGGACAGTGACCTTCTGCTCGTGAATCTGTATGTTGACCACTTTGCCGAACCCCATCATGAATTCATCAATCGCATTGTCTATCACCTCTTTCAACAGCACGTAAATGCCGTCGTCCGGGGAATTGCCGTCCCCCAGCTTGCCGATGTACATGCCCGGACGCTGCCGGATGTGCTCGTTCCAGTCTAATGTGACGATGTTTTCTTCTGTGTATTCGGCCATAAACCTTCGCTCAAATAAAATTGCAAAGGTACCAAAAATCCGGATACGAATCCGGATTTCCCCAGATTTTTTTCAAGCCATCCTCCCGCTTACCGGAAGAACTCCCGCACCCGCTCCGGACAGGAGCTGTTGTGGATAATCCGCCCGGCGAAATGGTCGCGCAGGAAGCGCAGATGGTAGCTGCGGCGCACCGTCATCCTGTACAGCGGCTTGCCGTCCAAATCGGTATATATGACCTCGCGGTGAAGCGCCGCACTCTCAAGCGCGTGACGCAACGAACGTTCAAAAACAACCTCATCAGTATCAAAAGTGTAGAGATAGGTGGCCGTCTGCTCCTGGGTGACCCACTCCACCGCAGCCTTCCCGTCCCGGATGCCTGCGAACCAGAAACTCTCATCCTCCAGTGAATAGAGTCCTGTGACCATGCGGCAGCCCAGCGACTCCATCCGGCGGTAGCCCTCGGCATCAGCGCCTAGCCGCGCTGAAAGGTCATCGGATAGCTCCTTGTGCGCCTTACGCCAGCGTTGCGCCACCTTCTGCTGCAGCGTGACAATCTTCTCCGACACCGCATCGAAGGAGCGGCCTATCCGCCCCACGCGGTAGATGTCGCCGGTGTCTAACCGCAGCGAAATCCAAAAGTCCGCCGCCTCCGGAGCATCCGCAAAGCAGAGCGGGATACGCCGCGCCCTGTCGTCGTGCGGAAAAATGCAGAGGCAGTCCGGATACAACGCCACCTTGGCGATGCCGTGCGCCTCCATACCCTGCTCCGTATAGGCGTAATCGCCCTCACCGGCATACAGCGGCTCAGAAGCGACAAAGAGAGCCTCGCGGCTCCTTTCGCCATACGCCTCCCACAGCTTCTCAAAAAAATCCTCCGTCTGAAGGCCCAAACTGGAAATCTCCACCTTTCCGGAGGCGGTCTCCAGCACAACACGGTAGTCTATCAGACGGATATCCGACAAATCGGAATAATCCACCTGCATGCCGCCCCCCTTTGTCCGGACGGACAAGGCCTCACCGCCGATCATGCACTCCGCCTCGGCCTCCAGCCTGTCACAAGAGACCCTGCAACTATATGCTCCGGAATCAGCCATGGCCTCAGAGTTTGGTCCCGCACTCGCTGCAGAAGCGCGTCCCGGGCTCCTGCTCCTTCCCGCATTGCGGGCAATGTATCTTACCTCCCACAGGCGTGCCGCATTCACTGCAGAACTTGGTATTCTGTTGCAGCATGGCGCCGCACTTCGGGCATTTCAGCATGCCGAGCGGCTGCCCGCAGTTGTTGCAGAACTTGCCCTGTCCGGCAGGCTTGCCGCAATGGGGGCAGACTGTCGTGCGCTCCTCAAGCTTTCCGTGCCATACCGTGGCGGTCTGCGCCTCCTCGTCAATGTTGCGGCGCATCGCCTCGTTGCGGGCCTTGGCCACATAGCTGCTCTCGCGGGGTGCGCAGGTGACGCAGAGGCCCTCCTCCTCGTTCCAGCAGTCGGAACAGACCCACTGGTTGCATGAGGGGCATTTCATGAAACTGGACTTAACCTCCGCCTGCGCCTCGTCGAACGATTTCTCCTGCTCCTTGCGCCATTGCGGGCTGCGGTCCTCCATCCGGTCGCGCAGCACATTGGCCCCCGACTCAATGGCGTTGCCTATACTGCCAAGACGCCCGCCCAGCAGGCCGCTGAGAATGCCGACACCGCGTCCGAAACCCTCCGTCCGCTTGCGGCTGTTATAGGTGGAAGACTCCTTGAAAGTGGATTTGAATCCGTTACCGCAGCAGTCGCAGTAAAACTCATACTGGAATCCCGCGTCAGTGGACAAATCGTTGTAATTTCTGGTAAAACTGTGCAACATGACGAAATACAAATGTGGGCTCACGGTCAAAACTCCCCTGTTTTTCCGGACACCGCGACGAACCCACATGAACCGCAATGACAGGAAAAACAATTTGCAAAAATAATGTTTTTACCAATACAAAACATATTCCGGCGGATTTTTGGAAAAAATTTTTGTCTGCTGCCATCTTGTCAGTTCCTGCGCTTTGGTACGGCATTTGATATGGAGACCCCCGTGTTTAAAATCGAATAATTATGGCAAAAGAACAGAAAAAAGGCAGCATCAGCGTGCAGACCGAAAACATTTTTCCAGTAATAAAAAAGTTCCTGTACTCTGACAATGAGATATTCCTGCGCGAACTGGTCTCCAACGCGGTGGATGCCACATTAAAACTCCAGACATTGGCCTCCATGGGCAAGATCCAGGGGGAGATCGGCGACACCACCATTGAAATCCGGTTAGATGAGAAGAAAAAGCTGCTCGTCATCTCCGACAAGGGCATCGGCATGACGGCGGACGAGGTGGAGCGCTACATCAACAACATAGCATTTTCCGGAGCCAGCGAGTTCCTGGACAAATACAAGGAGGCTGACGCGGCCAAGCTGATCGGCCATTTCGGCCTCGGATTCTATTCCGCCTTCATGGTGTCGGACCGCGTGGAGATACTCACAAAATCCTATCAGGATGCTCCCGCAGTGCACTGGGAGTGCGACGGCAACACCGAATTCACGCTTGAAGAGGGGAAAAAGGCGGAGCGCGGCACGGATGTCATCCTGCACATCTCGGATGACGCCAAAGAGTTCCTGGATGAGATCCGGATCCTGAACCTGCTGAAGAAATACGGCAAGTTCCTGCCGGTGCCGGTGCGTTTCGGCAATGAGAAAAAATGGGAGAAGCCCGAAGGCGAGGAGAAGGAAAAGGAGATTGAGGTCCCAAGGATCATCAACAACACCAAGCCGTTGTGGAAACAGAACCCCTCCGAGCTCAAAGATGAGGACTACGACAAATTCTACCGCGAACTGTACCCATACAGTTTCGACCAGCCGCTGTTCCACATCCACATCAACATCGAATACCCGTTCCAGCTGACCGGCATCCTCTATTTCCCGAAGGCCAAGGAGCGCATCGAGGTGCAGAAGGACAAAATCCAGCTCTACTGTAACCAGGTCTTCATCACCGACAATGTGGAGGGCATTGTGCCAGAGTTCCTGATGCTGCTGCACGGCGTGATTGACTCCCCCGACATTCCGCTGAACGTGAGCCGCAGCTACCTGCAGAGCGACAGCAATGTCAAGAAGATTTCCGCACATATCACCAAAAAGGTGGCTGACAAGCTTGAGGAGATGTTCAAGAACGACCGCGCCGACTTCGAGAAGAAATGGGACGACATCAGGACCTTCATGCAGTACGGCGTGCTCACCGACGAGAAGTTCTTCGAGCGTGCCGAAAAGTTCATGCTGCTGAAAAACACCGAGGGCAACTATTTCACCATCGACGAATACGAAAAGAAGATCGAGACCCTGCAGAAGGACAAGAACGGCACGCTGGTGCACCTGTACGCCACAAACATAGAGGAACAGTACGCCCCATGCCAGGAGGCCAAGGCCAAGGGCTACGATGTGCTGCTGCTTGACGGCATTCTCGATGTGCACTTCATCAACTTCCTGGAGCAGAAAAAGGAGAAGATAAGCTTCGCCCGCATCGATGCCGATGTGATGGACAAGCTGATCCAGAAGGAGGAGGCACTGCCCTCCAAATTCAGCGAGGAGGAGCAGAAAAAGTTGAAGGAGCTGTTTGAAAAACAGGTTCCCGCCGACAAGTTCACGGTGATTTTGGAGAACATGCAGGAGAATGACCTGCCGATATACATCACCAAGCCGGAGTTCATGCGCCGCTGGAACGACATGCAGAAAATCAGCGGACAGCCATCTTTCTACGGCATGGGCGAGGAAAAGTGCAACCTGGCGGTCAACACAAACCACCCTGTCGTGGCCGCACTGCTTGCCGACAGCGACGAGGCGCACGCAAAGGAGGTATGCTCGCAGCTGATCGACCTGGCACTGCTCTCCCAGCAGATGCTCAAGGGCGAGGCGTTGTCGAAGTTCATCGAACGGAGCGTGGGGATGATCCGGTAGCTGACAAAAGGAAGCCCTTCGGGACATCCCGGATCAACTTAAAACCAACAGCCGAAAAATTACGCCGAAAAAAAAAAGCGGATGGTGTAGTTTTTTGGCTTTTTTTTACGTTATACTCAATGTGAGTACGAACGATCCATTTGATGTCCTGCTTCACCGTTATCGCGGATTGATCTTCAATCTCTGCAGGCGGTACCAACGGCGAGGTACAACCATTGAAGACCTTCTGCAAGAGGTATCAGTGGCATTGTGGCTTAACCGCGAAAAGCTGTACACGCTATCGAAGGGACCCCGACAGGTGGCACTGGTGTGGAAAATCGCACGCAACGCCATCATTGACGACCTGCGGCGCACACCGGTGAGCGAAAACCTGCCGGAAGAATATGACACCAAGGAGGAGGACCGAAGCAAAGTGCAGGAGCTGCACGAACGGATCGCCCTGCTGCCGGAACCTGACCGCACATTGGTAACGATGCAGCTTGAAGGCTACAGTTACGAAGAGATTGCCAAAGCGCTTGGGATGACGGTGAAAAACGTAAGTGTGAAACTGGTAAGAATAAAAGACAAAATAAGAAAGGAGTGGACATGATGACAGAACAGGAATTTGACACGCTGTGGCAACGTGCAGCAGCGGCACCGCATGCAACCCGCCTGTTGGAGGAATACCCCGTCTGGCACCGCAACCGCCAACGCAGGCTGGGGGCGGCCGCCTTATTGGTGGCAGTGGCCGCTGTGGCCCTGCCCCTGCTGACTCTTCCACAGCCTGCCGCAACTGACAAAAACCATACGGCCATCTACTGCAACCGGCCGGACATCACAGACCAGTACTGGGATGAGTTGGCCGACGCACTTTTAATGGAAGCCTGACAAAAAGCCATTGGAAATGAAAAAAGTTTTATACATATTGTTGCCGTTGGCCCTTCTGATGGGGTGTGCCCGCCAGGAAAGACAGCCCGAGTGCGCGCTCTATCAACATTACGCCGTACAACAGGAGCTGAAAGTGGCGCAGGTAAACGGCTTCAAGCTAAGCGACACGGTACGCGTGGATGTGGTGATGCTGCAAGCCGAGAGCGAACAGGCATGGCAGCGGCTGACGGAGGAATTCGACATCCGTTGTGAAGAGGGTAAGGTTAGCTGGATCGGCAAGATTGACACCCCTGCCCTGCGCACACAATGGACAGGCAATCCCGTGATGCGCGTCATTGCCTCCTACAGCAGACGCACAATCGGTTTTTACCGCATCGAAACGGAGGCTCAATACGATGCCCTGATTGATTACCAATTGGAAAGAACAAAAAACACGCATTAGAGATGAAAAATACATTAAGACTTACCTTATTATTAACGGCATTGGCTGCCATCTTCATGGCGTGCGAGAAAAACAACACGACCATCGACAACGGAACAACCAATGGCAACGGAGACAATACCGCCATAGAACGTGTCATCATTTACACAGTGGGCGGCAACGAAAACCGCCGGACACTGGCCACCGAATCGGAATGGGATGCCATGCTGGACAGGCTATGCGACCAGGCTTACAACGGCAGCGAAGTCTCCTTCTGCAACATAAGCCAGCAGCGCTGTATCAAGGCAACTGGGGAAGAGGCTGTCAAAAACAACCAGACTCTCAGCACCACCAGCCGCGAGGAGATGAAGGAATGGATGAAAAAGATGGAAAAACAGGGACTGACGGTATGCGTTTCCTACGACAAAAAATCCGGCACATGGAACGGCAAGGCCTACGCCACCGCACCCTCCCAACACACCTTGGGCAGCATCCTCGGCACCTGGCACTTCAAGTGCCTGGTGATGTCACAACTGGATGCGGACGGAAACATCAAGCACAACGACCTGTATGAACCGGAAGCAGGTGGCGGCACCATGTACTACACCTTCTCCGCAGACGGGACATTGACACTGACGGTTCTTGGCATGGACAGCACCACTGCCACCGACAAAAGCAAATGGACGCTTTCGGACGACGGTGAGCTCAGCAGCGAACTGCTGCCGGGCGGAACAAGCTGGAACGTCAGCTGGATTACCCCCAGCACCATGATTCTCTCGCGCAACGAAAAAGGGACAGAAGAGGGTGAATATTTTTATCAGCTTCGTTTTGAATCTGTTGCGGATACCAAATAATTTTTTTCACATTTCCTTGTAGTTTTTGACCCATTTTTTACGTCTTTACATACGAATACGAATCAATAACAAATCACAAAATTATTATCAAAATGAACAAAAAAGTTTTATTCGCTGCCATCGCAGCCATGGTTCTCTCCTTCACCGCCTGCCAGAAAGATGAAATCACTCTCCCGGGCGACAACAACACCAATCCCTCGACGCCTTTGACACCCACGCGTGTAAAGACCACCGCCGACCTCCGCAACACCGACTGGACCTTCAGCATGACCTTCGCTGATTTTCTCAGCAAAATGCTTGGATTGGATTCGACCTGCCTGCAAGGCATCCAAAACGACACTCTCGTCTTCGGTCTGACCTTCGACAGTGCCTACGCGCACTTCTCCTTCCCCGACAACATCGAGGCCTACGGTGGCGAAGAGGGCACCCTGGAGCAGATTTACGGCGTTTCCTACACCTATTCCTACGACGGCTCCACCCATACCGGATACCTTGACGGTGTGGCCGAGGATAACAACGGGAACGATGTGCCGGCCAAGCTGAAATTCACCTACAACGACATCACGGATGCCATCACCTTCGTGCTGCCGATGTTCTACGCTGAGGACAACACTCCCGTCAACCTCACACTGGTGTTCAAACGCAACGAATAATAACCGCAGAGGGTATAAAAAAAGTGGTCAGCAATGCTGACCACTTTTTTTTATGCAAACCGTTTCAAATCCGCCTCCCCGTTTTCCATCACCAGGTAGCTGGCATGATGTATCCAGTCCCCCGTGTTGATGTACCGGCTTTTTTCCGTCAGGGTATAGTCACACGGCAGGTGCCGGTGGCCGAAAACGAAATAATCGAAAGATTGCTGCCGCAGCACTTCGCGGCAGTATCTGATGATGGGTTCCTCCTCGCCCCGGAAAACCTTGTCCGCCTCCTCATGGGCGCGGCGGCTCTTGAAGGAGACCGCCCGAGCCAGGCTAAACGCCTGCCGGGGATGCAGCATGGCAAACAGCCGCTGGTTGAACGGCTGCGCATAAATCCACTTGATAATGTGATAGCCATAATCTTTGGGATCAAGCGCATCGCCATGCCCCATACGGACCTTTTTCCCGTTTATCTCAACATCCACAATCCCGCGAATCTGTTTCAGTCCAATCTCATCCTGAAGGTAGGAAAAACTCCACATGTCGTGGTTGCCCAGAATGTAATATACCTGCACGCCTCTGTCAACAAGCGATGCCAGCCTTCCAAGAAAGCGCAGGCAGTGCTTGGGCACCACATCCCTGTATTCAAACCAGAAGTCGAACACGTCGCCCAGCAGGAACAGATGTGTGGCATCACCCGCAATACTGTCCAGAAAGGCGCACAGACGCGCCTCCCTCTCCCGTGAGGCATCCCAGTCGGGCAGGCCGAAATGACAGTCAGAGAGGAAAAAGACCTTGCCATTGACCGGTTCCATTGGATTGATTTTATCGCGCATTTTCTATAAATGTATTCAGGTCCGGCGAAGCTTGTGCACATTGGAGGCATCAAGCGACTGCTGCAGCAGGATGCGCTGTATGGTGTCAATCAGCAGCAGGAACATTTTCAGGTCGCGGTCGCGGAACCATTGCATGGCAGACGTATCCTGACGGCAGGCCGCCGCAAAAAGGGAGAGGAAATCATAATGGAACCTCTCCAGCCATTCGGTCGCCTCATCCTCATCATCGATGGAGTCGCTCAGGGCCGCGAATTCCGGATAACCGTTTTTCAAAAGCCAGTCAAAAGCCTCCGTGTCGGAATTGACACTGGCCGCCAAAGCCGCCAGCTCCGGATAAGCCTGCAGGTAGAGTTCCATGAAGTTCTTCTTTTTCTGGAGGCACATGTTGAAGCCCATCAGAACCTTAACATCATAATCAGTCAGACAGTGCCTCACTCCGCGCCCTCCTGTTCCGAGGCCGCCTCACGCGTCGCCCGCTGCGCCTCATCCAAAGCCTCCTGCCGCGCGTATGCCCCTACGATGGCCGTCACCAAACGGTGCCGCACAATGTCGCACGAATCCATGAAAATCATGCTGATTCCGGGTATATCCTTCAAAATCCGGGTGGCCTGCACCAATCCGGATTTCTGGTGCCGTGGCAGGTCAACCTGCGTCGCGTCCCCCGTGATGAAGAACTTGGCGTTCTCACCCATCCGGGTCAGGAACATCTTAAGCTGTGTGGCGGTCGCATTCTGCGCCTCGTCCAATATCACGTATGCATGGTCAAGCGTCCTGCCGCGCATAAAGGCCAGCGGAGCTATCTCTATTGTCTTGTCCTCCATGTAGGAGAGGAGCCGCTGCGGCGGAAGCATGTCCCTCAGCGCATCATAGAGCGGCTGCAGGTACGGGTCTAACTTGTCGCGCATGTCTCCGGGCAAAAAACCGAGATTCTCCCCAGCCTCCACCGCAGGCCGCGTCAGTATTATCCTTTTTATCTCCTTATTTTTCAAAGCCCTGACAGCCAAGGCCACCGCTGTATAGGTTTTGCCGGTTCCAGCCGGACCGATGGCGAATATCAGATCGTTTGAAGCCGACTCGCGCAGCATCCGCAACTGGTTGGGCGTGCGTGCGCGGATAGCCTTCCCGTCCCTTCCGTACAGGATAAGGTCTCCCTCCGGCGAGCCCTCCTCCCCAATATCCTGCGCATCCTCCTCCCACAAACGGAGCAGGTCGTCGGTGCGGAGCCGCCCGTACTTGTGCAGGAACTGCCGCATCCTTTCAAAAAAGGCGGAAAATGCCTCCAGCTGCCCCTCATCTCCCATTGCACGCAGCTCCGTCCCACGCGCGACCAGCTTCAACTGCGGGAAAAGCCGCGAGAGGAACGAGACATTGTCGTTGTTGACCCCATACAGGTCCGTCAGCTCCGACGGCTCAATAACTATCTTTATGTCAGTCATGGGCTGCTACTTTACGTTGGCTTTCAGCGATTGCGTGATCATCTGCTTGAGCTTCATGGTCTCCTGCTCTACAACATTTCGTTTTTCAGGCTTGAACAAGGTGGCGTACTGCGGCTTCTCAAGCTTGTACTTCATCTTGTCGGGGGAACCGTATACATTCAGCCCCAGACGTGCAGGCAGCGGGCTCTCCACCAGTGAGAGGTGGCAGTCGTAATTCTGGTTGATCACATAGTGTCCCGCAACAATGGCCTGGTACTTGTCCATCGACACCAGGAATGGATAGAGGTCCACATTCTTCTGGAAGACCGTCATCTCCACAGATATGCTGTCCACCTTGTTTTCGGTCTGCTTCTTGAACCTCAGATATTTGGCGATGGTTGAGAAGGTCTCGTTGTCCAGCACCACCAGATCCTGCCCGCTTATGGAGGCGGCTGCACGCAAGGTGGAATACTTGATGTCGTAATTGGCGTTCAGGTTGGTCTGTGCGGCAAAATGGAACTCCGCCCTGCCGGCGAAACTCTTCAGCATCGGGACAATTGTGTCGATGTCGGGAATCATCTCAATCAGGTCCGCAATCTGGATATCCATCAGATGGAAGTCCACATAGGCGAACAGGTGGTTCATCCGCGGGGACTTGTAGATGGCGGTCAGCTGCATCCGTGCAGCATCGCAGGTGAAGCCCATCTCCTCCAGCACCAGCACGCCGTCCTTTACAGTCACCGTACCGCCCAAATCCTCCACAATGGTCTCACCGACCAGCAGTTTGGTGGCATTGGTGTTCAGCGTGACATCCATGCCGAGCGGCACCATGAAAGGCATCGCTTCCGACGGGTCAGGCTCTGGTTCAGGCTCCGCAAGGGAATCCGCACCGAGGTTCATACCGCTGAAGAAATCCATCAGATAGTTTACATCTATATAATCCGAAACCAAATCCAGATCGGCCTTCAGCATCGCCTCGTCATTCAGGAATTCGGACAGATGCAGCACCTTCCCCGACAGGTTAAGCTCCGTTTCACCCAATCCGAACCGCCCGGATTTCAAATCCAGTGTCGAAGGGGTAAGGGCGAATGAAACCTCCGGAATTGAGACCTCATCCTTGAACATATCCATGCCGACTGTCGCCTTGCTTAGCCTGAAGTTCAGATGTGGGCTCCACTGCTCCAGCAGGTTGCCCGGCGTGGAGTCATACACCGCGTTGCCGGACACGGACATGCCCTGCGTCACAGTCTTCAGGAAAGAACCCATCCGTACAGCCATGGCTGTCTGCGAGTAGTCGACCGTAAAGGCCGGACTGGAGGCATCCTTCTTGGAAGGGGTCATTGTGACGTGGCCCTTCGGATGGCTTATGCCGGCATCCAGCGTGTCCATCACGGCATGAAGCGATGAGATGTCGAAATCACAGGCAAGCGAGAGCAGTTTGGTCGTATCCATGAAATCGGACAGACCCACCAGCAGGTCGGGATTGTCCAGACTGGCATTCATACCGTTGGACATGGAGACTTTAAGACCGCCTCCTGTCACCTTAGCCTGCATCAGCTCATTGAATTTCTTATTTGTCTTTTGGTTTGGTGAGGGCAACTGTATTCCGAGCGTCAGCGCGTCCGAACGGAGCTGAAGGCTGTCGTAGTCCGCATCTAACGACTTGAACGCCAGCGTACCCTTCGCCTGCATCCGCTGCAGTGCCACCTGCTGCAGATCATCCAAGTTGAATTTCACCTTCATGTTAGGCTGCATGGTGCCGCGCATAGTGAGTGGCAGCGAATCAGGCAAAAACGGCTCCACATCCGGCAGGTTCACCTTGCCGGTCAGCAGCAGGTCACAACAGAGCTTGTCTAACAAATCGGTGATTTTTCCCTGCAGCTGGACTTTGCTTTTCCCGGTCTCAGCCGCAAAATTGTGCACCTCCACATTGGAGCGGGACTGCCTGTTCAGATCAAGCAAAGCACGGGCATCCAGCACGATATTTTTCACAGGATTTGGCAGAAGCTCCTGATCCTCAAATTTTCCCTGTTTTAACAGGAGATTGGCGGCAACCTCAGGCATGAGCGAATCCGCATAGACACCCTTCACCGTACCGTCCAGCGTCAGGAATCCGTCGACGCGCATCCCTTCCAAAACTCCGGGGGCGAACCGCTCCACCCAGGGGAGCAGTTCCGGCACCTCCACGGTCCGCAGCGCAAAATCCACGGCACAGTCGAAAGAGGAGAAGGAGGTGTCCTCCGCCTGCACGCTTCCGTCCAAGGTCAGCAGCAGGTTGTCCAGCCCCACCTCCGCCTTGTCCAGCTGGAGCCTGCGCTGCCCCATGTCATATTTGACAGGAATCATTATATCCAGAGCCGCGCTGTCAGCATAACGGAGCGAATCCATCGCAAACGTCAGCGCAGGCACGGTCAGCTGCACCACACCATCCGCCGCATTCTCCTTCATCTCACCCTTGAACCGCAGCCGCACATCTCCCAACGCGGCATCCATCCGCGAGGAATCAGCCAGATGGAACATTATCCGCCCGATGTCGGCCTTCAGCTGCCCGTCAAAGCTCTCCTCAGAAAGCTCGGCATCGGCACGTGTGTTGAAATCGTCCAGATGCAGATTCATGTGCGAAGCCTCATCCACGTATGTGACATTCAGATGCTCCAAATTCAGCTTTTTTGCGCTTATCCATTCGAACGGGAACTCGGAAGCGGTGGTGTCCAGAGTGTCGGAAGGTGCCAGCACATCAAAATTCTGGCGGCCCTCCGCATCGGTATAAAGCAGGGCATCACCGTTTTTCAGATGCAGGCTCTTCACCTCCAGCACATCCTCCTTCAGCAGTTTGCGTATGTTCACCGCCGCATCGAGCCGCTCCACGCGAAGCAGGGTGTCCGAGGGTGCGCCCTTCATCGGATTCAGCAGCAGCACATCGTCCACCCGAAGCGAAACCTTGGGGAATGTGGAGAAAAAGGTCAATTCGACCGAACCTATTTTTGTCGGGCAGGTTACAAACGAGGCCGCCGCCTTGTTTACAATCGGGGTCAGCCGCTTGGGAGTCAGCACCACCCAAACCAGCACAGCGGCCGCCAACAGCACGAGCCCTATCAGCGACCCTAAGGAAATCAGCGTGATTTTTACAGGTTTCTTCATGATGCCGTCAGTTTACCTTAATATATTTGTGTTCCGTGCCGACATTGTCATGGTAGGCCAGCTCCGATTCGGAGAGTTTTGTCAGAGTATAGGCCTGAGGCACCACCTGTCCGCCCTCCATGGTGTGGTAGTGTATCAGCCTGTCCTCCGAAAGCGACCATGTGAAGGGTAGAGCCTCCTCCTCCTCCACATCCTCACCCGGATTCCATGTGGCGCCGGTATGCCCTTCGTCATACCGGTAGTATTCCGTGCCTTCAACCCACCTTCCCAACAGCAGGTTTTCGTCAAACACAGGGTCTTCCTTGCAGCATGTCAGCAGAACTGACAGCGAAAAACAGGCAAGCGCCCCTAAAATAACTCTCTTCATTATAATATTTGTTGTTAATTGTTCTCTTCGCTCCGTACAAAACGGTCATTTTCATAAAACTCCGTGCGGTATTCCCGGCCATCCACGTCAAAAAAGGACTCCGGCCCCTCCTTCACACTGCCGGCATAGGTCACGCGGCGGCGGACACGGTTCATGTCATCAAAATATTCCAACACCCCGTCCCCTTTCACAAAACGCCCCTTCCCGATGACAAAACCCTGTTCGTCATAATAGGTCCACTCACCATCGAACTGGTCATCCAGGAAAGCGCCCTCAATCTTTTTCTGCTCACCGTCATGATAGCACAGATATTGTCCGTTTTTCACGCCCATCCTGTACAACAACCGTTCCGAAAGCCAGCCCTGCTCGTCATACTGCAGGTATTCGCCGTCCAGAGTGTCGCGGCAATAGCTGCACCTGACCTCCGGCTTCCCGTTGCGGTAATAGCGCACGCAAGGCCCCTGGAGTCTTCCCTTCACATATTCCACCTCCATCCTGATGGAGCCGTTTTCGTAATACCAAACCGCCTTTCCGTCCATTTTTCCACCCCAAAATGAAACTTCAGACTCTATGCCCCCGCTCGGATAATAGGTTTTCTCCACATGGGAACATGACATAAATATCAATGATACAATGCCTAAAATAAGCACTGAATTTTTTTTCACAAAAAGTCTGTTTCGCATTGCGATTTGTTATACTTTTGCAATTGCTGTCTCAGTAGCTCAGTTGGTAGAGCAATTGACTCTTAATCAATGGGTCCAGGGTTCGAGTCCCTGCTGGGACACTCCAACCGTTTGCAGTATTGCTGCAAACGGTTTTTCATTTTTGTCCGTCCGCATCCTCATGGCTGATAAGGATCACAAGCCGGTCCCTGCACAATTCCGGCAAATGTTTCCTAAAATTGGCGCGGCCCTCGGCGTCCATCCATGAATTTGGTTCGTCAAGCACCAGAATGGGAGCCTTCTTGTATAAGGCACGTGCAAGGGCGACACGCTGCCACTGCCCCATACTCAGCTCCTCTCCGCCTTCAAACAGTTTCCCCAACAACGTTTTTTCCCCGTGTGTGAGCTTTGCGATAACCTCATCCGCACCGGAGGCGGAGAGAGCATCGGCAAAACAATTCAAATCATCCGTCGACCGCCTGCCCATTTTCACATTCTCCTCCGCCGTAAAGGCGTAACCGACAAAATCCTGGAAAATCACGGCGATGTTGTCCCGCAATTCCTTCATGTCAAACTGACGGATATCCGTGCCGTCGATGGTGATGGAGCCCTCCTTGGCATCATACAGCCTGCACAGCAGCTTCACCAGCGTGGTCTTCCCCATGCCGTTGGCACCGCTAATCCTGTTAATCCGGTTGGGTTCAAAGAAATAATCCGCCCTGTCCAGCACATTCGCTTCAGCGCCTGGATAGCTGAAACTGACATTGTTAAACCGGATGCCATCCCTGATTTTAGCCGGGAACGGCAACGGATTCTGCGGGGACTGTATGCGATGCTCCAATTCCAGGAACTGGAACAGGTTGGAGAGGAAGAGATGGTTCTCATAAATGCCGGAAACCGCCTTGACAAGCGACTGCATGGCGGAACCGCCCTTCCGGAAGGCCTGGAAATACATCACAAAGCCGCCGACCGTCAGCAGGCCGGCCAGCGTGTTTCGGAACAACAGGTACAGAATCAGCAGCAGAGCCACGACATCCCAACATGCCGTGAAGGCTGCAAGAATGGAGGTTTTCCGGGAGATGGCACGGCGCTGGCGGTAAAGACGTTTCCGGATTTCCCAAAAACGCGCCTGCACAAATCCGTAAATACCATAGCTGCGCACCTCCTTGGCAAAATTACGGTTTGTTAACAACGCCGCATGGTAGTTGGCCTCGCGATTGTCCTTGATCCTGCTTTTCCGCCATGCATACAGCACCTTCACACGGCGCATGTGCACCAATATGGCCGGCAGGCCAGCCAGAAGCATCACCGGAACCGTCCATAAAGAGAAGGCGCAAAGGATGCAGACAACCCCGACAAGCGTAATCAGTTCTGAAACCAGCGAGGTCATCTGGTCCAGCAGAACCAGCGGACGATGCGCGGATTCCTGCTGGGCCATATACATTGCATCATAATATGACGGGGTGTCGTAATAGGACATGTCCACCTCCGCCGACTGCTTCTGGATCATCCGCTGGATGTTGATGACGGTCTTTTCTCCCAACAGTCCCGAGATATACCCGTCAAATATGGAGCAAAGCCGGTTTAAGAGGTAAATCAGGCAGAAGGCCGCAATGCAAATCCATACACCCGTGGACAATCCCCCATGCGGAAGACGGACAAGCTGCTCCACAGCATCCACCAGATACTTGACAGCATAAAGCAATGCAAGCGGCAGCAGGCTGGTGCACAGCATCATCAGTACATGCAACAGGAGCAGTCTCCGGTCACTGCGAACGATGAGACCCAACACTTTCCGCAGATTGCGGAACAAACTTTTCAAACCTTCTTTTTGGGGCATGAAAAATTTTTTTTCAAATTAACGCGCAGCGTATTTATTTTTGTTGTACTTTTGCAGCCGATTTCAATGCCACATTCGTCTAGTGGTCTAGGATATCAGATTCTCATTCTGAGGACCGCGGGTTCGAATCCCGCATGTGGTACGTAGCCGGGAATTCCCCCGGCTTTTTTTGTGCGATGCAGACACCCGCAACCGTCACAACCATGCCGGCAACTTTCTGCCAGGTGATGGCCTCCTGACCTATCATTACTGCGAAAAAGAGTGTGAACAGGGGGATGATATTATTGAAAACGCTGGCTCTGGCCGCTCCGACCGCACGCACTCCGAAATTGAAAAGCACATAGGCAAGCACCGAGCAGCCTATGCCGAGGCATATCAGTGCGCCCCACATGCCGGCAGTAACCCGCAACTGCACCAGCGTTGAAAAATGCCCGCAAAACAAAAAGAGGGGCAGAAAAAGGAAAAGTCCGAACAGATTTGTATACAATGTCAGGGTGTAAGGGCGGTACTTATTCACCATCTTGACCAATATAACACTGTATATCACTGCAGTAATAACCGCACAAACCAGATAAAGGATACCTTGTAACGAAACCTCCGCCCCATCGCCTTTTCCCATAATCATCAGCATGACCCCGCCCAACGACAGCAGCAGTCCCGCCCAGTTGAGCCAATGCAGCTTCTCGCGATAGGCCGCATAGAGTCCGAACGGGACAAAAATCGGGATTGTGGCGATAATTATTGAGGAGAGCCCTCCAGGCACACGGCGCAACCCATTGTTTTCACAAAGGAAATACAAAAAAGGCTCAAGCAGCGCCAACAGGACAAACCAGTGCAGATCCTCCCGCCGGAGACGCTCCACGCGGCCTGTGGCAAGCAGGCACGGCCATAAGAACAGTGCTGCAATCACAAGGCGCATGGAGACAACCATCACCGGTGTCAGTGCAGGCTCCGCCAGAAAAAGGTATCGAGTGAAGACAAAGGATGAACCCCAGAGCGCCGATGTCAGCAACAGGCAGAGGTACACCCAAAAGGCACTGTGCTTATGCGGCATCTGCTACTCGGTGGTATGATGATGGTGGCTGTGTTTCTTTTTCCACGGGAGATACGGACGGATGGCCCTGTAGGCAGGATACCACCATTTCTTCCTTCTCTCCTTTTCCTCCTCGCTGCCATAGCCATAGCCGTAACCGTAGCCATAACCGTAGCCATAACCATAGCCGTAACCGTAACCATAGCCATAACCGTAGCCGTAGCCACGCTGCTTTTTCAGTTTGATGGCATTCAGCACTACACCCATCTGCTTGAACATCTTGCGCTTGTGAATCTTTTCCAGCTCCGAGAGTATGCGCTTGTCCGTCACGCCGGAACGGAGCACAAACACAGCCATGTCGCACAAACGCTTGCAGACCTGTGCATCAGCAACCTGACCCATAGGCACGGAATCGAGGAACACATAGTCATATCTTTCCTTCAGATAGTCGACCAACTGGTCCAGACGCTGGCTGCCTAAAAGTTCCGTCGGGTTCGGAGGTATGGCTCCGGAAAAGATATAGTCCAAATTATGCACATCCTTTGAAGGTATGACCAGCTGCTCCACATCGTCCACCTTGTGCGACAGATAATGGGTTACACCCGTCTGGTTTTTCGGATAATGCAGTGTACGCGCCAAAGTGCCCTTCCGGATATCCAAGTCGACCAGCACAACCTTTTTTCCGGCAAAGGCATAACTGGCCGCCAGATTCATGGAAAGAAACGACTTGCCGGCAGACTCCATAAAGGAGGTCATCATCAGCACCTTGCCCTTGTCGGTATCCAGATGCAGATATTCGATGTTGGAACGCACCATACGCAACGCCTCCGAGATCGGATCGCGGCTGCTTTCGGTGATCACCAGACGGCGCTCCTTCATCTCCTTGTTGTAAGGCACCTCGCCAAGGAACGGGACTTCGGTCCTGTCCTCCACATCCCTGCGGTAATGGATGGAGGTGTCGAGCCAATGTATCAGGAAAATCACACCGACCGGAATGGCCAGTCCGATCAGCAGACCCATCAGGTACATCTTCTTCTTGTTAGGACTTACCGGAACGGCAGAACCCATAGGCGGCTCCACGATGCGCGCCAGATCCTCAATCGAGGGCTTGGTCATCAGCAGTTCCTCCCGACGGCTGAGCAGATCGATATACAGGGATTCCTTGATTTTCTGGATACGCTCCACCGACATGTAATACCTTTGCTGCATCGGCACCGTCTGCATCTGCCCGCTGACAATGGAGCGGTCGTTCTCCACCTTGCTCACCTGCTGGTTCAGGGACTGTATCTGACTGACCAATATCGACATGATATTCTCCCTCATGGCGGAGATTGTCAGATACAGGTTCTGCACAAACGGGTTATTGGTGGTTCCGCCTGCCTCGTAACGCTGCAGGTCCAAAACCTTCTGGTTATAGGCCTCAATGGCCCTCTCCGTGGCCGGAGAAACGCCCGTATTCAAGGCAATCAGGCTGTTGTCCTTCATGGAGCGGACCTGTTCAAGCATGTAGCGCGAAGCCACCAGCTCGTTTTCCAAGGAGGTCTTCTCATTGGTATATGACATACGCTGGTCACGGTATTCGGAACCGAAACTGCCGAAATCCAGCATGTGGTGGTTCACCTTGAAGGAATCGAGCGAGTTTTCAACCCCCTCCAGCTCCTGATCAATGGTCAGCAGACGGTCGTCAATGAACTGAGCCGACATCTCTATCACCTTCTGCTTGTCATTGCGGGCACCTTCGTTATACACGTTCAGCAGGGTGGAGAGAATCTCCTCCGCCCGTGTGGGCAGGACATCGTTCAAGGCGAGCCGTATCAATGTGTTGTCATCCGAAACACGGTTCACCTGGATGGCATTGCAATAATAACTTACAAGATTCTCAATATTGTAGTGATGCACATATATCTCCTTCTTATAATAGGCCGGGCCGTAGGTGATGGTGGGCGTGATGACCAGCCGTCCGACCGGTGTGCGCAGCACCTTGCCCATGGAGACACGGATTGGGGCGGAATTGGAGAAACCCGTCAACTGCACCGTATTTTCATCCAGAGGAATCACCTTGAACTCAAAATCGCTGTACTCATTGGATTCCAGTACCTCCACCTTTACAGGAGACTGGGTGTAGAGCTGAGTCTGCCGGTTCATGATGCCAGTCAGATAGTAATATCCCGTCTCCAACCCCAACCTGTGGATCATCTCCGCAATGATCGGTCGGGACTTCAGGATTATTATCTCATTGTTCAGGTCGGTGTTGACCATGCCCATACGGCTGGTGTAACGGGATGAGGCATATTGGAAATCACGCCCGTATTGCGTGGAGCTGCTGGAGTTCAGCCGCAGCACCACCACCGTGGAGCGGGAATAGACCGGAACCGCCTTGTGCACCCTGTATACAGCGACTGTCATGCAGACCAAAACTGAAAGCACAAACCAATGGATGTTGCGCAGAAATATCGCCACAGCATCCTTCAACCCGAAGGAATTATCCTGCTCCTCCTTGAAGGTTAGTTCGTTATTGTTCTGAAAATCTTCCATATATTAATTATTTTCAACCATTTACAAATTTAAAAACTATAATGCGGCACCCGATCCGAGCTGTGTCAGCAACACCACCGATGTGACAACCGACAGAACTGAAGAGAGAGCGGAGACCCAGGAGAGCCAATAGGAGACCTCCTGCTTATAATATTGGCTCCGGATTGACTGTGTAACGACATAGTCGTTCTGCTGCAACTGGAAATAGGGATCGTTGAACACCTTGGAGGAGCGCAAGTCCAGCGTCCGGCAGGTCATCTTACCGTTTACCTGCCGGTAGACCTTCACCTTGTCGCGGCGCGTATAGGTCCCCAAGTCTCCGGATAGCGCCAACGCCTCAAACAGTGTGCAGCGGTCACCGTCCACATATATCACCTTGCCGCCGTCCGCACCGAGGAAATTGATCTTGAAATTGCTCAACTCCACAGTGACAAAAGGAGTTTTCAGATAGCCTCCTTCCACCAGCATCCTTGAGATGGTATCCTGAAGCTCAATGCGGGTCATCCCCTCCACATTTATCTTGCCCAAGACCGGAAAATAGATGTTCCCGTTCAAATCCACCAGATAGCCGTACCATCCTCTTGTGTTTGTATTACCTCCCTGTTGAGTGCGGTTCTGGTTGAACATCTTCACCAGATTCTCGTCATCGTCGGCGGAGGAGACAAAAATGCCAAGCCTGTCCGAGGGGGCGATCCGCGCCTCATAGTTGGTTTCCAATTCCACCGAAGAGGAATCATTCATGTCCTGCAGATACAGGACCCTACGCGGTGTCATACAGGAGGTGCATACCATCACCGTCATAAGCACCAGTACAAATTCCAAACTTTTTTTCATATGTAACAGCATTTGAAATGATTTATAACGTAACTTGATTTTGCTTATTGTGTTTGTCAGGATTATTTCAGATGCAGGCCAGCATCTTTTCGGCAATTATTGTTGAAGCGTTTCCGTCACCGAAAACGGGTTTTAGGTTTAATTTTTTATTTTTAAATACATTATACGCACCAATTATCCTGTCGGAATCCGCATCGGCTATGATGCCGGCTCCCTGCTCCACAATTTCGACCCACTCCGTTTCAGGCCGCATGATGACGCACGGCCGTGCGAAAAAGAAGGCCTCCTTCTGCACTCCGCCCGAATCGGTCAGCACCATACACGCATTCTGCTCCAATGCTGTCATCTCCAGAAATGAAACAGGCGGAACAATCCTGACATTGGAATGCAGCAACATTTCATGGAGTTCTTTCTCCAAATTGGTCTCCAACAATTTGGCGGTGCGCGGATGCAGCGGAAGCGCCACAGCGCAATCCTCCGAAATCTGCAGCAATGCCTTGAAAATGGAGGTCAGACGGTGCGGGTCGTCCGTATTGTTGTCGCGATGGATGGTGGCCAGCACATAGCGGTCCGGCTCCAGTGCATTATCTTTAAGAACAGTGGTTTTTTCAGCCGCAATCCGGGCAAAATAGAGACTGTTGTCATACATTATATCCCCGCTGTTGTATACCTGACGCCCCCTGCCATTGGCAAATACCGCCTTGGAATCCATAAATCCTTCATGGCGAAGATTTTCCATAGCAGTTTCCGTCGGAGCGAACAGCAGGCTTGAAAGATGGTCGCACACTATGCGGTTCTGCTCCTCCGGCATGGTCATGTTGAAGGAACGCAGCCCCGCCTCAACATGAACGACAGGCACATGCAGCTTGCAGGCAGCCACCGCTCCCGCCAGGGTCGAATTGGTGTCGCCGTACACTACCAACGCATCAAAATGTTCAGCCTGCAGCACCTTCTCAATGCCGGCTATCATTTTCGCAGTCTGCTCGCCGTGGCTTCCCGACCCCACATGCAGGTTATAGTCCGGCTGTGGAATGCCTAACTCGTCGAAGAAGACCTGCGACATGTTGCTGTCGTAGTGCTGGCCGGTATGCAGAATCTTTTCCATAATGCGGCCGGCGAAGCCGTTGCGGATGACCCGCGACAATGCCGCCGCCTTGATAATCTGCGGACGGGCGCCTATGATGGTAAGTATTTTAAGCATACGAAAACAAAATTTACACTCAGGATTGCGATTATTTTTTTACAATGAGCATCTTTTTGACAATGTTCTTTATTTTCTGCGAAACCAATTCTTTACCCCATGGGAGCAGGTGGTCTGTCCAACGCTGCGGATGAGTCGTCATCATCAGCTGGTGTGGAAATGTCACTTCCTCTACAGCCCGCACCACGTCATCAGTGGAATGATAAACCAGTCCCTTTTCAATCCACCGGTCCTGATGTAGCGGTATCCTGTCGCGGACACTCACTTTGAATCCATCCCAACGCCGGCCGGTATCGGTAAGATAGAACAGCTTTGAAAAATCAGTGTCGAAATATGGTTCCCCGATGATTCCAAAATCGCGATAGTTGTAGGTTTTCCACAAATCCCTGCCATCGAACGGGCTGCGTGGCGAGCCATGCATGCAGACAGTCTTTACGGGATAGAACTTTCGGAAATAGTCCAACTGCTCCTTGAAATGGATTATGGCTTTTTCCGCATCGCCCTGGCAAATCGCCATATCCTCATAATGATAGCCAATTTCATGACCCAATGAGGCGATTTCCCTGATGATTTCAGGCTTGTTGCTCTGCGGCACAACACGGAAATAATAGGATGCATGCATTCCCAGCGAAGCCTCTATTTTTGCAGTTGCCAGGGAATTCTCCGCCTTCAGGTCCACATCATGGCGCAGGATGACAAAACGGTCGGATTCCACCCTCCCATCACAATAATCTTCAAATGTGATGAACTGATAGCCTGCCCTTTCAAAGCACAGAAGCAACTGGGTATATTTTTTTAATGTGAAATCCATAATCTATTGCACAATGTCACGCATCTTCTCACCTATCCTTGCCCTCCACCGCTCCGGCACCTGCGCCTCAACTGCGAACACATAGGTGAAATTATTACGGGTATTTTTTACAATCCTATAAAGGAAAAAATATTTTCGGTTATGGAAAAATATGCACCTTAAAGCAAAAAAATACTTTCGGTTATGGATAAGGGTGTGGCCTTCAATCTTCCTTTTTTTGTTCTATAATTTTAAGCCCCTTTTGCGTCAAATAATAGGCCTGACCTTTACGTTTGGGATTATCCGGATACAGCATCGCCAAAAAACCATCACGAAGAGCAGGATTCAAATAATTCTTTCTAAAATTATCTCCACCCTTCAATCCTATGCCTTTCATCATTTCAATGACATTTATCGTATGTTTCCCGACTATTTCCAACAATTTTAAAACATGGACGTCTACGCATTCTACAGAATTTGTTTCTTTACCTGTTTCTTTACCTGTTTCTTTACCTGTTTCTTTACCTGTTTCTTTACCTGTTTTCCTCCAAAGCACCACCGAAAAGCCTTCATCCTGACGAAATTCCGGCTTACGCAACCCCATATCCACGCACCTATCAATCAAATCATTGGTGCCTGTACCAACTTGTTCTATGTAACCGGCCAAATAAACAGGATTTGCCAACAATGGATTAACAGGCAACGAAGTATGTTCACCATTCAATTTCTTAATAGTCATCCCCTTCGGCAAACGACCAGGATTCCATACTTCCAACCGATCCTTGAAAAGCATCACCTGAACAGAACCGTTACTACGATAATCACGGTGAACCACAGCATTTACTATTGCTTCTGTCACTGCCTGAACAGGCAGCTCATGCTGAATATCCACTTGCGCCGACTCTGTCCTTTCCCCCACACGGGAATCAATACGCGACATGACAAAAGCCACCGCCTGATCCACCACTTCAAACACAGTTCCACCAAATATCTCCATTGTAACTAAAGGCTTCTGTATTTTCGTCCCATAAAAGTGGACACACTTTACCGTTGACGAAACAAACCATAGTTGCGGGTCTTTAGCAAACAGTAGGAGCGCAGCATTGGAAACACGTTCATCCTCCGAAATCAAATGCAAGCTGCTCAATATTTTATGGATATTATCATCACTATAGGCAAGCGGAAAATTTCTTTTCTCACGTGCCATACCTGTCCACCAACGGATCTTTTCACTATCCAAATCTCCAATGGAAGCCTCCTGATGCAATGTTGCATCAAAAGGGGCATAATGAAGATAACCCTTTAATATCAAATAATAAACCAAAGCAGCATAGACAGCACTTTTCATTTCCTCCACCGAACAGAACGTGTTACGGACCACATCCTGCTCCACCCTGCCTATAAAGGCATTTTCCTTCGGATGTCTTTGAGCAGCAGTTTTAATCAACACAATCCTATACTTGTGATTTTCTGTGGCTTTGTCATATTCCCGTTCTGTAGGAGAAACACCTTTAGCATCCTCATTGCCATATTTTTCACCTAAAAGACCCAAATACACATCAGAATCTGCTACCTCAGACAAGTATGCCTGCTCAGCGGAAACATCCTTTGCCGGCAACTCCTCAAACAGAAAAGGATCAAAGAATCTTCCAAGAACAGCATCCTGACGGATATACGCCACCAACTCGCGACGTTCTGTGGCAAATTCCTGTTGTACGCTGCTAATGAAAAGTTTAATCATAATTCTGTTAGCAAAAAGTACTTTCGGTTATAGACAAGGGAAGCATATTAGGCATTCCTATATCTGATAACCCTCGCAGGATTTCCACCAACAATTGAATAATCCGGCACATCCTTCGTAACAACAGATCCTGCACCGATAATAGCCCCATGACCTATCCGCCTGCAACCCGGAAGAATAATGGAACGGCTTCCTATCCAGACATCACCTCCTATATGCAACGGTGTTTTCCCCTTTGAACCTTGAAGCCCCATCGGAACATCAGTCCTATCAAATTTATGACCTCCACCCAAAATCATAACATCCTCTCCCATCATCAAATAATCATCAATGGTCAAAATACAGTTATGCAGTGTGAAATTCTTGCCAAATCCTACACTATTTCCAACCCGGATATTTTTCCCGTTTCCAAAATATGCACCTTTTTCCACGTTCAGTTTTTCACCGCATTCATCAAACATGTGCTTACAACACCAACGGCGGAAACTACGCGAAACCTTTCCAAAAACAGGCATGGTTGACTTGGGAAAATGCTTGGCAAATCCATAATATAACAAAGAAAAAAACATAATGGCAAGCTATACTTAAATAATTGATAACATATCAACAATCCTTTCTGCAGCATGTCCATCCCACAACGGTGGAACACCACCTTTTTTCCACTGTCCTGCAAACAGTTTGTCCAAAGCAGGCTTAATATTATCTGGATTTGTCCCTATCAGTTCATTAGTCCCAATTGTGCAAGTTTCAGGACGTTCCGTATTGTCGCGCAGAGTGATACACGGCACGCCCATCACTGTTGTCTCCTCGGTGATGCCGCCACTGTCAGTAACCACCACTTTGGCTCTTTCAACCAAATAGTTAAACTCCAAGTAACCCATAGGTTCAACAATATGGAGGTTGTCGGCATGGATACCTAACTCATCAAAAATCTTTGCAGTGCGCGGATGGATGGGGAAAACAACCGGCAAACCATGTACATTTGTAACTATTTCATTCATCAGGCGTTTCAATTTCCCCGCCTCATCAACATTGGCAGGACGGTGCATTGTCAAGACAATGTATTGCTGCGGCTGGAGCGCCAACACATCACAGACCGCCGGTTTTACAAATCTTGGACGATTGGCCAGCAAGGTGTCTATCATCACATTGCCGACGAAAAAGAGGTTTTTCTCCTCCACTCCAAAACGGCGCAGATTGGCGTTGGCCACCTCGGAGGTGGTAAAGAAATAATCCGCCAGACTATCAGTCACCATGCGGTTAATTTCCTCAGGCATAGTCAAATCCCAAGAACGTATGCCGGCTTCCACATGTGCAACCTTTGTGCATAGTTTCTTAGCTACAATGGAGCAGGCCATTGTGGAAGTCACATCACCCACCACCAGAACAAGGTCAGTGGGATGTTCCATCAAGTCCTTTTCAAATGCCACCATGATGGCTGCCGTCTGCTCCGCCTGCGTGCCGCCGCCACAACCCAAATTGACACCCGGCTTGGGAATGTTGAGTTCTTCAAAAAAGGTCTCGCTCATCTGCCGGTCATAATGCTGACCAGTATGCACAAGACGATAATGGATGTTCTTCCCTTTTTTTTCTGCCTTTTGGATTGCATGAATCAAAGGGGCAATCTTCATGAAATTGGGGCGTGCGCCCGCTATAAGAGTTATATGGTGCATTTTTATTTGAATCTTAATTGATAATCAGGATTCTTCTTCATAATATCCCTACTTTCAGGATAATATTCAATAAACCAAGTCAAAAACTGTGCATAGTCGATTTTCTCGGAGAGCATCTTCTGCCTGCGGCGCTGCCATTCGGCTTTGAGGTCGGGCAGCGAGAGGAGTTCTTCTACTGTCCTGTACATCTTGTCTGCCGAGCCTTCTTCGGAAGCTTTAATGCCAAATCCCAAATGATAGACATTCTCCAACTCGTTAAGATAGCCTATTCTGCCGACAAAATCGTTGAACCGAACAAAAGGCACTCCCAACACTGCAGCCTCTGCCGCCATTGTCTGGCTGTCGCCGATATACAATGTCGAGAAAGCCATAACGTGATGAATGTCAAGAGTGTTGATTGGAATGCGATACTGCTCAAACTGTGGTTCAAGTTCACGCTCAGAAGTGATATAAATTCTGCCATGAGGCTTCAGGATGTCAATCAGGTGCTGGGCTATTTCGGTGTTTATACCTTTAATGCCCACATCATGATGTGCATTCAGGCTGGCAAAACGGAGGATAAAAAAAGGTGTATCTGTCGGGAAATATCGTTCGACGATAGTTTTGTCCGCACTAAAATGATTCGGGTGCAAATAGGCTAACTCATGATAGGAAGCATACTTTACCGATTTTGGCTCCAATCTCCAATTATCGCAAACAACAGGTGACAATAAGCTTTGCATAAACAATCCTCCAAGTTCTTGCACCAATGGCACTACTCGCATGTCATCTTCTCCAGTGTTCACCCTATATTTTCTTGTCAACCAACCCACTTGCGCAACCTCAACAGTAGAGCCCGTCAACAGGTCTATTTTGTTTTTCCTTACAAAACGCAACATACGCCAATCTCGCACAAACATATCCCAAAGGATACCTAATTTGTTCTTTCGATGAGCTTCTGTCAAGATGTTGTAATAAGGCAACCCTGACTGCTTTAACAAATCTTCAAGTATATCCTTGGTCTTTATCAGGATAAAGACCTTGTGACCATCAACCATCAGATTCTTGGCCACATTCTTATACAAATGATAATGAGCTGGATGGCTCAATTGGATTAATATATTCATGGCAGTTTCACTAATGCTGTCCCCTCTATCAGAACCTGTTTGTCCTTATCCAAACACAATGTTTCAAGTAATACACGATGCTTTTCCGGAAAAAGTTCTTTTACAGACACCACCGCTGTCACTTCACATTCAGGAAATACTGGTTTGCGAAAACACATATTCTGGCTCAAGTAAATGGAACCGAATCCGGGGAACTTCGTCCCAATAATTGCACTGAACATGGAACCCGTAAGAAAACCAGGCACAATCACGCCTCCAAACGGTGTGCTTTTGGCAAACTCCTCATCAGTGTGTATAGGATTGGTATCAAATGAAAGTTCCGCAAACCTCAGAACCTCCTCCTGCGTAAACACACGGTTCATCTCATACGATTGCCCGACTTTTAGATCTTCAAATTTCATATTCCATATTTTTCCTTACGCTCTTTCAGTATTTTTTCAAACTCCTCAGAAGAATAATTGTCTTTTAATTTGTCGGACAAATCCTTTATATATTTGGCCGGGATGCCTCCACAAAAAGTCAAAGGCGGAACATCTTTGTTCACAAGACTATTGGAGGCCACAATGGCTCCTTCCCCTATCTCCACTCCAGGAAGAATGGTCACATTGACCGCAACCCATGCGTTTTTGTGGACCGTCACAGGTGCGATATATGAAGGACTACAGTTCCTGTGATATTCCAAAGGCTTGTTATGTGTCAAAATAGTGATGCTTCCGGCAAGTGAAACGCCATCCTCCACTGTGATGAAATAAGGATATGGCAAATCCATATTGACATATGTGCCCACATGTACATTTTTCCCAATGTTCACTCCACGCCATCGCTGCATTTTAATTCTGGCCTTGTTCCATGGAAAAGTTTGCGCCCAAACATTGAGCATGTGATCCTTCCATCTTACAAGCCCAAACAGCAATGCGGACTTATAGCCATGTTCCTTGGCTGAAAGCCTCATGGTCTTCCATAGACCATTGGCTTCATAATTAGGAACCGGCTGTTTTTTTAGCTCAAGATATGCTTTCATTAATATTACTTTTTTCTATCTGATCACCTTCCAATACCCGTTCTTCCGTGCACCAACACGAACGAAATATCCTGCAATTCTCCTATATATATCCATCAATCTTTCCGCCACCTGCTTATTATCCAAACCATCGGCAATTATCTTTTCCCTACCATTAGTTTTCCCATTAAAAGCCATAGCTTTCTTAAGCAGTTCTGCCAATTCCTCGGGATTGCGAGTATTTGCCACATAACAGCCTTCGACTCCTTCCATTCTTTCCCGAACATCACCAACATCCGTTGAAACAATCGGACATCCGCAAGCCATGGCCTCTTTGATAACCTGAGGTGAACCTTCGGATAAAGAGGTCATCAAAAAGGTATCTGCAGCACACATGAGTAGGGTTACTTCATCGCGGGAATATCCCTTCAACTCCAGCAATTCAACACTTTTATCGTTTAATAAAGTTACGGATTCCTTGGCCAAAGGTGCGTTTTTCACTTTGTTGTTGAATGCTCCGGCAAAAAGGATGTATTTCTTATCAAAATCAAGTCCCATTTTTCGTCTTGCCTCAGATTTATCTGTCAGCTGCAAATCGGACAAATCTATTCCGCAAGGCAAAAGCGTGTATTTCTTTGAGGGTTTGGCTATTTCCAACGTCTTTTGTGATACAAAAATGTTCCAAGCCGAAAAAAACATAGCCAATTTAGAAAAACGCAACACTTTTTTTTCGTTGATATCTGAGCCGTGATAAGTTGTTACAACCGGGATTTTTCGTTGAAAATTTGCCAAAAGGCCTGATAATCCATAATGCGCATGAATTACATCAGGCTGATATTCAGAGATCATTTGTTTCAATGCTGATAAGTTCTTCAAATAGCCTCTGACGCCATTGCCCTGCAAACCGAAAAAAACAATCTCACAATCTGCAGCCTGCAACGCTGCGGCCTGCTCCAGAATAAATGGGGCAAACCGGCCTTTATTGAAAGATGCGACAATCAGAACTTTCATCATAACCATCCCCGGCTTCCAATCTTGAAGTATGCCCAAGCCACCTCCATGACCACCACAATCACATACCAATAGTTCACAAACTTGTAGTTTTTTTTGTTCAGCACAGAAATACCGTATGCCCACATGATAATCAGGCAGGGTAGCCCCGGCAGCAGGAAACGCTCCGAATTGGCAAAGCCGCTGAGCGAGATTACTCCCAAATATCCTATAACAAAAGATCCCACCAAAGAGAACTCACGCCAGTTCTTTTTCACAAACAACACCGTTGCCAAGGCAATCAGCACGAATATTCCCATAAAATTACGTACATAATTGCCCGCATGTAACACCATTTGGTTATGCTGGTCCGTATCAACCATTGTGGAAAATGGCATCACGAACTCCATGGGGGCCAATACCGTAGCAGTGGCATATTTCGCCCATTGGTTACCACGTATCGTCTGCTGTGTCCGTTTTACATCCTGATTGGATTCCCTGTTTTCCCACAATCCTTCGATTTCATTACTAATAGTTCCACCCGCCAATACCGCAATAGCCAACACCACCCAAAAGGCAAGCAAAACCTTCCGTCCTGCCTTTATCACCCTATCAGGACTAAACATCACTGCCGTGGCAAATGAAAACAGCGCTACCGCACCCAAAACCGTCCGGAACAGGAAAAGGCTGCCAGCCAACAATAAAGGCAAAACAATATTCCACCATGTGTATCTCTTTGCCCGCAACACATAATCGGCACGCTCCAGAAATGCTACAATCAGCAGCAACATTTCCGTCTCCTTCAGGTGCATGCCGCAATAAATGATCAGATTAGGCATTAACATTGAAAATATACCAGCCATGCGACCCACCTGTTCGCCCATGCTACGGGCAGCCAAGCGATACAACAGCACGCATGTAACAGCACTATAAACCGCCTTCATTGACCTTGCAACTAAAATGTTTGGTCCGAAGAGTTTATAGACGGTCGTAAGATACAAGACATATCCAGAATCAGAGACCCCAGCCCTTGAAGCAAACAGATAAAACCATGTCATTTTCCATGGCTCTCCCGCTAACCATTCGGCCTCACCATGATAGCCCAATGCATCCGCCGCATCAAATTCAAACGGAATTCCTGTTTGGGACTGGTAAAAAAAGTAGGAAAACAGCACCCAGACAATACGCAGCAGCAAGGCGGTAACAAAAAGATCCTTAATAAAATCCTTAACGGAAAGCCTCTGCCATTGAACCGTAAGACGATTGGATAACAGGAAGAAAAGCAAAATTTCCACTATACCAAGCACAATCCACACAAATCCCATTGCATAGTTCATAAAGGCAATGCTGACCGCCGCCAGACTGATGGCATACAGCAGGATTCCCCGACTGGAAATTTGTTTGGGCAAAAAAGGAACCATTAGCCTAACAATTTGCGTTTTAATTTAATGAGATTGGTCATATTTCTTGCACCGACAATTTCTCCGATTTTGGCTTTCCAACCACCTCCGCCTTCTGTCCACGAACCAAGTCCAAGGTGTTCACAATAGGTATTGTCGGTTTTGAAATACTCACCAGTAGTCTGATGTGGGCAGAAATATTCCACCGGAAATACATGCAAATCTTTGTAGTCCTGCTCTTTACCATTTTGGACAAAACCGCTTTCCCGCATTTTGGCAGAAATGAACTGGACATTGGTTGTCAAATCAAAAGAATTATCCGGAAGAACAAAGTGTCTGTCTTTATATGCCTCCAACATTTCCAGGACCCATTCGCCATGAGATTCAGAAGCCATCACGCAAGTGCCCACAGGCAGATGTTTGCTCCCCTCTAATCCAGCAAAAGCCCTATAATCAAGCAAAGTATCAAAAGATTTGAATACTTCAACATCAGTATCCAAATATAATCCACCCTCATTATACAATGCCCAAAGCCGGACATAATCGCTAACAAAAGCAAATTTTTTCGCTACGTATGCCTCTTTAGTATAAGGGATTTGGTTCACATCAAAATTATCCTCAGTCCAAAGCCTGTATTCCCAATCGGGCATGTACTTTTGCCAGCTTGCAATGCAATCCTTGGCCAATTGCGGCATTTCGCCACGACCGAACCAACAGTAATGTATGTTTTTTGGGATCATTCCATTAGTTCTTCAAATGCAACATAAAGCAAAGCAGCCTTGGAGACAGATTCGCACACTTGATTTTTCTCGTTCCCGTTTGGTTGGATTGGTATGTTGACAAGGGGAAAATATCTTTCTCCACCAATGCTTTCAAAACCATTTTCCTATTGGGATAATAGTTTGCAGCTACATAACTGATTATGGAAATCACAGTTTGGGCAACCATCCCCTCAAACCATCTTTTATCCTCCACCTGTTGCATTTGATCTTTCAACGCATCTATCAGCAACAATTTGTCATCAAGCACCTTCCTTTTCTTCTTCTCTTCCACACTTTGAGTGATAGATCCTTTACGTAACAGATAGTTGTAAACTATCTTATCGGTCGAAACTGCCCTACAGGCTTTCAGCAACAGCCGTGGAGTCCACTCTGTATCTTCAAAATAGATGCCTTCCTTGAAGTAACAATTGGTAAGCAATTCACGCCGCAATATGAATTGACATGCATAACAAGCCGGACCGAGTCGCTCATTAAGGAAGGTCATGCCATCGCAAACCTCATCAGAATAATTTACAAACCTTTTGGAATCCTTGTTAGGCTCAACGACCTCATATTTTTCGTTCACGTTCCTATAGTTGAAGCGGAGCACATCCAACATGTCACTTTCCATCTTCTCTACCAGAGCTTTTAACACATTGGGTTCCAAATAATCGTCAGAATCGACAAACTGGATGTATTTCCCTTCAGCTGCATCTATACCTCTATTTCGTGCCGCGCTCAATCCACCGTTTTGTTGATGGATAACCTTCACATTGGGATTATTTTCAGCATATTCGTCACAAATCGCCCCGCCTTGATCAGTAGATCCGTCATCCACAAGAATTATTTCATAGTCATCGGACAACAAATCCTGAACTAAAAGGCTGTCGATGCATTTGCGAAGATATTTCTCCACGTTATAAACAGGAACAATGATGCTCAACAACATATCCTAAAATGTTATTTCAATTTTTAAAACGCTGTTCTCACCAAAATGAAATTGATAGGGACAACCAAGCAATGCACTGGAATGGTCGCCCATTGTTCTGACCTCCCCAACCAAAGATCACCTGTTCTCTCTTCCTTGTTTCATCTGATTGAGCATAAGCTCATACAGCTGGCGGTGTTTTTTCACTACCACATCAAGGATAACGCCACAAAACCACAAAAGCATACCCATGATTGCAGTGGCGCCACAAACAATCAGCGTAGGATATCTCGGCACCAAACCCGTATGCAAATACTCGCTAAACACAGGGATAAAAAAAGCAATCGCGACAATCCATAGTACAATACTAATTAGTCAACCCTTAAAAAGCCCCTTTTTCCCGTTCCACGGCTACAGCCGGTATCCGTTTCACAGGAGGCATAATCAATAATACGCTATAAAATGGCTGGAAAATCTCCAGACGCAACAGGGCAAAAAGAAGCCTCATGGCTCTTTTGAAGTTGAAAGCGGCAGCGGACAGCATCACATTGATGTTGTCACCAAACACCCTTGCATAGAAGTTCCGGCAGAGCCAGTGATCCGATTTCAGATGGCCGATGACTGGCTCTATACCAGCTCGTTTGCAGAACAGTTCGTGCTTCTTCCGTTTGATGTAGTAACTGTCACCCTTATTCGGCACACCTGGTATCACCACCTCCGTCTGCTCTGACCGCTTCTGGCCACGGTATCCGCGGTCCCCGGCAAGCAGCTTCGGCCTGCGGCCGGTCAAACGCTCTGTCTGTTCAAGGCTGGCATCAATCGTGTGTCCATAATATTCGTTACGGAATGACAGTGCACCTACTATCAGTCCGTTCCATGTCCGGACAATGGAGACTTTGTTCCCGAACTCGTATTTCTTGTGTTCCTTCCCTTTGCTAATGCACTGGACTTCCGGTTCATGGAGCGAATAAATTTTGTCCTTGCTGTCCTTCCTCTGGGACAACACTTTGAAATACATGGCAATGCTTTCGGCATAACCCTCAAGCAAACCTCGCTTTTCAAGGTTGCGTTCCAGTTCGCGCAACAGACGTAGCGCAATTGTCTTCATCTTCCGGTCCGCTTTCAGTGCCTTCTTCCTGTTCTTCGGATGGTTGCGGAATCGCTGGTCCCGGGCGAGTTCCTTGACCACAAACTTGTAGCTCTGGCGCATCGGCAGCTTTAATTTACCGTTAATCTTCAACACCCTGCCGATAATCTTCCTGGTCAGTTTTGCATCTGTCGGAAACGTGACGTTCTTCTCCTGCACTGTCGAGTCGATGAACGCTTTGTCCGTCTCATCATGGTCATCGTTCACGCGAACACTTTCCTTGAGGATGAGTTCTATGCCCGACTCCCCGATGCGCTTGCGGAACGCCACAAGTTCCGTCGGCGTGCATGGAACTCCGGTCTGGAGCTCCTGCTCTCCACAGAAATACTGGTAGTACACATTCTCCTGCCACTGCTCCACAACACTCTCGTCAGAAACATTGCGCACGTGCTTCAGTATCAGCAGCCCCACCATCCTGCGGATGGGCTTGCACGGACGGCCATTGTCCTCGCAATAGAGGGGATTGAACGCCTCCTCAAACACATTCCAATCTATCTTGTTGGCTAAAAGATATAACGGGTGCTTTTGGTTGAGTTGGGATTCCAAGTTGAAAAACAATGTCTGCTGGTTGCTACGTGTCGGTTTTGTGTACATGTTTCTGCAAGTTTTATGCTGCAAAGATAACACTTTTTTGCATTCAAAACACAATTTTTCTTAACTTTTTTTACACAATTTCAAATTGTTAAGGCTTTTTGAGGGGCGACTAACTAACCTAACTACGATCTCGCATTCTTCTTTAGTCATCACCTGGCTAATCGGCAGACTCAATTCCTGCTTCGCCAAACGTTCAGTGATGGGAAGTTGCACGCCTTGCCACATTCCTGCATAACACTCCTGCAAATGCGGTGGAATGGGGTAATGTATCAAAGTTTGCACACCGTTTTCTTTGAGATATTGCTGAAGTTCATCCCTCCTTTCGCACAGGATTGGAAAAAGATGATAAACATTGTTCTCATCAGGCAAACGTTTGGGCAAGGTTATCAACGGGTTATTGATGTTGTCGTAGTAGAATGCTGCAACTTGTTGGCGCAAGCGGTTGTCCTCGTCCAGATGCCGCAGTTTCACATCAAGCACAGCAGCTTGCATCTCGTCCAAGCGGCTGTTGCGACCGCAATACTTGAACACATACTTTTTCGTGCTGCCATAATTGGCCAAGGCACGGATGCAGTCGGCCAGTGTCGTGTTGTCTGTCGTCACGGCGCCGCCATCGCCCAAGGCACCCAGGTTTTTGCCAGGATAGAAGCTATGGCCAGCAGCTTCGCCCAACGAACCTGTTTTTCTTCCCTGATAAGTACAGCCATGAGCCTGCGCGTTATCTTCCACCAGATGAAGATGGTATCGTTCGCATATCTCCCCTATCTTTTCCGTATAGGCGCAACGCCCATAGAGGTGCACCAAGAGGATGGATTTGGTTCGCGGCGTGATAGCCGCCTCTATCTTCGAGTCGTCCAGTTCCAAGGTATCGGGGTTAGGCTCCACCAACACTGCCTTCAAGCCATTCTCGGTAATGGCCAATATCGAAGCGATATAGGTATTGGCGGACACGATGACCTCGTCGCCAGGCTGCATTACACCTAATTCGATATAGGCACGATAAATCCAAATCAGCGCATCGAGACCGTTGGCACAGCCGATGCAATGCTTGGTGCCAATGTATTCGGCATAGTGTTGCTCAAAGGCTTCGTTCTCCTTGCCTTGGAGATACCAGCCGCTATCAACCACTCGTGACACAGCCTCGTGGATTTCATCGGCATACTTCGCCGTAATGTCCTTTAATGATAAAAAAGATATCATACTTTTCTGACAAACTTTGCTGGATTGCCAAACCAAACTTCACCTGCTGGCACATCCTTGGTTACTACACTTCCTATGCCAATCATGGCGTTTTCACCTATTGTAACACCACATAAGACAGCACTACCAGCTCCTATGCTTGCACCTTTCTTCACTATAGTCTTCTCCAATTTCCATTCAGCATTCTTTGCACGAGGATAGCGATCATTGGTAAAAGTGACGTTTGCACCAATACAAACATCGTCCTCCAATGTAATGCCATCCCATAGCTGCACTCCGCCCTTCACCGTAACGTGATTTCCTATTATCACATCATTCTCAATAAAGCAATGAGAACAAATGTTACAATACTCACCTATTTGTGCATCAGGCAGAATGACGCAGAACTGCCACACATTGGTGGAAGCTGGAACCGAAGCTTGGCAATCTGACAACGGATGTATCATAATTTCTTATATTTCAAAAACTCTTCATAATCACGGATGTAGTCTTCCGCCTCGTATTTCTCGCTTGCAAGCACCATACATACAGTTCCACCCGAAAAATCATCCAAATCACGCCATAAACCAGGAGCAACATACAAACCTTTCCATGGCTTGTCAAGCACAAAAGTTTTTTTATTTGTTCCATCATCCATGGTGACATGAACCGAACCGCTAGTGGCAATCATCAGCTGTTGCAACTGCTTGTGGGCATGAGCGCCACGTGCCGCCTCAGGCACCATATACAAATAATAAATACGTTTGATTTCAAAAGGTATGTCTATTCCTCCTTCTACTACAGACAAATAGCCCCGATTATCGGAAAACCTTTGGATGTCAACCATTCTGCAATCATATACCGTTGTTCCTTTCGTATTCATGTTGTCAAGCACGTTTTTCAATGTCCTTTCTATAACTCGACTCCTTATATATGGCAAAAACCATAAATCCCAGCCAAGTAGATGCCACTTGCTTAGCCTGTTTAAGTTTTTGACTATCTGGAATTCTATTTGAATAATCTGAAACCAACCTCTTTGCCTTTCCATAGCATCTCTTGTGCAAAAGCAACAGGAACTCCTTGTAAAACACATATTCCTGCATCCCTTCTTCCGAAACGCAAGCATCCTGAGGGAAAAGCTCGTTGAGGTAACGGCGAATGTCCATCAAGCCTTTATGATAATCCAAATACTTGGAATGATTTACAGAAACGAAGGTCGAAGACTCTTTATAAACCCGATACACGACAGTCAGTTCAGGGATATGGCCCCATTTTGCGTATTGCGACATCACGGCTTGCATAGGATAATCCTCCACCGGGAAACCTCGGCGCACAAACTCATCAAAGTCAACCTTTTCGATTACCTCCTTTCTAATCAATAAGGATAATGGAGTCGCATAAATCCCACCTGGATAATCGGGAGAAAAAAAGAAAGGTTTGACATTGCCATCCTCGACTGGATGATGAGGAGCTATCGCATGGGGTATCAAACGGTTTTCGCGAACCAGCAACTTATATCCCGATGTTGAAACTACGCCATAATCGGGATGTTGATTTAAAAAAAACAACTGCTTTTGCAGCTTTTGTTCGTCGCACCAATAGTCGTCACCTGCACAAATCGCCACAAAATCTCCCGAGCAGGCTTTCATCACCCTGGCAAAGTTGCCCATAATCCCCAAATTATGCGTATTGGGCAGCAACCGGACGATGTCTGGATAACGCAAAGCATATTCCCGGCAAATGTTCCAAGTATTGTCTTTACTGCAATCCTCGCCCACCACCAGTTCCAGCTCAAAATCGCCTTTCTGCATCAGGATGCTGTCGAGCGTTTGTGCGATGGTGTCCTGCTGGTTGTAGGTGATAACCGCTACAGAGATTTTAGGTCCGTTATTCATCCTATATGCAACCACTTTTTAATAATTGCCACCCACTGTCTGCGATGTCGCTTGGAATACCAATGGCCCGAATACCATATACGAATAAAGCGAAATGCTTTTTTATTCCTTTCAATCGGCACACGCTCCACTTTGATGTACTCAGCAGGATGTTCCACATAATAACGGGTACTGGCCAACGAAGTCTCTCCTGAGTTGTCCCACCCGATGTTGTTGGACATGGCCGTCCCAGGATAGAGGCACAAACCACCCAAACGCCGCATGGAACTGTACCATTTGACATACCAGGTTTTCAGTGTACCATTGAAATTTCCGACAAGTTGGCGACTGAGATAGTCTTCTCCTTCAATATCAAACTCGTTCCACTTGTCCTGCCAATAAGCTACATGGTCAGCAGCATCGGGGTTATAATGTTGCCATGCGCGTTTCCATGTCGCCCAGCCGCCTGCGGGATAAGGACTGTCATAAAAAAACGTCGTCGGGAACTGTCCTCTATTGGGATACATCCAAGCGGACACGTGCATCACTTTTTCATCATCTTTATAAAGTTCAAGGGCATCGTTAAGGTAAGTCAAACACCCACGTGTACATACAATATCATCCTCAAAAGCAATTAAGCGACCATATTGGTTGACGATTTCCGTAACTGCTCCGACAATGTTATCCGCCAAACCTATATTCTTCTCACGCTCCACCACATGTACTTCTTTGAAGCCTGTCTGTAGATGTGCCACTTGCCTGGTTGAGTCAACACGTTTCAAATACGCCTCGTATTCGCCTTTCGAACAATGCATCAAGCCATAGCGCTTGGCAATATACGGCTCATGTCCTATTGCTCCCTGTTCATCGTCTCCGCCCCATTCTCTTGCGCCATCGCAATACACATACAACACCGACTCACCTGCCAAATCATTGGCAGCAAGCGCTGCAAGCGTCTGGCTCAAATGGTCAGGACGATCGTAAGCAAAGACCACAACAGGGGCTAAAACCATTTCAAACTGGCATTATAACAAGTTATCGATTATCCTATCAGCCATCATGCTATTGAAGAAAACATAATCAGCCTTGATGCGTTTGTACTTATACTCACCGCACATTTTCCAAATAAACTCAAATGGTGGTTCAAAGCCTCGTTTTTTCGCATCCAAAATATAGTCTGGAAGCAAGCCGGCCATGATTTCTCTCTGGAACAGCTTTGGCTGTTGGGGATCAAACTTCATACTTAATGGCAAGGTGTCCAAAAACGTCACCAGTTCCGGGTCCAAAAAAGGGAACCTAATCTCCAATCCGTTGGCCGCACATAACTTATTTTCCAAATAGGCGCACATCAAAGCAACATAATTCGAGAAGAGGTCTCCATAATGCGTAATAACATTTTCATGTTGGGGGTAATGATACTCCACGTAGAGATCTCTAAACTTTATCTCATCGTTTCCATTGATTAACGTTGCCGTCTTTGCAAACTTATTATAAGGTTCGTATGTCCAAGGAGTAGGATTCTTCTCGCTGACAATTGCCGCATCGGTAGGCCACAACAAATGCTTCCAATGACGCCATACAAAAGACAAGTACTCTTTTTTGTGCTTCTTGGCCGGGTATAGGTGAATGAACTGGTTACGCAACTGCAATATTTTTACCAAACGTTGGGACTCCTTTGATGCATAGAAGCAATCGTCTCCTCCTGCTCCATGTAAAATTGTCTTGAAACCCATATCAGCAACTTTCTTAAACAGTGCATATTGCACCATGCAGTTGACGTCGAAACTCGGTTCGTCCAAATACGGAATCAATTCATCCAGATACTTCTGGAAATCCTCAACATCCAGCTCCACATCATGATAAATCAAGCCATAATCATTCGCAAAGCGTTTCGCCACGTCGCGCTCGTCAATCCTATTCTTGTCTTTATTGCCTCTGTAACCAGCAGAAAACACATGTACTTCTTGTTGCATCTCTTTTGCAAAGAGGGCAATCGAAGTGGAATCCAAGCCACCGCTAAGCGGTACCGCGATAGGGCCCGGCGAATTTTCAATGCATTTTCTCACAGACTCTCGCAAAAGGCCCAGGGTTTGTTGTATGGCTTGTTCCTTACTCCCAGAAAATGTCGGAGTGTAGTCTCTTCTAAAATAGGTGTGGGTGTGCAGTCCTTCATCGTCCACAATAGCATATTCTCCGTCACATAGTCGCATGATCTGATTGATCCATGTATGTTGAGGTTCGATGGGATAATTATGGCGAATTGGTTGAGCCAACTCATGCGGACGAATGGTGGGATGCCCTATATACGGGAGAATCTCTTTTAATTCCGTTGAAAACAAGATGCCCGTCTGAAGCTGGGAATAATACATTGGCCTTGTGCCCAATTTATCCCTCACGGCCATAAGCCGTCTACACTTCTTATCATACAACGCGAATGAGAACGACCCAGACAAGTGTTTGACGCAATCTTTGCCATAGGTTACATATGCATGAACAATATCTTCTGTCGAACAGGTCGCACTATTATTGCAAAGCATCAAATCGTGTTCTTTGCTTTCGAGCGATTCACCGGTAAACGAACAGTCTCGTGACAAAAAATCATAAAGAACTTTCATAATGAATCCAAGTTAATAATATGGCCAGTCAATAGCCCAAAATACTTATAGCCACGTTCCCCTTTTTTGCATGTTTTGTTTCCTGTGGCTTTTGATTTCCTTCGCTTTCCCCAAAAGAAAACCGATATCCTTCCCAAAACCGCGACATTGTTTCCAATTGAAACGGAACAGACCCACCAACCATTTACTCACATATTTTCTCAAGTACTCACCAACCTTAAACGGATGATTAATATTGAGGTACTCCACCAAATTATTCAAATCATGGAGGTATTGTAATTGTGCACTGGTTTTTGGACGGTCTTGATGATCATGGACAATCGTCGTCGAAGGACAAACACCGATTTTCAATCCATGATATTGCACGCGATGGAGATAATCATCGTCCTCCCCATAATGGGGGAAAACAGGATCAAATCCTCCTATGGTTTGAAGGGTGCGCTTTGAAAGCATCCAAGCAGCAGCGTGAATATAGGTAGTTTCGTATATATCCGACAACTTGTTTAAATACAAGTCTGTTATCAATTTCTCGTTACAAGGCCGCCTGCAGAACTCCTTCATGACCAGACCTGTCTTATCCACATTCAGATGCATCGGGCTGATTATACCGTATTCCGGATGCTTTTGATAAATCATTACCAGTTTTTCAAGAGTATCAGGCTCCATCCAGGCATCTTGGTTGAGAAGAAACACGTAATCACAACCCTGTTCCAAAGCATACCGTATCCCTATGTTATTCGCCTTTCCGAACCCCAAATTCTCTTTCGATTCAATCAGATAGATTTCAGGGAAGTATTCCTTAATATACTCCACCGTCCCATCGTTCGATGCATTGTCCACAACAATGGTCTGCACTGGAATCGTAGAGTTACGCAAGGAGGGAAAGCAGCGGTCGTACCACTGCTTTCCCTTATAGGTTATTACTATGACAAAGATTTTTGGGACAGGTGATTCCATTTATTCTTTTTTATTTTTCCTTATGCTATAGACCTCAAGTCTATTCTTTCTCAAAGCCTCAAGGGTATAGTGTTCTTTCGCCAAACGGTTGGCATTTTCGGCCAATTGCTTTCTCAATTGTTCATCCTTCAGTCGCATAATGGCATTCATAAAGTCTTCCGGGGTATCGGCAACAAAGCAATGCTCTCCATCGGTGACGGGGATGCCTTCAACACCCACTGAGGTGGTGACAAAAGGAACACCCATAGCCGCCGCCTCAAGAATTTTCATGCGAATGCCACTACCCACCGTGATGGGGACAATCATGATGGTATCTTTCAATACCGATGGCAAATCCTCGACAAAACCGAGATACTCCACATTCTCGTGTCCACCAATCACTTCTGCGATATGGTCTGGTGACCAACGACCGATGATTTGCAACTTATAACTGCTGTCTTTCTGCCGTAACTGCCTCCACACATTGGCAAGGAACCACTTGATTCCCGCCACATTGGGAAGGTTGCACTCGGGACCGACAAACGAAAGCACTTTCCATCCATTGGTCGACAGCATGGTATCCTGAGGCGTGTTGACCACAGCCAATGAGGTGTGGATATTTGCCGTCACTCCGGCCAGCAACAGCTTTTCGGTATCAATTGACGACAAGGTGATTACATCATCGTATGTATTGAGCAAGGCGACTTCACACATCTTGTAATAGTCCAAATACAGCTTTTGCTCAAACGCATCGCCTTTTTGCGATTGCAGTTCCAACTCATGCACCACCCAGCCCAACTCATGATGCACAAACACCTTTCTGACCTTATCTGGCAAAACCAGTCCCAAAGTCACATTACGGAGCATCTCACATTGCACAATGTCAATCCCATATTCATCAACGATGCTACAAACATGCTTGGCGAAGCCCATTCTTTTCGGGAAAAGCTCTTCGGGCAGCCATGCCCTATGAGGAATCCGCACCGGTGTGAAATCATACCCTGCCAGCTTTCTGAGCTTCTTCTCCGTTTTGAACAAAGGTTGGTATAACTTTTGTTTTAAGGTCTGCTCTTTGCTTTGCTGACTCGGAATTAAGTATGGCAACACTGTGACTTTCCTGTCCAACAGCGACTTGAACTTTTCGATATTGTCATTATCCGAAGCAGCAGCCTCAAAAGTGACATACACATCCAAGTCCTCCTTCACCACATCAATGCCGTTGAAGATAGCCTGCGCCCCACCCGAAGTCAAAGGATAGGGCAAAAAAGGCAAAACAAATAAAATCTTCTCTTTTTGATTCATTTTTTACTTCGCCTTTCCATCCTTTTAGCCAACTTGTCGGCGAATGAATACATTTTGCTGGTCAATTTGTGACGATGAATCCTACTATATGACTCAGTAACAGGTATAGCTTCAACCATGGCGCGAGGAAACAATTCCTTTGCGACACGTTTACGCTCTTCCAAGCCCATCACGTCAGAGATGCCTCCTTCGGCATAAACCGCTATTTTTTTCGGAATGAATTCACTTGTAGTCTTATGATACACAAAGGCATTGACAAAGAACTTCCAATCTGAAACAGCTTTCAAGTTCTCGTCATAAAGACCGAACTGATTAAAAAGGCTTCTTTTTATGAAGGTGGCCTGATGAGGCAACCCATCTTGATAGAAGTCAATCCACGTCAAGTTGGGTTTCATCATCGACAGATTATTCACTTCTCCATCCAAACCACCTCGCATCATATAGCCGTAGAGCACATCCGCCGTATGGCTTGCAGAAAAGATTTCCTCCAAAATCGTAGATGAAGCAAAACCATCTCCGGAATTCATGAAATTGATATACTCACCTTTTGCCTGCACAATGCCTTTATTCATGGCGTTATAGACACCCTTATCCGGTTCGCTCACCCAATAAGAAAAACGCTCGGCATGTTGTTCTATCAACTCTCGGCTTCCGTCGGTCGAGCCACCATCAATTACAATCCACTCAAAGTCCTTAAAAGATTGGGAAACAATGCTATCGATGGTCTTTTGGAGACCATCGCGGTTGTTGTAGTTGATGGTGATGATGGAGAGTTTCATATCAAAAGGCAAAAACACTGAGCCCGATTATCAATCCCTGCTTTCGCTTTGAATAAACTGATTGACATCAAAAAACAATTGCTCCACTTTCTTCAGCTTTTCATCATCAAAGTTCCACCATTCAATGTGGCGCAACGCCTCAATTTGTTCGGGTTCGAATCTATACTTTATGATTCTTATAGGGCATCCTATCGCAACGGCATAAGGAGGAATATCTTTTGAAACCACCGCCCCAGCCCCTATGACTGCACCATCGCCTATGTTCACCCCATCAAGCACCGTCACATTGGCGCCAATAAACACATCATTTCCAATCACAATGGGTTTCCGCTCCTCCACCTTGTCATAATCCGACATCGTCATGCCATTCTGCTTCCTGGTGGAATAGAACATGGGAGAGGTACTAATTCCATAATAGGGATGAATACCCCATCCGCAAACAAAATTAGGCCCAATGGAACAAAAATTCCCTATTGTAGTTTTGGAAACACTTGAATTGTGAGCAATATAGGTATACTTTCCAATGCTTGTCTCAATCACTGAATATGGGGCATAAAGAAGCACATGCTTATTTTTGTCAATGTAGTCTTTTTGCCTCTTTAACAAAAATAAGTCGACATCCTGCTGTTCCAGAACCCTAAGTTCAGGGAAAACCCTATAGAATAACTTACGCAGAAACTTTCTCATATTATTCCCAAGTAACAGGCATGTTAAAGAAGCCCAATTCCTTATTGCTCACATATTGTGTATGTTCACTTCCCGTATCAGTGATGGTCAAAGGCAGAAACGACTTGCAAACATCCAACATTTTAACATTAGGCACATGCAGTATCGGCACAACAAAATAATTGCCGGGCAAAAGCAATCCCTTAGGAACAATGGCATCAACAGTAAGATGTCCTTTCTCCAACTGATGGTGCGATGTAAACAAGGGGGACTGGTGATAGTCAAACAATGTAAAACTGATGGTTGCCTTCTCTACAAACATGTTGCAGCCAATCTCAAACCTGACTTTCACATCTCTATCATAAGCAAAGTCCGAGACATAATTCCCATCAGTATCCAACATTCCAATACGTTTCAAAAACATGTCATTATCAACATTCTCGCTAATAAAAACTTCATCAGTCGCGCCTTCAGAGATATATCGTGATATACAATCACGGACGCCTCCCATATACGCAACTTGACCATTCGACAACATCACGCCCGACTTACACAGTTGCGCAATCGATCCCATATTATGACTCACAAACAACACAGTCCTTCCCTCTCCTGAGCTAACATCCTGCATTTTTCCGATGGCTTTTTTCTGGAACTCGGCATCGCCTACAGCAAGCACCTCGTCCACCACAAGAATCTCAGGATCAAGATGGGCAGCAACTGCAAAGCCAAGACGCACAGTCATGCCAGAACTATAACGTTTCACAGGTGTGTCAATATAACGCTCACAACCAGAAAAATCAATAATTTCATCTAACTTTCGAGCAATATTATGCTTGGACATACCCAAAATAGCTCCATTAAGGTATATATTTTCACGGCCTGTCATTTCAGGATGAAAACCCGTTCCCACCTCAAGCAAGGAACCAATACGGCCCCTTGCTCCAATCGTTCCAGTTGTAGGCCCTGTTACTCTTGAAAGCAGCTTAAGTAAAGTGCTTTTCCCAGCCCCATTTTTTCCGATAATACCTACGACATCCCCTTGCTCAACCTTAAAGTCAATGTCTTTCAAAGCCCAGACATATTCGCTATCAGCTGCCTTGGAGCGGTCATTGACCGAACCCACCTTAAGGAAGGGGTCTTCCTTGCCCAGTATGGACATCTGCCACCAACGCTTTAAGTCGTTGCTAAGAGTGCGAGTAGAAACCAGTCCCAAGCGGTACTGCTTGCTGATGTTGTTAAATTCTATTGCTGTTGACATAATATCATTTTTTTCTCAATATAATTTCCTAATCACTTTATCAAAAAAACGAATCAACTTTTTATCTTTCTTCAACGCTGTCTTCCTCAAATAGGAATGCAACCAACTATCTATTGTTCGCTGCGGGTCTTTCAAGTTATATGTTTTAAGGAATACCTCATCCCAAATGTCCAGTTTACGCAAATCTTTTATCGTATGGCGAGAGAAACGTTCTACTATATATTCATCCATATAACATTTGGCTACCTCGGTGTCCACCAATTCCAGCAAATCAAATTCGCAGTCATCCTTTCTATATAAGAATTTGTTAGGTAGAGACAGTACTTGTTCGTTATGCTTTGTCTGCGTATAACTTCTACTCAATTTCACTGGATGCCTATGGTTCATCTCCCAGTCCACAAACTGATAGAAGCGGCGCTTTGAAGCCACCCTATGCTGATTCAGGTACGCCAAATGTAAGACTCTGAAGTCATCCACATAATACATCTGCTTTTCCTCTATCGGATAAGGGATGCGCATGGAATGCATGTTTCGCACATAGTTGCCATGAGGCTCCTTGCCGTCATCGTGGAACAGCCAAGGATAATAAGTCGTTGGCGACAGCCAGTATTCTTTTTGATTAGGACAAATCTCCGCCCATTTAAACCAGAACACATCGCCTGGCTTGGAATTCAAGATATGCTTCCAATCCTCCGTCTCAAAAGTATTGGCCGCCAACACCTCATCGGCATCCAATCCCCAAAGCAACGTATCGCGTCCCGCTGCAACCTCTCGTGCCTTGGCCACCAGCATCGCTTGCCGCTCAGCCTCGTTAAATTCGGGGTTCTTGTTGTCTATGAGAATCACTTTCGGATACTTTTTGACAATCTCGCGACTGCCGTCGGTTGACATCTGGTCGGCAATAATAATGTGGTCAGCCCACAAAGAAGTAGCTTCCAAAAAAGCTTTTAAAACCCATGCCTCATTGCGGACGGGGGTCATTACGATATGAATAGAATTGCTCACAATTACCCTTTTATTTTTTTATTTTGATTATGCGATTAACCTGAAACACTATCTCTGAAAGAGCAAAATTGCGACACCAAAAGCCATTGAGCCCACTCCTTTTCCATTGTATTGCCTCTACAATATCAGGATGAGCATCTATAATACTTACGATATCATAAAAAGTCTGTTTATTCCTTCGTTTTAATGCTTGTTTCAAAACAATTTTCAATTGTCTCACTGTCATTTCAACTGCCTTCTCATAAAATTGTTTCTCTTTATCAGAAAAGAAGTCTAAAATGCTCAACTTGTTTTGCAGGTTTTTATAAGTATTTTTCAATACTTTGTTTTTATCCTGAGCCTCATGCATTACCGAATTTGGATTGTTTTTATCATAATGGTAAGTTAGGTTATCACAAGAAAGCATTATGTCGGCAAAATATGACAATAAACATATCAGTCGAACATCCTCTGCCATATTGAAACCTTCAATACAACGGATAGCATGTTCTTCAAAAAGAGACAAACGGATAATAGCACCAGTTAAAGGCATATAGTCACCATCCAAATTCAACGCTACTCTTTGACTCTTTTCAACATTAGGATATCTTATCTCCACGACACCATCTGATCTATGTTCACATCTGGATCCAAAAACTAGATCTGCCTTTGTTTCAACTTGTTTTTTCACTAAGGTCTGGATTGCATCTTTCTCTAACCAATCGTCTGAATCAACAAAACAAACAAACTCCCCTGATGCATTATCTAAGCACGTATTTCGTGCTGCAGCAAGACCTTTATTTCTATCATGACTAATTATTTTGACACAATGTTCTCTTTCAGGATAATCCTTCATTACATACTTCAGAATATCAAGGCTTTTGTCTGGTGTAAAATCATCAACAAAAACAAACTCCATATCCAAATAAGTCTGCTCAAAAAGGCTGCGACTACACCTCTCAATGTAATCCTCAACACCATATACTGGTACCAAAATGCTTATCTTGCACATATCAAAAATTAAACACTCTTGCACCTACCCCATCTTTAATACACATTAAAGACGAAATATTATCTTACGAAATAAATTTTTTGTTTTATAAATACGCCCACCCCACGTTTCTCCAAACATATTTTTTAGTTTGACAAAAAGTTTGTCTTCATTATGCCATGAGCCAGCAAAATGATGTATCGTATATGTATTGTCCGTTAATCGAATCTTTCCATCAACGTAAGACTTAGGACAAAAATATTCCTTGGGGAAGATGGCCAATTCTGAATTCACAATCTGGAATTGATTATTGGGCACAAGACCTAATTGAATTGCATGTTCAGTAATGATTTGGACATTAGGTTTGGTATTATAAGCCCCATTGGGCAAGATAAAAGACTGAGTTTCATAGTATTCCAGCTCTCTCTTAGCCCACGAGCTGCCTTTTTCCGCACCCATAATTCCAGTAGGGATTGCTTCATCCACTTCAAAGCCTGAAAACGCAGGATATACCAAAAACTCATCCAAGGAGCGAAGGACTTCAACATCTGTATCCATATAAACACCGCCTTCGGAATACAAGGCATATAGCCTAACATAATCTGTCACAAAGGCAAATTTTCTACTATGGTATGCTTCTTTTACGAATTTATTGGAATTAATATCAAAGTTATCCTCGTTCCATAATCTATACTCATATTCCGGCAAATACTTATGCCACGATTCAATGCAGCGTTTGGCATCCTCTGGCATTTGGCCACGCCCGAACCAACAATAGTGAATAATTTTAGGTATCATAGTCTATCACTAAGAAACTGAATAATTCTACTAGATGCAGCGCCATCCCCATAAGGGTTGACTGCCTCACTCATACGACGATACAATAATGGTTGCTCCATCAAAGCGATTACATTCTGCTGAATTTTTTCCCTATCAGTTCCTACAAGTAAGACTGTTCCTGCTGCAATCGCCTCAGGACGTTCTGTGGTATCCCTCATAACGAGAACTGGTTTTCCTAAACCTGGAGCTTCTTCCTGAATTCCGCCAGAATCCGTTAAAATAAGATAACTATGCTCCATCAAATATACGAAAGGTAGATACTGAAGTGGTTCTATAAGGAAAACGTTTTTAAGCATTCTGTCGCCCAAGATATCGAAAACAGGCTTACGAACATTTGGATTCAAGTGTACAGGATATACGAAATCGGCATCAGGATAACGGTCTGCCAGCAACTTAATAGCGTGACAAATATTTTGAAAACCATCTCCAAAATTCTCTCTCCTATGACCTGTGACAAGAACCAACCGACGTTTTTCCATAAGTCGAGTTGTATCATAACCCTTAGCCAAAATATCTTGCCTCACCACTGATCGAACCGCCTCATCATCATTCAGTCGTTTGATTACAATATGCAAGGCATCTATCACGGTATTTCCCGTAACGATAATTCGATCTAGTTCAACTTTTTCTTTGAGAAGGTTTTCTTTTGCCAATTGTGTTGGCGCAAAGTGAAATGTTGCTATTCTACCAGTCAATTGTCGGTTCATCTCTTCTGGCCACGGACTATAAATATTATAAGTCCTCAATCCAGCCTCAACATGTCCAACAGGAATTTGTTGATAAAAAGAGGCCAGAGCAGCGGCCGCTGAAGTTGTAGTATCACCGTGAACCAGTACAATATCAGGATTGGTCTCTTTGAGGACATCTCGCATACCAACTAATACGCGAGAAGTAACATCATATAAATCTTGCCCCTGTTGCATGATATTCAAATCGTAATCAGGTTGAATATCAAAGACACGCAATACTTGGTCAAGCATTTCACGATGTTGTCCTGTTACGCACACTTGAGTACAAAACCGTTCTGGCCTAAGCTGAAGTGATTTCACCAGCGGTGCCATTTTTATTGCCTCTGGACGAGTGCCAAACACCAACAATACTTTTTTCATATCATTAAAAACGAATAAAAAATTATTTCAAAAAATAGGATTCAATTCGTTTACAGCTACCATCGTCACCAACACTGCCATAGATAAAATCCTTAACCTTAGCTCTTTCCATAGCAAAAGAATCAATACCATTTTTTATCTCTGATATAAAATCAAAGAGCTGTTGTTTGTCAAAAATATGGTTTCCTGGCATGACATCAAGTATATTATCCCAAACAAAACCACGATCATCTTGATATGAATCCATATCATCAAGGATATAAGCAATAGGCTTGTCCAATAAAAGATAATCAAAACTAACAGAGGAATAGTCTGTAATAAGGGCATCTGATTTCCCTATCATTTCATATAATTGAATCCCCCTTCCCCTCAAATCATCATCTGTCACAAAAACAATATTGGAGTAAGTCTTGCAAAATATTGGTTTGTCCGATTGCAAATGATGTATCTTAACAATAATCTCCACACTATTCTCCGACAAAAATTTATTCAATTCCTTCACATCGTCTTCCATAGCTATTAAAGGAAGTCCCGTTTCCGTGTCACAGCTTTGTTCCGACAAGGAATCTTGCACCGACTTCCTAAAAGTAGGCATCCACAAAAGGACTTTTTTGTTGCAACCCGTTGCGAATGGATTACAACCACCCTCTCCTTTGTTTCCTAGTAACAAATCATTTCTAGGATAACCTATAGGGATAACTCTGTTTTCATCACATTGAAGAAACTTACTTTGTGGTAATATCGCATTCTTTCCAATTGACAAAGTAAAATCAAATCCAACCGTACCGCTACCCTTTCCCGCCTTAATAGCACAACCATGACTGGTATATACTAAAACTTGTTCCCCATGTTTTACAAACTCTGGCAGTGTACAATGTGTGTAAATTATATACTTGGCACGAGAATAAAACCAATATGCTTTCAATCTAAGTCCACTACCATATCGAGAAATGAAAATAGTATCATTGCTCTTTCCGTAGGATTTTGGATTAACCACTACCCAAACAAACCTATAACTATGTGTTTCTTTTAGATACTGGTATAAGGCCCAAGCATTGTCACAGAAATCAGGTTGACTCTCAAAAATAATCAGTTTATCATCTATTGATAATAAACGAAACAAGGAATAAAACAACGGCCTAATTGGAGTACAAAGGACATTTTGCACAATCCTAAATGAACCGGCAATTCCATGCTTCTGTATCTTTTCGACTAGATTCATCAGCTAAAACAACTTAAATCGATCTACTTAAAACAATACCCTCCGTTCACCTCAATCAAACTCCCATTAACAAACGGATTGTCAATACAGAATCGGAATGCATCAACAATTTCATCAACTGTCGCAAATCGGTGAATGGCTGTTTTCTTATATATGTTTTGCTTTATTTCCTCGGGCTTCGCTGCTTGCCATGGAGTATCCACAAAACCCGGAACAATGGCGTTCACCGTGGTACCTGTACCCTCAAATTCCTTGACAAGATTTCTGCAGAGCGCATGGACAGCCGCCTTAGTCACTCCGTATGCTAGTACTGTGGCATGAGGGTCAATGCCCATTTGCGAACCTGTGAAAAGAATACGGGAACCCTTTGGAATCATCTGGAAAAACTCCCGTATCATGATGTAATGTGAATTGACCGCCACCTCCATCATGGCATCCCATTCATCGTCTTTCATCTCAGTGAACGAACGGCGGACGGTCATGCCGGCATTGCACACAATGCAATCCAAAGGATTGGTTTGCGCCTTTACGTATCCAACGAAACGATAGACTTCATCGCGATTGGTCTGGTCAATCTTATGTGCCTCAAAGTTGTCCATCCTATCCTCAAAGTCGGGACCAATATAGGTTGCATAGACATAGTAGCCCTTGCCAAGCAACATCTTCGCAACACCCAGACCCAATCCAGAAGTTCCGCCGGTAACAATAGCGTATTTCATCTCTTTGAACTCTTATTTAACCACATCCGGATTAGGTTGATGGTCGATTTGACGCAGCGTGTCGTGATAACGCTCCAGAATAGTCTTTTTGATACCCGTCGTGGAAGCTCCTTCGCCTCTCGGGAAGTAGAACACGGTAACACCAAGTCCCTTCAAGTAATCATATTTTCCCACCCAGTCGTCGCCAACAACAAACACATCAATATTCAATTTCTTCACAACTTCAGTATGTTCCAAAGAACGCTGAGGAATAACAATGTCGGGGTATTTCAGTGCTTTGATAATGGCTATCCTTTCCTCAAAAGGAATAATCGGTGGATTCTTGTAACTAGCAACAAGTTCATCGGTGCTAACCCCCACAATGAGCGTATCTCCCAAACCACGGGCATATTCTATCATCTTCAGATGATTGGAGTGGAACATGTCGAAGGTTCCGGAAGTATAGACAACAATCTTATTATTATACATAAAAGTCTGGAAAAAGAATACAACAAATCTTCACAGGAACTTTTCTTTTCAATAATGTCAAGTGCATTTTCAAAGGTCAAGTATTCTGAAAAGCAATCGCCTCTGGGTTCAAATAATAGGTAATTGTTCCTGTATATCTCTGACATTTTGTCTTTTAAGTATTCCACCGCTTCATTAAAACTCTCCGCATGGAAATCTGAAAAATCCAAAAACAAAACATGGTATGAATTGATTTCCTTTGAAAAAATGTCCTTTCCCCCTATCTTTAGATTTTGAAAAACTGACCTGCTGTCAATGTTCTTGTCAAGAAAACAAGCTAAAGTCTTTAAAAGAAAAGAGGAACCGGTCCCATGACAATTCGTCAAAGTACAGTATCGTAACGAAAAAAGTTTTTCAAAAAACTCGGTCTTGTCACTATATCTTTTTGACTTTACGTCATTCAGCACAGACATGTTTTTTTTTATTTCCATTTTCTTCATCTGTTTTCATCGCCAATTGCTCAAATTGTTGAACCCTACCACTGTAGGCATGGTTTATTCTAAATAACTGTCTATTAAGTTTATTATTTTATCAGAATTCCCTTTGTATCCAGTATCCCAAAAAAAGGTCATAAACAGAATAAACACCCCTTTCATTGGTTACAAAGTCCTTTTCCAGAAGTCCCTTCACCGCCGATTGCACCGTACTGGATGAGGGCAATCCATATTTATGCAGAAAAGCCGATGAGGTTATGGCTTTGGAAGGTCCGTTCTTCGCCAAAGCAATTAGAACCATCTTCTGTTTCTCGGGTAAACGGAACAATGTTTCCTCAAAGCTATAGGATTGCGTCCTGACCACATAATCCAAAGCATCTTCCACATCCGACACCTTACACTCTTCCCCTTCGGGTGTATGGGCATATAGCGTATTGAACAGTTTTTGCGTGTACCAGGTGATGCCCTGTGAACGGGAATAAACCGCTTGGGTCACACCATCAGCCAATTTTCGCCCACCTTCTGCAAAAAGTGCTTTGGCGAAAGCGTCGTACTGCTGAATATCAATGCTGTCAAGATGCATCATCGAAACACTTTGGAAAAAAGGGCGGGCGGCACTGGTGAACATGGCGCCCATAGTGTGGCGTTGACTCCCTGCAAAAATGAACTTGGCGTTATGGCACTGCTGCACATAGGTTCGCAAAGTGGCCTCAATGTTCTTTTCGGGATAATTGCCGATTTGTTGGAACTCATCAATAGCCACAATACAGGGGCGACTGGCTTTTTCCAGATACTGGAATATTTCATCCAATGTTATGATACCGGACTGTATCTCCCCGACTTGCACGTTGAACGAAGGTTCACCCGCCGGCGAGAAAGAGATGCCGGCCTGCAATGAACGCATGCAATCCCAAAAGTGTTTCAACGCACGCGCACCATGCGGCTGCAGGCGAACAAGGATTTCCCTGCTGAGTTTCAGAACCAACTCGCGAAGAGACTGGGTGTCGTATATGTCAACGAAAAAGGTATAGTATTCACGCTGTATTTCTGGGAGGCTGAAATAGTGCTGTATCAGGCCGCTTTTGCCCATACGGCGTGTGGCTATCAGCGCGACATTGTTACCGTTGGCAATCTCCTCCCCCAACCGCAACGTTTCCTGCCTACGGTCACAAAAATAGCGTTCACCTTCGTATCCACTAATTATGAACGGATTGGATAATCTATTCATATTTTTATTACTTTATGATTATTAAAAAGTAATAATTTTTCATCGCCAATTGCCCAAACAGCTGAACCCCATCTCTTCCGTCATCTCACATATCTTCCAAAGACAACCCGATAAAACGCGATTCCCATTGCTTGTGATGGGCAAGGATCTTAACCGATTTCTCTTCAAGTTTGGGGATGCTGATCCTATCATGATTACGTTTGACTTCACCGATGACCAGAGACCTGTTTTCACCATCCACTGCGATCAGGTCTATTTCCCTGTCTTCGCCCGGCTTGCCGCCAGCTCCTTTTCCCTATCGTAGAACTTCATCTCTCCATTCAAATTTGTAACCGCTGTTACTGTAACCGCCGTTACAATTTACACCGTATCCATAAAGCTCTTCTGGACCTTGTTGAAAATCAAGATACCGAGAGCAAGCACGACCAGCATGAAGACAAAGCTATAAGCCAGCCAGCCCCAGCCAATGAACTCTCCGGCACCCAAAGCGGCATGCTTGAATGTCTCGATCACGGGCGTCACAGGGTTGATGCACATGACGTTATATAAGTCGAAACCGGCTACGACCTTCCCTTTCACCTGGCTTAACGGGTAGACAATAGGTGTGGCATACATCCACAACTGGACAAAAAATGTGAAAAATATTTGCAGGTCACGGTACTTTGTGGTCATTGAGGAAATGATGATACCGAACCCTAACGCCAGCCCGGCCATCATCAGCACCAGCAGCGGAAACAGCAAAATATACCAGTTCGGACAGGCAACCGTACCGCCAATGACATAGAACAGATAGACAATGACAAACAGGCCGAACTGGATGCCGAACCGCACCAAATTGCTCACCGTGTTTGATATCGGCATAATCAGACGGGGAAAATAGACCTTACCGAAGATGTTGGCATTGGAGACAAAAGTGTTGGAAGTCTTGTTCAGACAATCGGCAAAATACTGCCACATGCAGACACCTGCCAGATAGAAGAGCGGTTGTGGGATGCCATCGGTCGGGATGCCGGCGATGCCGCCGAACACCACCATGTACATAATCACGGTAAGGGCGGGTTGGATAAGCCACCAGAGCGGCCCCAAAATGGTTTGCTTGTACTGCGTGATGATGTCCCTTTTTACAAACAGTGTCAGCAAATCACGATACGCCCAGACCTCTTTCAGATTAACTTCGAAAAGTTTGTTACGAGGTTTGATGACAGTGGTCCATTGCTCTTCGCGAGAAACAGTTTCAGCTTGCATTTTTACGAATAATGTTAGGTTATGATACGGCTTCGCCCGTGTCAGAAACATGCAAATAATTGTAATACAAATATTTACATTATCTGGCACAGGCCAAAAAACATCCTGCAAAGGTAACAAAAAAAAAGATATGACAATTAAATTAAAAAAGGAAAATGCAATTAAAAATAGAAAACAGCCTCCAGAATAATGCGAAGGTTTCCGACAGCGTCGGTCGGCAGGTATCTGAACACTTTCCCATCGGTGAGTTTTTCACCATATTTTGCAGAAGTATACTCTAACTCAGTAAAAAAGGCAACCGATGCGTTGGGGCAGAAAGCAAGCTGAGGCTGCACCCGCCAAACGTTGTCGATATCAAATCCGCGTCCGTAGACTGCTGCCTCCGCATCGAACCAGATGCCGAAAGAATTGTTTTGCGTATAGCCGAGAAAAATTCCGGGGCGCCATCTGCCGCAAATCCGGCGGAAATCGGCCCAGAGGGAGGTGCATCCGAAAGGTGTGTACGCGTAACCGGCATCCTGAGGGAGGCGCGTTTCGAGATAGCCGCCCAACAGACCCTGCTCAAACAGGTTGTCACCATAGATTCCCTGGTAGCGGAGGCTCCAACACTTATAGTCATGGCGCCCGAACAGCGACACGGTGAACGAGGGGAACGTGGTGGAGGTCCGATGGAGCAGGCCGGCGGCATCATCAAAATAATTCCGCGGACGCAGCACCTCGGCATTGAACATGCAGCCCAAAAAGCTGGAGACACGCTCTCCCCAGACGTACCGCAGCTGCAGGTTCCCCTCCGGCAGTGCAGCGGCACGCAGATACGCGGTGCTTTTTCCGTAAGGGCCCGCAGAGGCATTGTCCAGCTGGAATGCGGCGACAGCCTCCATCTGCACAAAAGGGCGTGACGCGGAACTCCTGCAGAGGTATCGTCCCTGCACGTAACGCGAATAGGGATGGAACGGGATGCCCATATTCAGCGGACGGGTGCCCAGCATTATATCCGGCACCACTAACGGATGCCAATATTGTCCGAAGAGCCATTCCGAACGTTCCCGCTGCAGGCTGATGTAAGCGTGACGGAGCCGCAGCATATTGATGCCGGCCTCGTTGGAGCCGGTGAAGTCGCCCTCCAGATATGAGGAGACCTTTGTGGCGCCCCAGTCGGGAGCCTTAATCCGCAGGCCAAGCCGTGTGGTTATGGCCAGCATGTTCAGGTTCGGCACAGCATTGAGGTCGTTCCCATTCACATCCGGCAGCCTCGGAGCAGGATAGAAGGACAACTGCCCCTCACGGGCGCCCACCACCTGACGGCTGTCCATGAAGAGCTGCGGGTCGACAAAACCGGAAAAACGGTAATCGAAACCCGTTCTTTGGGCATAAATGGCCATACAACAGAAAAGCAGCAGCGCCACAGTGGAAATACGCTTCATGGCTACTGGGAATGATGGCGTTTGATGATAATGCTGCACATTATTTTCCAGAAATAGCCCCACTGGGTCCTGAACGGATGCTTGAAGTAGGCGTCCAAATAACGTTTTTCGCTCTGCTGCACCTCCTCCAAGCCCTCCGGCATGTCCACATAATATGGGGGGAGCAGGCCGGGTTTGGCCTTGATGCGGTAGGCCTGCATCTCAGGAGTGTAGAGAAAATAGTACTGCTCGCTCAGCGGACGGACGCCAACCAGTTTCATGTCACACTTAAGTATGTTCCAAACCATCGGGAGTTCGTCAAGCCAATACTTGCGAAGGAGCCTCCCCCATCCGGACACACGAAAGTCGTTGGCGAACTTGCCGGTCTTGTCCAGCATGTTGTGTTCGTACACATATTTCTGCAAATATTCGGAATAGGCATACATGGTCCGGAACTTGTATACAGGGAAACGTCTGCCGTCCTTACCGACCCTGCGCAGGGAGATGAGCAGGCCGTATGAGGGATGCTCGTCTGTGGAGGGGATCCGTTTTTTCTGACATACCACCAGATTCACACCATCCAGCACCTCCGAATGCAGGATGTCGAACCCGCAGAAGCACAGACGTCCGAAAACCTCAGGCATAGGATATACCCTTTTCACCTGCTTATAGATGGAGAAATAGAGGCGGCGGGTGAGCGTCATTTTTGGACATGCCCTGTGCCACAGGAAATCAAAGAAAAGATAAAGGCGGCTCATTTTGGGATGTTTTTCCCGAATCTGGCGCCTGCGGGTCTCCGAGGAGTAAAAACCGCAGATGAAAATCCCATCCGTCCGCATCTTCTGGTTGACAAAGATCAGATGGCGGTTCAGATAGCGCTGCTGGTTCAGAAAAACGGAGTCCACCACAAACTGGCAGGTGCCGTCCTCAGCCCCCTCAACCCATTCGGTTGCCTCAAGACTGAGCATCTTCCGCTGCTTCAAAGTGGTGGCATTTTTCAGCCCCGCAACAAACTCCTGCCACGAACGCGCAGGATGACCATTATCCAAATTATTAATTTCCAATTATTTGAATATAACTATCGTCAATATGTAATGATTTGCAAAAATAAAAAAAAACCGATTATGATTCCATTTAAGAAAAAAAATATGACAAAAGATGTTTTCGTATTCCGAATTTGTCTACTTTTGCAGACATGAAGGGAGCTTAGCTCAGCTGGTTCAGAGCACCTGCCTTACAAGCAGGGGGTCAATGGTTCGAGTCCGTTAGTTCCCACACGCAGAGGCTTCACGAAGCCTCTTTTTTATTGTTCAAGTCTCCAGTCAACCGGTTCCATGCCCTGCGAAACCAGCCATTCGTTGGCCTTGGAGAAATGACGGCATCCGAAAAAGCCCCTGGAGGCCGACAACGGTGACGGATGGGGCGCCTTCAGGACCAGATGCCTGCTGGCGTCAATCAAAGGAGCCTTCGCCTGCGCATACTGCCCCCATAACATGAAGACAACATGTGGGCGCTCTTCGGAGACCCTGCGGATCACAGTATCGGTGAAACGCTCCCACCCGTGGTTCTGGTGCGAACCGGCAAGATGTGCGCGCACCGTCAATGTGGCATTCAGCAGCAGCACTCCCTGCCGCGCCCAAGCTGTCAAATCGCCGCATCGCGGGAACGGCACCCCGACATCGGACTGCAATTCCTTACATATATTAATTAATGATTTCGGAAGAGGCACTCCCGGCTGTACGGAAAAACAGAGTCCGTGCGCCTGACCCGGCTCGTGGTACGGATCCTGCCCCAGCAGCACAACCTTAACCTTGTCGAAAGGGGTTTGGTTGAATGCGTTGAAAATGTATTTTCCAGGAGGGAACACAGGGTATTTTGACTTTTCTTCGATCAGAAACGCCTTCAAATCTGCAAAATAATCCTGACGGAACTGGTCCGCCAGCACGCGTCCCCACTGCTCTTCGATAACCGGATTTACCGCAACCCTGCTTTCCATAAATAACATGTTTTTGCTTTGAACAATGGCTTTAACGGCGGAATCGATGAAAAATTACATGCGGAGAGCAAAAACATGCCTGAAAAATGACTACTTTTGCATCTCCGATTCACGGAAGCGGATATGGCGTAATGGTAGCCGCGCCAGACTTAGGATCTGGTGACGAAAGTCGTGGGGGTTCGAGTCCCCCTATCCGCACCTCCTGTTCCAGCCAAACATCACCCGGCAGAAAAAAATCTCATATTTTTTCCAAAAAATTGTCTTTTGTTTTACCAAAATTTGTATTTTTGCGTTTGCTGTTGGAATGTGTGCCCTGTTTGGAACAAACCCTTTTCCAGACCGGAAAACACAAGCGAAACCAACGGTTGGAACGTATGTTTGGAAGAGGCTTGCCCTAAATCCATTTTATTGGGTTTTAGTGCATTGTCCTATATAGTAATTGTTATTCCACCAATTTGTGACCGCCGTGAGGCGCGAGGTGGAGGAGAGGGAAGGAACGGAATCCGCTTTGCGGAAAAATCGGCCGTTTCCTTCCAAAATAGGCAAATTGACGTGCAAAAACGCCAAATCGGGAGAGTAGGCGGAATAAAGTTTGAAATAATTTAAGGTAACTAACAAATAACTTAATTAAAATGTACAAAAAAATATTTTTTGCCCTGGGGTTGGCACTGTTGATGACAGGCTACACCTTCGCCCAAAACGCCACACTGAAGGGGAAAGTCACAAATCAGGACGGCAAGCCAGTTGATCTTGCAACCGTAAGGCTAATGCAAGAGGACGCCATGATTCTGGGAACCACCACCGATGAGAAAGGCAACTACACATTGAAGCCCATTCCCACAGGAAAGTTCGACCTTGTTGTCACCTACATGGGGTGCGGAACATACAGGATGGAAGGCATTGCTTTCAGCGGAAGCCTTGTCAAGTTCCAGGATGTACAGATTGACTGTAAGAGCGGCCAACAACTAAAAACCGTTACCATAAAGGCTGAGAAACCCATTTTCAACGTTGACGATCCCAGCCAGCAGGCCATGACGTCCGATGAGATGGAAAACGTTTCCGGAAAATCAATCTCCAGCGCCCTGAACACCATGAGCGGTCTGACATCGTCAGGCGGCGGCACAAGTGTCCGTGGTAACCGTACCGGCCAGCTGGTGTACATGGTGGACGGTGTCCGCAGCGGCAATGACGTGCCCTTTTCAAGCGTTGCGAGCATGAACATGATTTCCGGCGGTATCCCGGCCAAATACGGTGACGGTGCCGCATTCGTTGAAATCGAGACAAAAGGTGCCGCCCGCCACTTTGGGGGATCCATTGACCTATATGACTATATTAACGGATACTATTCCGGAGGAATGCAGTTCTCCCTGACCGGCCCCATCCTGAAAAAACTTGAGAAGAGAACGGACTCGCTCATGAAACTGGACCAGCGGAAGAGCAAACTGAACTCGGCCGGCTTCTACCTGAGCGGAAGCCTCAGCTACAATCCGGGAAGCACCTCGCTCAAAGGAGGCTACTACGAAGCCCCGCAATCCCTGATTGACGAGCTGAAGGCCAACCCGCTGCGCATTGAAGAGGACGGCGTGAACTACAACAACACCCTTTATATCACAAAGGACCAATGGGGAAAAAGCAAAAAGAGACTGAGCAACGCCACCAGCTACGGCGGCAACCTGTTCGGCAAACTAGACATCCGTACCACAAACATCGATGTCATTGCCACAGGTAAGTTCAGCTATTCTGCAGGTCAGAGCTACACCTTCGCAAACTCCCTGTACAACACAGAGAACAACGGCTTTTCGGAGAGCTGGACCGGAGCTGCCATGCTGCGTCTGACACAGCGTTTCCATTCCGACACAAGCTCCATCTTCAAGAACGCCTTCTACCGCATCCAGTTCAGCTATGAGCACGGAGCCGGCAAGTCCTACAGCAAGACCCACAAGGAAAACATCTTCGACTACGGATACATTGGAAAACTCGAACACAGGGTCATGCCTTACTATGAATATGGCACCGATTCCCTGAACGGACGCAAACTTGACAATGTCTATAAGATGACCTCCTTCGCATATGTCATCGACACCTTTATCCCCGGCGACAAGAACCCGGATCTGGCCAGATACACCGAGAATGTATTCGACATGTTCGGAACAAGAATCCAATATGACAACCATATCCAGTCTCTTGGAGGCCTGCTGAACGGTGAGGCCCCCAGCGGAGCGGCATACGGCTTTTTCAGCGCACCAGGCGTAGCCTACAACGGTGTTGGAAGGAGCCTCTCCGATGTACTGGACTTCAACGCCAACCTCTCCTTTGACATCAAGAACCACGGCATTGAGATGGGATTCCAGTATTACCAGTCAATGAGCCACAGTTTTTCAGTATCGCCAAGAGGCTTGTGGACTCTGATGCGCACTCTGGCCAACGACCACATCAACGAGCTTGACGAGAACTCCGCCTACGGCACATACGACAACAACGGTGTATTCACCGACACGGTCAACTACAAACGGCTTATCAACAAGGAGGGTCAGAAGACATTTGACAAGAACCTGCGTGAGAAGCTGGGCGCCGCCGAAGACGAATGGATTGACATCGACCGCTACGATCCGGAGACCTATTCGCTTGACATGTTCTCCGCCGAAGAGCTCTTCAACAACGGTAACGCCTACGTCTCCTACTACGGATATGACTACACCGGAAAACATCCCAACAACAAGGCCATCACCATGGATGACATGCAGAAATGGTTCAACGGCGAGGACGGCAGACGTGATTTCACCTCCATCGGAGCATACAAGCCTATCTATATGGCGGGATACATCCAGGACCACTTCGCAATCAAGACCCTGTACTTCAACGTGGGTGTCCGTCTGGATGTGAACGACGCCAACCAGCCCGTGGTAAAGGACATGTACCTCTATCGTGAGGCCTACACCGCCAAGGAGGTGAACCAGATGAACGTAACCTTCACCGACAAGAACTACAAGATTCCCGCCAGCATCGGTGACGACTATACAGTATATGTACAGGATCCCACCGCAGCAGAAATGGAGGTGACCGCCTACCGTAGCGGAACCACATGGTACGACCCGCAAGGAAACGAGGTCACGGACCCGACCGACCTTGCACAGGAGGCAAATGTCTCCAGCCTGACCCCCTACCTGAAGGAGATGCCGGGCGCATCCGACCAGACCAAGGTCAGCTACAAGGCATTCCAGGACTACACTCCCACTCTGGAGAACGGCGGAATCTCAATCGCCCCGCGTCTCTCCTTCTCCTTCTCAGTGAATGACGCGTCGGTGTTCTATGCACACTACAATGTCATGACCAAACGGCAGAACAGCCGCCTTAATCCTGTTTACTACCTCTTCTTTGAAGACTACGCCAAAAACGGAAGCTATTGCGCCAACACCGGTCTGAAACCGGAAAAGAGCATCGACTATGAAGTCGGATTCCGCCAGAAACTTGGCGACAATATGGCGTTGAACCTTTCCGCATACTATAGTGAGAAGCGTGACCAGGTGCAGGTTTACCGTTACACGGAGGCCTATCCTGCAACTTACTATTCCTACACGAACATCGACTTCGGAACCACCCAGGGCTTCACAATCGGACTGGAGATGCGTAAAGTCAAACATGTGAGCTTCTCCACCAACTACACGCTGCAATTCGCAAAAGGAACAGGTTCCAGCAGCACCTCGGCAGCCAACATCATCGCCGCCGGACAGCCCAACTTGAGGACCCTCACCACCCTGTCCTTTGACCAGCGCCACGTGCTGAACGCAAACATCAACCTATCCTGCGGCCACGGTGAAGGAGGTACCTTCTACCTTAATAAGAAAGAGATCCATCCGTTGGAGAACAGCGGTATGAACATCACCGCCAAGGCGGGTTCGGGACTTCCCTACACACGTTCAAGCACCATCTCATCCCTGAACGGACAAGGCGCCAGCCAGCTGGTCGGTTCAATATACGGATCCAGGATGCCGTGGCAGTACAGCTGCAACATGAAGTTCTACAAATACTGGCAGCTCAAACTGAAGGACAGCGATGACAAGAGAGGACAGAAGAAAGCTATGCTGCAGGCCTATCTTGACATTAACAACATCTTCAATTTCAGCAATGTGACCAGTGTCTACCGCTATACCGGAAACGCCTCGGACGACGGGTTCCTTACCGCTGAGGAATACCAGAAATACATCTCCCAGCAAACCTGCCCCGAATCCTTCATCGACTATTACACATACATCATGACTGCCGGACGGCTGGGTTCAGCCCGTGTCATCACACTTGGCGCCATGTTAAACTTTTAATCAACGGGGAGGAAATATATGAATCGCAAAAAAACAACTATCATGAAAAACATAAAAAGTATCGTAGCCATTGCTTTCATTGCCGCGTTCACCGTTTCTTTGGCAAAGGCCGAGAGATTTGTTGGGGATCCCGTACGGAAATCCAATGCTAAGGTGGCGCAAAAAGCAGCCACATGTCTGCCCGCATCCAGTTCAAGCGAACTGAACATCAACAATGTCAGGGCTTATATAGAGACCAGCGGATCAATGTGGTTCAAAGAAATCGCAAAATACGTTGTGCCGAAATCCGGAGATGCAAGCTCAATGTTCGCATCCGCCTTATGGATTGGAGGTCTGGACATCACCGGCCAGCTGAAATTGGCAGCCATCCGGTTCCGCCAGGTCGGTGACGACTTCTGGCCCGGCCCGCTGAACCTGAAGACAGCGGATATCGACCAGGCTGTCTGCAGCTACTACGACCGCCATTTTGAAATGACCAAGGCTATGGCCAGGAACCACCGCGACCATTGGGACGACCCCGACTACGTGATGCCGGAAGCCATCAAGAACTGGCCCGCACACCCCTATAACTACACTGGTGACATCAACGGACCAAGCCAGTTCCTCGCCCCATTCTACGATTTGAACGGAGACGGTGAATACCAGCCTGAAAAGGGTGAATATCCCTACTATGACTTTGAAAACGAACTCTGCCCGTGGACAGATGAGAACAGGGCCAAAGCCGCCCGTGGCGAACTCCCCAAGACCTATGAGGAGGCCAACAACATTTCCGTCGGAGGTGTGATGGCCGACCAGGTGCTGAAAGGCGACCAGACCCTTTGGTGGGTGTTCAACGACAAGGGAGCCGCACACACGGAATCCAAGGGTTCTCCCATCGGACTGGAAATCCGTGGACAGGCCTTCGCCTTCACCACCAACGACGAGCTGAACAACATGACATTCTACTCCTACGAAATCATCAACCGTTCCTCATACGAGCTGACCGAAACATACTTCAGCCAGTGGGTGGACGCCGACCTCGGCTACCAGAAGGATGACTACGTGGGCTGCGATGTTGAAAGAGGTTTGGGATATTGCTACAACGGAACCAACGTGGACGGCACCGGACTGCCGACCCACTATGGCGCAAATCCTCCCGCAGTCGGTGTGGACTTCTTCCAAGGCCCCTATCTGGATCCGGACGGTTATGACAACCCCTCCTTCAATGGTGACGGAGTCTATGGTCCCTCCATGGAAGGGAGCTGCGAAATCGTGACCCAGAACGGCAAATTCCGCCAGTTCACCTGGGATTCGACCGGAAAGGGAGACATGGTCACCCGCCAGATTCTTGTGAGGGCAGAAGCCATCAACGGTGTGAACTTCGGTGACGGAATCGTGGACAACGAGCGTTTCGGCATGCGCCGCTTCGTATATCACAACAACGACAACTCAATCACAGGCGACCCGAGCATTGCATGGCAGTACTACAATATGCTGAAAGGTATCTGGAAAGATAACTCCAAAATGCGCTTTGGCTCAACCGGACACAAAAACAAGACCAACGGTCCGGAATGCGACTTCATGTTCCCGGGAACATCCGACCCGTGTAACTGGGGAACCAACGGAGAGCTGCCAGGTGAAATCTGGACAGAGGAGAACTGCAGCAACGCACCGGCTGACCGCCGTTTCATGCAGTCCGCAGGACCCTTCACACTGAAAAAAGGCGCCATCAACTACATCACAGTCGGTATTCCATGGGCAAGGGCCACAACCGGAAGCGCATGGGCCTCTGTCGAACTTCTGAAAATTGTTGACGACAAATGCCAGAGCCTGTTCGAAAGCTGCTTCAAGGTCATTGACGGTCCCGATGCACCGGATCTGGTCTTCCAGGAGATGGACCAGTCCCTGATCTGCTACATCACCAACTCGCAGGGCTCCAACAACTACACCAACACTCCTGAAGACTACGCCGAGGAGGATCATTCACTTCCCGCCTTCCACGTGAAAACATCCTACGAAGACGACACCGCACACATCGTTGCCAAACATATTTATAAGGATATTAACGGACAGGACAGCGTGGCCTACGAAGACTCCGTAATCAACATCATCAAGGAGGTTCGCGACACCACATATTTCGACCGCACCTACCGTTTTGAAGGATATCAGATTTACCAGCTGGCCGACGAAAGCGTGACGGCTGAAGACCTCTCCAACCCTTCAAAGGCAATCCTGGTGTTCCAATGCGACAAGAAGAACGATGTGGACAAAATACTCAATTACGAGTTTGACGCCACCATCGGCGCAGATGTCGCCAAAGAGAAAGTGAACGGAGCCAACACCGGCATCAGCCACACCTTCACACTGACAGAGGATGCGTTCAGCACCAGCAACATCCGCACCCTAATCAACTACAAGAAATACTACTTCATGGCAATCGCCTATGCACACAACGGCTATGCAAAATACTCCACCGATGATGACAATCCCTGCCTGTATGGCCAGAAGAGCGCATACCTCGCCGGTAACAAGAACATCAAGACATACACGGTGATTCCTCACAGGACCAGCATCGAAGAGAACGGAACCGTTGCAAATGCGGAATACGGCACCCAGCCGGCCATCACAAGGATAGAAGGTCAGGGTAACGGCGGCATCGCCTTGAACCTCACCAAAAAGACCATCGACAAGATTATGGCAGGTGCACCGTGGAAGACAGACACTCTCGAATATGAGGTGAATGCCGGCCCGATCAACGTGAAGGTGATTGACCCGCTGCAGCTGGTGTCACACGACTACACCGTACAGCTCTACAATGCGGACACCAATGTGAAGGATGTGAACGACAGCACACGCTGGAGAATCATCTACAACACTGAGGAAGGTTATGACACCATTGAGTCCCAGACCAGCATTTCCGTGAACAATGAGCAGATTCTCACTGACAAGAAAGGCAACATGATGGGTCTTTCCGTCACTATCTACAACAACAAGTTCGAGCTGCTGGACGAAGATGTGCTGCGTCCGGATGTTCCTATCAACCAGAGTATCTATTCCACAGTAAAATACCTGTCCTCAAGCATTGAATTCAGTAACGGCGTCACCTGGCTGACCGGCGTTGCTGACGTGGACGGCTCCAGCCCGCTGAACTGGATACGTTCCGGTTCGACAAAGGACGGAGACTACTTCATGAGAGGTCAGGACGGCTATTCGTGGGATCAGACCAACGCAAGAAAGGAGGACGAACACTATGCGCTGAAACTTGACAATGTAATCATGAGACCTGAAGGCGCGAAAAACTTCTACTGCTTCCTTGACGGCAAGGAGTACTTCGAGAAAATGATAGGCGGAACGTGGGCACCCTACCCGCTGACCAACAAATACGACGACGGCCCGCAGTTCGGTTACGCCGAGATTGAGAATCCTGACTACACCAACAAGAAAGAGCTGGTGCCGCCAATGTGCGACCAGTCATACTCCATCAGCATGACACAATTGTACAGTGTGGATGTGGTTCTGACACCCGACAAGTCGAAATGGAGCCGCTGCCCCGTTGTGGAGGCCTGCGGTGACAAGGTGCTGACCGTCGGAAAGGCCACCCGCCATTTCATGCGCAAATCCTATTCTGTGGACAAGGAGGGTATTCCTTACAACGATCCGAGGTGCAACAAGGCTGAAGCCTGCATGCGCAGCGACAAGAAGGACACCATGGGCATGGGCTGGTTCCCGGGATATGCCATCTGCGTGGAGACCGGAGAACGTCTGAACGTCATGTTCGCTGAGGATTCCTGGTTGGTCAAGCACAACGGTGCGGACATGCTCTTCAACCCGACCCCCTACACCACCAGCAATGGTGACTATGTGATGGGCGGCAAGCATTATCTGTATGTGTTCGGCCATCAGGACATCGCCTATGACAATGGAGCAGGAAAGATCGGACGGCTCAACGGTAGCGCTGGAACCAACGCAAACTGGATCTGCCCGATATACGATGAGGGCGCATGGGCGTTCCAGAAACTTTACAATGCGGAGAACCACACCCTTTCCGCCACCAGCAACCTCTGGAAATCCTATGTGTACATGAACGTGATGTGGACCTCCATCCCGTTGGCCACCGACACCTCCAAATGGCTGAGTTCGGATGCGACCATCAAACTGCGTGTATCACGTCCTTACAAGCAATTCTCCGACAACAAGCTGGCAAACAACGTTAAAGGTATGGACCAGAATGGCGTGACCAATCCGGTTAACGACAACATGCCGATGTACCTGTTCTCGACCAAGGGACTGGCCACACAAACAAACATGAATGAAGTGGCAAAATCTTCCATGGAAGAGGTTAACGTGGTGCCTAACCCCTACTATGCACGTTCTGCATACGAAACAGGACAATTGGACAACTGTGTGAAATTCACCAACCTGCCCAAGAACTGCACAATCAAGATCTACACATTGAACGGCACGCTTATCCGGACCTTCAAGAAAGACAACACCGACACCTATGTCGACTGGGATCTGAAGAATTCCGCCAACATACCTATTGCGGGCGGCGTTTATCTGATCCACATCACCGACAACGTGACAGGTGAAATCAAGACATTGAAATGGTACGGAATCCAACGTCCTACGGATGTGAACGCATTTTAGTTAATCAATAGGTTACACACGAAAAAAAAAAGTAGTATGAAAAACATAGGTAAAACATTATTCACCGTAGCCATTGCATGTACGCTTGCGGCAGCCGTCTCCACAACGTATGCCGGAAACAGGGACCGTAGCGGACAATCCGCCGCCGGACAATTGCTGATTAACCCGTGGGCAGCCAGTAATGGTTGGGGAAGCGCCGGCCTGGCAAACATCCAGGGCATTGAAGCCATGTATTCCAACGTGGCCGGATTATCGTTTGTCGATAAAACCCAATTGGGATTCAGCCATTCAATCTATTTTGCAGGAACCGGCATCGGGATCAATTCCCTTGGTATCGGACATAACCTTGGAAACGATAGGGGTGTGTTGGGACTGACTGTCATGATGATGAACTTCGGAGACATTGAAATGACCTCCGAAGACCAGCCTGACGGCGGATTAGGAACCTTTTCACCGTCCATCATGAACTTGGGACTTTCCTACGCAAAATCCTTCTCCTTAGCAATTAAGGCAGGTGCAACCGTCCGGCTGATTAACGAAGGGTCGTACAACACAAACGCAACCGGATTCGCATTGGATGCCGGCATCCAGTACATCACCGGCCGACAGGAGCAGTTCAAACTTGCCGTTGCCATCAAGAACATCGGCATGCCGATTAGTTACAGCGGTGACGGTCTGGATATCCGCGGCACAGTGGAAAACGGTAAATTTGTCCAGACCCTCAGCAACCGTTCGGAATCATACGAGCTGCCCGCAAACCTGAGTCTGGGTGTCACATACGACTTCCTTATCGGAAGCATCAGCGGGCAATCGGAAGTGGAAAACGCCACTGATGCCATCCACAGGCTGACCTTGGCCGGAACTTTTGTCTCGAACGCATACTCCAACGACCAATATTTGTTGGGTATTGAGTACAGCTGGAAAGAGATGTTCCAACTGCGTGGCGGCTATTCGATCGAATCCGACATGTGGGACAAGGAAACCATAACAACCCTGTATTCCGGACCATCCTTGGGCGCATCGTTCCTGATTCCGATGAGCAAGAAAACCGACACGAAAATCGCTGTCGACTATGCCTACCGGTTTACTGTGAAATGGGGCGGATGCCATCACATCGGAGCAAGAATCATTCTGTAAGACATTAATTTATTTAATTGAAAAATTTATATAGTAGAGATACAGGAAGTATCTCTACTATTTATTGCACATCATAATGGGACAAATAAAGTATTACACGGAAGAGGGACTTAATGCCCTCAAGGAGGAATTGAACCAACTGGAAACCAAAGAAAGGATAAAGGTTGCACAAGCCATTGCGGAGGCACGTGACAAAGGCGACCTTTCCGAGAACGCGGAATACGATGCGGCCAAGGAGCAGCAGAGCCTGCTGGAGGTACGCATCCAGAAACTTCAGGCACTGGTGGCAAACGCCCGCATCATTGACGAGGATAGCCTTGACAACTCCAAGGTCCTGCTGTTTTCATCGGTAAAAATCATCAATCTGACCAACCAGCGGGAATTTGTATACACAATAGTGCCGGAAACGGAAGCGAACCTGAAGGAGATGAAGATTTCAGTAACCTCCCCAATTGCCAAGGGGCTGCTCGGACACAAGAAAGGTGAAGAGGTTGAAATCACAATCCCCGCCGGAAAAATGAGATTTAAAATTGAGGATATAACCAGAAAATAAGAGACAATGGAAACCATATTCACCAAAATCATCAAAGGGGAGATTCCCTGCTACAAGATAGCGGAGGATGATCAGTTCTTCGCCTTTCTGGACATCAACCCGCTGACAAAGGGGCATACACTTGTGGTGCCGAAAAAACACACCTCCTACATTTTCGACATGGGAGACAAGGAACTTGGAGAAATGATGGTTTTTGCAAAAAAAGTGGCGGCAGCCATCCAAAAGAACACCGACTGCCTGCGCATCGGTGTCGCGGTCATCGGACTGGAGGTCCCGCACACCCATATCCATCTGGTTCCCATGAAAGAGGAGAACGACTTGAACTTCCGGAAAGAACGTCCGAAGGTCAGTCCGGAGGAGATGCAAAATATTGCAGAAAAAATCGCACAAAGCTATCAAAATATGTAGTATCTTTGCGCCTTTCGTCCGAAAAAGGCTCTTCGGGCGGAAGTATACAGATAACCTTATGTTAAACAATTAATTAAAAAATGGCGTTGCTATACGCCGAAAAAAATTATGGCAGAAGAGATTGAAAATGCTGCAATGGAAGCAGCAAATACGGTTGAAGAGGCCGTACAGAGCAAGCCGGAAAAACCGGCAATTATTCCCAACGACCCCAACTTTGACTGGGAAAGCCTGGGTGAACAGCAAAGCACCTACACTGACGAGGAGCGCCGCAAATTGGAAGATGTCTACAACCAGACATTCAATGCGATTGTGGAACAGGATGTTGTGGAAGGAACCATCGTGGGCAAGACTGCCCGTGAAGTGGTTGTGAACATCGGATTCAAATCAGATGGCGTGATACCCATCAACGAACTCCGTTACAATCCGAACTTCAAAATCGGTGACCCGATTGAAGTCTACGTGGAAAGTCAGGAGGACTCCACAGGGCAACTGCTCCTCTCCCACAAGAAGGCGTTACTTCTGAAATCTTGGAAGAGAGTCAATGAAGCCTATGAGAATGAAGAGATTATCACAGGCCACATCAAATCGAAAACCAAAGGCGGCCTGATAGTGGACGTGTTCGGCATCGAGGCGTTCCTGCCAGGTTCCCAGATTGACGTGAAACCGATTCGCGACTACGATATCTTCGTGGACAAGACCATGGAATTCAAGATTGTCAAAATCAATCAGGAATTCAAGAACGTGGTGGTCTCCCACAAGGCGCTCATCGAACTGGAGCTCGAAGCCCAGCGTGCCGAGATTATGGCAGGTCTGGAAAAGGGACAGGTTCTGGAAGGCGTGGTCAAGAACATCACCAACTATGGCGCATTCATCGACCTGGGCGGCGTGGACGGCCTGGTGCACATCACCGACCTCTCATGGGGACGCATCTCGCATCCTGAAGAGATTCTGAAACTGGACCAGAAAGTCAATGTGGTCATTCTGGACTTCGACGAGGAGAAGAAACGTATTGCCCTTGGCATGAAACAGCTTACCCCGCATCCTTGGGATTCGCTCGATCCCGAACTGAAGGTCGGCGACAAGGTGACCGGCAAAGTGGTGGTGGTTGCCGATTACGGCGCATTCATCGAGATACTGCCGGGCGTGGAGGGACTCATCCACGTTTCGGAAATGTCCTGGTCGCAGCACCTCCGCACGGCCCACGACTTCCTGAAAGTCGGCGACACTGTTGAGGCTGTAATCCTGACACTGGACCGCGAGGAGCGCAAGATGTCCTTGGGCATCAAGCAGCTGATTCCGGATCCATGGAAATCCATCAACGAAAAGTATCCTGTCGGTTCCAAACACACGGCCACCGTGCGTAACTTCACCAACTTCGGTATCTTCGTGGAACTGGAGGAGGGTGTGGACGGTCTTATCCACATTTCCGACCTCTCCTGGTCGAAGAAGATCAAACATCCGGCCGAATTCACGAAAATCGGCGAGAAGATCGACGTGGTTGTGCTGGAGATGGATCCCGAAGCACGCCGTCTGAGCCTTGGTCACAAACAGCTTGAGGAGAACCCTTGGGACGTGTTTGAGAGCATCTACACTGTCGGCTCAATCCATGAAGGAACCGTTCTGGAACAGCACGACAAAGGTGTCACCGTCGGTTTGCAGGGCGTTGAAGGTTTCGCCTTCAACAAAGGGCTGCAGCGGGAAGACGGCACCACCATCAAGGTGGGTGACAAAGCCGAATTCAAGGTGATTGACTTCTCCAAGGAGAACAAGAAGATTGTGCTTTCCCACAGCCGCATCTGGCAAGACCGCAAGGACGCTGACAAGGAGCAGGCCGCCTCTGAAGAGGAGAAGAAAGCCAAGGAGGATGCCCAGTATCTCAAGAAAATGAATGAGAAGATTGAGCACTCCACTCTCGGAGACCTTGACGCCCTCATCAATCTGAAAGCCGACCTTGAGGCCGAAGCGGCCAAAAAGAAAGAGGAAAAAGCCGAATAGTACAGGCTGATCATATCCTCAAAAAAAAGCACGGGTTCAAATCCGTGCTTTTTTTTGTTAAAAGTATCGTTTCATATCCCATAAAACGATACCTTTGCATTCTTAAAACCATACTTATATGAAAACACATAAAATTTCAGACAAAAAACTGTCATTAAAAGAAATAGATAAGATCACATCGGAAGGCCAACGGCTGGAACTTTCCGCCACTGCCCTCCAGAAAATCAAAAAATGCCGCCTTTTCTTAGATGAGAAGATCAAACATCAGGAGGCGCCGGTCTACGGAGTCACCACCGGTTTCGGTTCACTCTGCAACACCACCATTTCCGAACAGGATTTGGGGAAGCTTCAGGAGAACCTGATGATGTCGCACGCCTGCGGGATGGGCGACGAGGTTCAGGAGGAGATTGTCCGGCTGATGCTGCTGCTCAAGGTGCAGTCCCTCTCCTACGGACATTCCGGCGTGCAGGTTGAAACCGTACAACGGCTGATGGACTTCTTCAACGAAGGGGTCTGCCCCGTGGTGTACGAACAGGGCTCCTTGGGCGCTTCGGGCGACCTTGTTCCGCTGGCACACCTCTGCCTCCCGATTATCGGCATGGGTAATGTGAAATACAAAGGGAAATACTATAGCGGCAAGGAAATCAACGAAAAAATGGGATGGAAACCTGTCGCGCTGAAGTCGAAGGAGGGACTGGCTCTGCTCAACGGCACCCAGTTCATGTCGGCCCATGCGGTCTATTGCCTGCTGAAAGCCGAACGGCTCTCCCAAGCCGCCGATTTTCTCGGAAGCCTCTCCTTAGATGCCTTTGACGGCCGCGTGGATCCGTTCAATCCGCTGATTCACCAGGTGCGCCCGCATATGGGGCAGCAGGAGACAGCCCGCAACATCCTCTACTGGACAGAGGGTTCCAAAATCATGCAGCAGCCGAAAAAGCATGTGCAGGATCCATACTCCTTCCGCTGCATGCCGCAGGTGCACGGTGCCAGCAAGGATGCCATCCGTTATGTGAAGAGTGTCATCACCACGGAAATCAACTCCGTGACCGACAACCCGACAGTCTTTCCGGATGAGGATCTGATTGTATCGGCCGGAAATTTCCACGGCCAGCCAATTGCCGTCGTTATGGATTTCCTCGCCATCGCACTGGCCGAGCTGGGCAACATTTCAGAGCGTCGCACATACCAGCTGATTGACGCCAAGCGCAACCTGCCCTCATTCCTGGTGAAAAATCCGGGACTTAACTCCGGTTTCATGATTCCGCAGTATGCCGCAGCCGCCCTCGTCAACCAGAACAAGCTCTACGCCCACCCCTGCTCCACCGATTCGATTCCCTCATCGCAGGGACAGGAGGACCACGTGAGCATGGGCGCGAATGCCGCCACCAAATGTCTGCGCGTCATACGGAATCTGGAATCCATCTTTGCAATTGAAATGTTCAACGCCACGCAGGCGTTGGAATTCCGCCGTCCGCTCAAATCCTCGCCGAAAATCGAGCGTTGGGTGAAAACATACCGTGAGACCGTGCCATTCATCGAAAACGACACCACGATGTATGACAAAATCCATGAAAGCATCCGCTTTATCACGACGTTGGAAAGCACTTTTGCCATTGAGGAAAATTAATTTTGATTTTTTTAAAAAGCTACGGTATATTTTTGTAATTTTGCAGACTGTTTAATATAGGAGGACATATAGGGATACTTTTATCTTTTTATTTGTAAATCAATAAGATAAAACATGGCAACAGATGCGAAGTACAATCGCGCGTGCGATGAGCAGTTGGTGTCCTACTATATTGCAGGTAATGAGGATGCGTTGGAGGCCCTGATCGGGCGTTACCAGCAGAAGATATTCTCCTATATCCTGACTATCGTGCATGACAAGGATCTGGCGGAAGACCTGTTTCAGGACACTTTCATCAAGGTGATCCATACTCTGCGTGCGGGCAATTATCGGGAAGAGGGCAAATTCAACCAATGGATCATGCGGATCACGCGCAACCTGATCATTGACCACTTCCGCAAAAACCAGAAGATGTCCTTTGTGGACAACAATAACAAAAACGACATTTTTGACTTTTTCTCGGAGCCTTCCATGTCGGTGGAGCAGTGCATGATCACCGAACAGATTCATGACTCGCTGCGTTCGCTGATAACCCTGCTCCCGGAGGAGCAGAAGGAGGTGCTGACCATGCGGCTGTATCAGGACATGAGTTTCAAGGAGATTGCCAACGCCACTGATGTGAGCATCAACACCGCATTGGGACGGATGCGCTACGCGATACTGAACCTCCGCAAGATGGTAAAGGAGAAAAATATCGTGCTTACATATTGATTTTGAAGAACCAAAAAAAGTATAATTAACATTTACAATAACATAAACTTTAAGTGATGAACAAGATTAAAGTCGGTATCAATGGTTTTGGCAGGATCGGACGTCTGGTTTTCCGCGCTGCCATGGAACGTGAAGATGTGGAAATCGTCGGCATCAACGACCTGCTGTCCCCGGACTACATGGCCTACATGCTGAAATACGATTCCGTACACGGTGCATTCAACGGGAAAGTTGAGTACAACGACAATCAGATGATTGTCAATGGCCATGCCATTCGCGTAACTGCGGAGAAGGATCCGGCAAACCTGAAATGGGGCGATCTGGACACAGATTATGTGGTGGAATCCACCGGTCTTTTCCTGACAAAGGAGAAAGCCGAAGCACACCTGAAAGCGGGTGCCAAGAGAGTGGTGATGTCCGCCCCCTCAAAGGATGACACGCCGATGTTCGTGATGGGTGTGAACAACCACGAGTACAAGGGAGAGCCCATTATCTCCAACGCCTCCTGCACCACCAACTGCTTAGCTCCGCTGGTGAAGGTTGTCCACAGCAACTTCGGTCTGGTGGAAGGACTGATGACCACCGTGCACGCCGCCACCGCCACGCAGAAGACAGTTGACGGCCCCTCGATGAAGGACTGGAGAGGCGGTCGCGCCACCCTGACCAACATCATCCCCTCCTCCACCGGTGCCGCCAAAGCGGTGACCAAGGTGATTCCGGAGCTGAAAGGCCGTCTGACCGGCATGTCGTTCCGCGTTCCTACCGTGGATGTCTCCGTGGTTGACCTGACCTGCCGTCTGGAGAAGGCCACAACCTACGAGGAGATTTGCGCCGCCATCAAGAAGGCTTCCGAAAACGAGATGAAGGGAATCCTCTCCTACACGGACGAGCCGCTGGTCTCGATGGACTTCAAGGGCAATGCCCACACCTCCATTTTCGACGCAGGCGCCGGCATCATGCTGAACGAGCACTTCGTGAAACTGGTCTCCTGGTACGACAACGAGTGGGGCTATTCCAACAAGGTGGTCGATATGATCTGCTACACCAGCAAGATAAAATAATTTACGATAAAAGGCACCTGGAATCAGGTGCCTTTTTTTTACCTTTACTGTCAGAGGCCCAGATGCGGAAAGCGCGGAATACATTATAAACCAATAGATTGTATGAAATTCACCGATTAAACAAACATATTGGAAAAATGATTACCTTTGCAGTCTAAAAATGAGTCAGAATGAAAAAAGACTACAAGATTGTTAAAAAGAAACTTCCAAAAGCAAAAGAGCCTGTTGCTGTTTACCATGCCAGGACACAGATCGTTTCAAATGTCACGCCGGAGATTCCTGACGGATATATGACATTGGAACAGTTCGGAAAACATTTCCACCAAAAACTTGACGACTGCTATGCGAAGTTACAAGGTGATTGTCAGTAAAGAGGCATTATCAGACCTTGACAGCATTGCCGCATATGTTGCAGGTCTTTACAGGCCAAGCAGCGGACATAAGTATGTGAATAGGATTCTCGGACAGATAGCATCTCTTGCTTTTACGGCAGATATTTATCGATTCAATGGTCTTGCCACTGCTAAAGCCATTCATCCACAAGCGAAGACGCTTCCTGTTGTGAACCACAGATGGACAGTTGTGTTCCACATCTCGGAAGATTTTGTGATTGTGGACAGAATTATTCCCTCCAAAATGATGTTATAAAAACATAGGGGCGCAAATTTGCGCCCCTGCTTTTTACCGCATTAAAATGTTGTATATGGCTTTTATTCCACCACCACCCTCCTTACCGCACTGCCGCTGGCGGTCTGCACGCGCAGCAGGTAGAGGCCATGGGGCAGGCCGGAGAGCGGAATCTGCGCCCCGGTGCCGCAGGGTTCCATCTGCCGCACCCGCTGCCCGGTTGGATTGAAAAGTGCGAGGGACTGCATCGGCTCTTCACAGGTCACATTGAGCTGCTCCGAAGCTGGGTTGGGGAAGACTCTGAGTGTGCTTTCCGCACAATCCTTCACCGCAGAACCATTTTCTATACGGAAGGAAACCGTTTTGGAGGATAACTCCTGAATGGAATCGCAATAAACAGTATATTCCCCATCCATGTACAAGGAATCAACCCACGCCTTGATGCGGTAATTCCCGGTCGGATAATTACGGAAATAAAGCCATTTGCTCCATAGGCGAAAACCATAATACCTGGACTCCTTATCTGCCCATGACTCAATCGGAGCAGCAAGTCCGGCTTCCCAAAGCAAACGGTCCTGTTCATCCAACATACGTGCCTTCATAATCAGGAGCCCTTTCTTGAATTCCATACCGCTCACATTTTCACACTGTATAACCACCATGGACAGAGTGTCATCCGCATGGAAAATTCTATTGTCCAAATACACTGGAGAGGGATGCATTTCATCAGCTATAGACAAGACATCATTACATTGGAACTCCAACTTTCCCCAGCACTGGCCGAATGACATGGCCGAAGCCCATACAACTGATAACAACAATAAGACTGTTCCTTTCATCTTGAATTTTTTTATGTTTATAACTAATTTATTAATAACTTTTTAAAATATATTCTCACATGGTTTGCCATGAATTTTTGGACATAATTCCAGGATGCGGGTCCCTTTGGACGTTCCTGTGGAGACCGCAGGAACATCCAAAAACCCTATGAGGAAATTTGCTTTACTTTCTTTTATGATTTGGTTACAAGGGAATCACATCGCGGTTGATGTGCCGCATGATGGCATCGAACTCCGCGCTGTTCCGGTAGAAGAAGAGCCACAGGGTCTTCTTCTCATAATTGACGGCAATGACATTGCCCTGATAGCCATTATTCTTCGCATAGTTCTGCAGCTGCCTGCGCTGCGAATTATAGATGCTGTCAATATTGATGACATCATCCTCCACATCGCTCACCGTAATATCACTCCGCCGCGCATGCTTCCTGACAAGGCTGTCGATATTGGCGGGAATACTGTCCATATGACTAACCCTCACTTGCTTGTAGGTGGAAACTTTCTTACCATTCTGCAATTTCAGACCTGACTGTCCGAGCAGTTTGCCGACCACCTGCTCCACCAGCTCTTCGGCAGCCTCCTGCTGGGCAACGCTGTCCTTATCAAGCAGCTTTTTCACCATGGCGGCCGCCTCGGCGGTATCATCCATCAAATTCACATTGCCCTGGATATAAACCGCATTGGTGTGGGTGACATTATTTGCAGTGTCCGGCACGCCCAACGCATTGCGGATTGAATCGCTCAGATGCTTCAGCATCGCATCCGGACTGTTTTTACATTCCCGCACGCCGAACTCATCACAAAGCCACTGCCATTCCGCCTCCGACGGAGCCGACAGCATCACCGCATTGATCGGCTGGTTATCAACTTTAAAATCGCCCAGATAGGCCACCGTCACGCCATGACTGTTGTCCGCATAACGCTCATACATTGCAAACGCCGCATTCTCAGTCTGCACCTGCTCCTTCTTGCAGCCGCAAAAAAGGCACGCAGCCACAAAACCCATCCACAAAAAACCACTCTTATTCATAACTATAAACTATAAACTATTAATTATTAACTATTTGTCAAACATCTCTTCCGCCGCCTGAACCACCTCCGCCGCCGAGCAGCTGTTGTTACAGAGAAAATATACTTGCCTACCCTCCAGACTGACCATTTCCGCCTCCGGCGATGCGGGTGTCTGCGCGTGGAACATCCGGATGCCACCCCCTACCAGCACTGTCACACAGGCCGCTGCGGCTGCATAAGGCACCCAGCGGGGTCTCACTCTCCGCAAAACAGTCCCATTTTCCGCTTGTGCCGGCTGCGGCTGCCTCGCCAGCTTGGCCCACAAGCGCATGCGCTCCTCGTCGGGTGCCGTCTGCGCGACATTGTCCAACGCCTGCCTGCGCCGCTCCCATTGTTTTTCAAAATCGGATGGAATCTCTCTTTTTGACATGATTACATTAATTTATCGGTTATTCTACTTGTTTTTCTAAATTTGTGTCCGTTGCGTTTCGGCATCATACAACTGTTTCAGACGCTTCCGGATCCGGCTGATGCGCATGGCCACCCCAGTCACAGTGCCGCCTGTCATGGAGGCAATCTCCTTGTTTGAAAAGCCGTCCAGATGGGCGCGGATTATGACTGCCTGGCTCTCCGGAAGCGAATCGATGAGCTGCAGCAGGCAGCGGTAGTTCTCTTCGTCACGGTCCGCTTCGGACTGCACCGTATCCAGCCGCTGCATCTCCTCCGGCTGCAGAACCGGCTGCAACTGATTCTGCCGGCTGCGTTTAAGCATCAGCATGGTGCGGGTGGCCACGCGATAGACCCAGGCACGCTCCTTACTTTGCTCGCGCAGCTGCCCGTAATCCTGCCACAGGCGGCAAAGCACCTCCTGAACGCAATCCTCACGGTTCCAACTCATGCCCAGGCTGTAATCGGAACAGACATGCCATATCAGGCTCCGGTTCCTGCCAACCATATCCTCAAACGAGGCCGCACTACGCTGTGAAAAAATTGTATCTGCCATATCTCTTCTGTTACGACCCTATAGGTGCAGATAACAACGGAAACATAACAGGAAAAATGAAATTTTTTTAGGAAAAAAAACAATCCAACGGAGCGGAATTCCCAATCCACGGGGATTCCGGTGGAGGAAATCAAAGGGATGTGAAAAAAGGGTGCCTTTTTTGGGCACCCTCGTTTTTTCATTGTGGAATATCGCAAACCCGCTACAGTTTCAGCAGCAGTTTCCAGCTCTTTTTCTGCGCTGTGAACTCGCCGTCGGGATTTGCAAGTTTCACAATATCCCGCTGGAACGACTTGACCATCTTCTCCGTGGCGGTGTAGAAATCGCCATCAACGAGGCACTTGTACCCCCAATAGGTCAAAAAGGCCTGCAACGCCTTCACTGATTTCGGCCTTGTGGAACGTATCCGTGCATTCAGTGTCGGAGTGGCGGCCAGCAGTTTGCTGTCAGCAATGCCGTTGACCTGCAAGTTGGCATCGAATTCCGCATTCAGCGCCTTCTGCAAATCCATGACCAGCTGCTGCCATCTGGCCTTATCCGCAGCCTCCGCAGCCGCAGCCGCATTAGGATCAACATCATATTTGGGACGGCCATAACCCGCTATATACCTGTATGACAATGAATAGCTTTTTTTACTTACACAGCCACCGTTGCGCACAACTCCTGATGCGTTGGAGGTGTTCCCTTCAATGGTATAGACATATCCGCCGGAAACCTTATACACCAGCCCTGTATGGCCGATGCGACTTGTAGCGCTGTCAATGAAGAAAATCTGGTCACCGGGCTGCGGATTGGAGGTGTGCCAGGCATTCTTGTTCTTGTAGAGTTGGGCAGAACTCGAAGTCAGATCGTCAAAATCACCGGCCAGCAAAGCCTTGGCGTTGGCAATGCCGTAAGCCTTGTAGAAGCACCAGTCCACAAAACAGTCGCACCATGGTGCCGGAAAATTCATCACCGCAGGATAGAGCTCGTTCATGTCCCGCCCGTATTTTGTGTAATTTTCACTGCCTGCCCCGTTCACTTTGGAATCAAGTACTTTCTTGTCTTTCAGATAGGCGCTTTTCGATTTTTCCAGATAGCCCTCTTCCGCCAGCGCGATGGCAATCACTTTCTCCGCATTGTTCATGATAACAAATTTTTAAGTTAACAATACATTCAGGACGGCAGCCGGACAGCTACCAACCAGAATGCAAAATTAGTTTTTTTTTTAATAAGAATGACGGTTTTTACTAAAAAAATTGTGATGTGAAGGCTATCTGTCACATGCTTTGAATCATGATTGCTCCAGCATCTACAACTGCTCCAGCTGTGCCCGCAGGATGCGCAGCTTCTCCTCCGCATCGGCCTGCTTTTTGCGCTCCAGCGCGACCACCTTCTCGGGGGCATGGCTCACAAACTGTTCGTTGGAGAGTTTTTTCAGCACCGAATCCAGGAACCGCTCCATATAGGCGATGTCCGCTTCGATCTTGGCCCGCTCCTCCTCCACATTGATGTTGGCTGAGAAGGGCACGAAGCATTCCACATTGTGCAGCACGAACGATACGCTCTTCTCCACCTTGTCGGCGGTCAGCGTAAGTTCGGAAAGGTTGCAGAGCTTCCGCACAATTTCCTCAAAGAAGAAGCCGCAGTCCGCATTCCGGACGAACAACGCCACCTGCTCCTTTGGGGAGATATTCTTTTCGGCAAGCAGGTCCCGTTCTGTTACACAACGCACGGCTACCACGGATTCCTTGGGCAGGTTCACCTTCTGGAAACTTCCGCGTTTCAGGTCCAGCATCAGCGCCTGTATGCCCGATTTTCCGGCATCCCCCGCTATGGCGAAGTAGGCGGCATCTTTCCCCTGGACCTTCGGGTTCTTCTTGGACATGTCGTAATAGCCACGGGTATTTCCTGCAAAAGCCTTGGCATTCTGCTTTTTACGAGGCCCCATGAACTTGTCTTCGGCAAGGTCATTCCATTCCTTCAAATCCGGGAGATGAGTCCCTGCGGGGCAAAGCCCGGACCAGGATTCCTTCTTGTAGAAACTGACCTTCGCCCGGTCCTTGAAATCGGGCTTGCCGTCTAAAGAAACATTGCTCGTAAACCAGTTGAGCTTTCCGGAGGGCATCATCTTGTAGGTGCGTCCGTCACGGCTGTCCTTGACCGAGGCGGCACAGGCAAATGCAAAAGACAATGCCACGACCACGGTCAAGCGGCCCCAAATTTTCATCATATAAAACCTCAATTTCACCTACAAATATATATCACAAAATAAAAAACGAAACTTACAATAAAATGTTATATGCGGATTGTAAGGCCTGCCGCCCCAGGATACACCCAAAGGGAGAACCTTTCGTCCCGCTTTTTATGGATTTCGATTACCGCAAGGCTCACGCCCGAGCCCACCAGGGCCCCCACCACCACGTCCGTGAGGTAGTGCTTGCCTGCCGCTATCCGCAAAACCCCTTCCAGGGCCGCCGCCGAAAGCGCCCCTGCCCACACCACACCCCTAAAAGGCGACTGGGGGTACATTTCGCTGAACCACTCCCCGGTAAACACCGCCACCGTAAAGGCCGCCGAAGCGTGCCCGCTATAAAAACTCCCGTAGGCCTCGGCATCTGCCTTTTCGGCCCGCTCTATAGCCTTCCGACTGCCGGAGCCATAGCCGTCCTTGGCATAGACATAGGGCCTGGGCCAAAATTCCATGGAGCGAACCATCAGGTTTATACCCGACTGGAGGGCAAGCGCCTGGGCAAACATCAGGGTAAAACCGGCTGCATCGAGCCCGGAGGCATCCCCCACTCCATAAGAATACCCCGCGAGAGCCAGCGGCGCTACCCCCAAAGCAGCCGCCCACTTGCTTGCCTTGTCTGCAGATTCGCTGTACCGCCCCGCCAGGGGCCTGTCCCAGGGAAGCAGCTCCGAAACCGAACGGTAATCCCCAGGTTCGGCCTTTTCCATCTGGGTGTAGCGGTAATTGCCAAAGAAGGCCGTGAACGCCGACAAGAATGTGACCGGCATGTCCTTGGACCAGGAGACATCGTAGTGGGCCTCTTCCGGCGCAGGCGTTCCCGCCGCCCACACCATCAGGGGCAAGGCCACCAGACTCAAAAAAAACTTTTTCCACCGCAAAGCGTTCACACCCCCAAACTAAAAAATTATATTGGAGGTATGCCGAGCAAGAACATTACCCGCGAGCCCATTACGCCCTCCATCGAGCTGTTCAACGCCATTTCCGACGAGATGCGCCTGAAAATCCTGATGCTCCTGGACCAGGCCGAATTTACCGTCAACGAAATCAAGGATATCCTGGATATCCACCAGAGCAACGCCAGCCGACACCTCTCCAAGCTTTCGGCCTGCAAGCTCCTGAAAGACCGCCGCGACGGCATCAAGGCCTACTACGGACTCAGCGAAGAACTTCTACTTTCAAGCCGAGTACTTTCGGTCATCCGGGAGGCCTACGAAGACCTGCAAGACAAGGACATCATCCAATGCCGCGCCGAGCAGGTGCTGCAAGACCGCACCGACAAGACCAAGGGCCAGATCCACAAGCTGGACCAGGCCGGCGGCAGCCTCAAGGCCCAAATCAGCCTGTTCAGCAAGCTCATGACGCCCTTCGAAAAGGCGGTAGATATCGGCTGCGGCGAAGGGGGCGACCTTTCGCTGATGCTTGCGAACCGCTGCCAGAACGTCTTCTCCCTGGATTACGACCCCAAGGTCATCAGCGGACTCCAGAGAATCCTCAAAAAAAAGGGCATCGCAAACGTCACCCCGAAGGTGGCGGACATGCTCTCTACCGGGCTTCCGGACAATTTCGCCGACCTGGTGCTCATGAGCCAGGTGCTCCACCACGCCCAGGACCCGCGCCTAGCCCTCAAGGAAGCCATCCGCCTCAAGGAAGCCATCCGTATTCTGAAACCGGGCGGAACGCTCGCCCTACTGGACCTGGCCCAGCACAAAGAAGAATCCTTCCGTGAAACCCACGGCCACATCTGGCTTGGTTTCGACCGCGCCCAGCTGGAATTTTTCGTGAAGGAATTCAACTGCAAGATTGTCGAAAGCGAAATCATCCCCAGCGAGAACCTGGTCGATAAAAAGCTCCCCGTCATCTGCATGATCCTCTCGAAGGAATAAACGAAATATCATTGACAAAAAAGGGGGAAGCCTCCCCCTCGTCCGAGCCGCGCTCGGCCTACCCCCTCCCCTAGGGGGCTCGCCCCCTAAAACCCCCAAAAACAGGAATAAATTCTTATGCGACAAGGGAGGGCTTCGCCCTCCCTAAGACCCTCCCTACACGTTGTATTCGCTACAATCGCAGGTTTGAAACTCTGGATCGCGAATACAACCGTGGGCGCTCTCGATGAGAGCGCTACTTAGCCTTTTTCATTATTTGCTTGAGCATGGAGTTGAGCTTGCCGATCTGTACGGGGGCGGCGGGCTTTTTCGGCTGCTGGCCCGGGCGTTCCTTACCGGCAATCTTGTTCTTCAGGTCGGCGATGGTAGCGTGGCCCTGCATGCCCCCCTGGGGGCGTCCGCCGCGGTTATCGCGGCCGCGGCCACCGAAACCGCCCTTTGGTCCGCCAACACGCTGGCCGCGCGGGCCACTGGCACCTGCACCGGCAACACCGTCGGTAGATTCCTGCTTCATGGAGAGGCTGATGCGCTTCTGGTTTGCATCCACCGCTACCACACGGACCTTCACGATGTCACCCACCGTCAGGGCCTCCTTGGCGTCGGCAATGAACTTGTCGCTGATTTCGGACACGTGCACCAGACCGTCCTGATGGACACCGATATCTACGAAGGCACCGAAGTTCGCCACGTTGGTCACCACGCCTTCCATCCAGCTACCCGTCACCAGGTCGTTGATGGTCTTGATGCGGTCATCGAACTTGGCATAACGGAATTCCTTACGGGGGTCGCGGCTGGGCTTCTGGAGTTCCTTCAAAATATCATCCAAGGTAGCCTTACCCACCTCGTCAGAGAGGAACTCATCCACCTTGATGGCCTTCACCGCTTCGGCGTTGCCCACCATGTCCTTCACGGAGACTCCGGCCTTTTCGGCCATCTTCTCCACCAAGGCGTAGTTTTCGGGGTGCACGGCGGAATCGTCCAGCGGGTTTTCCGCGCCGGGGATACGCATAAAGCCTGCGGCCTGTTCAAAAGCCTTGGGGCCAAAGCCCTTCACGTTCTTCAGGGCTTCGCGGCTGGCGTATGCGCCGTTCTCTTCACGGTACTTCACAATGGCTTCAGAAAGGGTGCCGCTCAGGCCCGCCACGTGGGAAAGGAGCGGAGCGGAGGCGCTGTTCACATCTACCCCCACCATGTTCACGCAGCTTTCCACCACTTCGTCCAGGCGCTTTTTCAGTTCACGCTGGTTCACGTCGTGCTGGTACTGGCCCACGCCGATAGACTGGGGGTCCACCTTCACCAGTTCGGCAAGGGGATCCTGCAGACGGCGACCGATGGAAATGGCTCCA